>DATCLN010000053.1:0-1928 GCA_036563895.1 Paenibacillaceae bacterium
GAACGGTCATGACGAGGTTGAACGCATACAGCAGGCTCCCCAGGAGCGCCGCCGTCCCGCCCGGCCCGATCCACCTTGCGTCGAAAAGAAAACCCGCAACAAGAAGGAGGAGTCCGGCCAGGTACACGGCGTAATGGACAAAGCCCAACGCCCGGCTGTACAGCGAGGTGTTCAGGATGACCTGAGACAGCTGGAAGCTGGCGCCCATGGCGATCATCGTGGCAAATCCGGGGAGCAGCAGATGGGCCAGAAACAGCCCCTGCGGCGAACGCAGCGAATATCGCGACAGGTCGGCGGCCGTTCCGCACGCGTACACCATGGCGATCAGAAAGAGCAGGAGCCCCGTGCCCATGAAAAGCATGGTCAGATCCAGGATGCGCACGTTGGGCGGCAGTTTCCGCCGGTCCGCCGCCTGCCCGGCCGCCCTGGTTCCGTCCGGCCGATCCGCTGCCTTGTCCGCCCGGTCCGCGGCTCTGTCCGTCCGGTTCGCCGCCCTGTCCGTCCTGTCCGCGTTGTCCGCCGTTTTTTCCGCCATCCGCCGATCACCCCCGGCACAAAATCCGCATCCTGTCCCGGCGCGGGAAATTTAAGGTACAATGAGAGAAAGAACGGCCGGAAAGGATGACTTCCCTTGGAAAAGGACACCACCGCCCTGCTGGCGCGCATTCCCCTGTTCCGCGACCTCAGCGGGCCCGAAATGGAACAGGTGGCGCAGCTCGCGATTTTCCGCTATTACGCGCGGAAATCCGTCATTTTCGCGCAAGGCGACGAGAAGGAGGCCGTCCATCTCATCCGGGACGGACTCGTGAAAACCATCAAGACGGACGAATTCGGCCACGAGCAGATCGTCTCGTTCCTCAAGCCCGGCGACATGTTCCCGCATACCGGCTTTTTCACCTCGCAGCCGTACCCGGCCACGGCGGTGGCCATCACCGACGTCCGGCTGGCGGCGATTCCGATCCGGCAGTTCGAACAGCTCCTCCTGCAAATGCCGTCCATCGCCGTCAAGGTGATGCGCGTCATGGGCGAGAAAATCGCCGAGTTGCAGGAACGGCTGCAAACGCTGACCGGCCAGGACGTCCGGCACCGGGTGGTGTCCTTTCTGCTGGAACTGGCCGAACGGCACGGCGAAGCGCGGGACGGGCGGATCGCCATCAACCTGCCGATGACCAACCAGGAGTTTGCCAACGCCGTCGGCTCCACCCGCGAAACCGTCAACCGCATGCTGAACCAGCTGGAAAAGGATCAGATTCTGAAAACGGACCGGAGCCGCATCGTCATCCTGGATCCGGAAGCGTTGCGGCGGCTGCGGGACGAGCCCTGATCGGGATCGCGCTGCCGCCCGCGGCACACCCGTCGGCGGTGCGCACCGTCTGCGCCGCGCAATGCCATCGGTTGCGCCCGGCCGCGTCCCGTCAGCGATGCACACCGTCCGCCTCCCCCAACGCCAAGGCCCACACGTCCGGTTTTGCTCCCCGGCGGCCCGCCGCGTCAACGGTACACGCGGGTCACGTGTCCGCCGCAGCCGCATTCGTCCACGTACCGGACTTCCCGCACCCGGATGCGGGCTTCCCGCAGCCTGTCGATCAGGCTCGGAATAAACGCCGTTTCCGGATGGCCGATGGAGCCGGGGGTGACCAGATTGACGTAGCAGCCGGGCGCGGTTTCCTCCACGGCGTGCACCGCAGCCGCCACCATATCCTCCGGATGCTCCGCGAAATACTCGTCCTCCAGGTTCAGGGACCAGTCGTGTTCCTTCAGAAAATGCAGCTCCCGTTTCATGGGCCCCCCTCCTCGTATAGTAGTTTTTGAAGGCAGTTGCCTGGCCGATTTCCAGTCTCCTCGGGGACTGGAGGCCACCTTCAAAATTTCCAGCTTGCTCTTTGAAAATTTCACATCAGGGACTGGACTTTCCGGCATGCCTCCGG
>DATCLN010000054.1:0-6890 GCA_036563895.1 Paenibacillaceae bacterium
TGCTGACGGGTGTGGTAGACTTCACCTTAAAGGTGCTCCTTTCTTTGGCTGGAGTTTTTTTCGTCAAACACCATTCTACCAAAGAACAGGAGCCCTTTTTATGTTTTTAAAAGAGTTTTACTTTCGAAATTCAGGTTGAAATATGATCGTACTACCTGAGGGGACCCGATTGAGGGTTCCCTTTTTCTATGCCTAGCCATACAAACGCACGTTCGCTTCAACTGGCAGTTGCAAACGGTTTCGCGTTGCCGTTGTTTGCGCCGTGTTTGCAAGACCGGCATTGAAAATGCGTTCAGCGAGGCCTCCGGCGTGTACACCGGCAGTCTTTAGGGACAAGTACATGCCATCGCTCGCGGACTTTCCGCCCTTCAAACTTGTCAAGCTCGTCAAACCCGTCCGCATATTTGGCCAAGTCCCCTCATAGACATGAAGCATCAAAACCATGCGGATGTGGAGGGATCGATCTCATGCGTCGAGTGCCGGTCATCGCCGCCGCCTTCGTCCTGCTTGCCGCCGTCCTGACCGGCTGCGGGGGCAAAAGCGCCGAATCGGTCGTGAAAGATCTGGACAAAGCCATGAGCAAACTGGAAAGCTACCGGGGCAGCGGCAAGATGGTGCTGCACACGGGCCAGCAGCCGCTGGAGTACAAGGTGGATGTCTGGTACCAGAAACCTCATTATTATCGCATCGCGCTGACCAACGCCAAGCGGGATGTCACGCAGATCGTCCTGCGCAACGACGACGGCGTGTTCGTCCTCACCCCGAGCCTGAACAAAAGCTTCCGCTTCCAGAGCGACTGGCCGGAAAACCAAGGGCAGGTGTACCTGTACCAGACGCTGGCCAAAAGCATCCTGCTCGACAACTCCCGGCAGTTCGCCGCCCAGGACGACGCGTACGTGTTTGACGTGATGGCCTCGAACTACCAGAACGGATCGTTCGCCCGGCAGAAGATCTGGCTGGATAAGGACAACTTCGCGCCGAAGCACGTGGAAGTGACGGACGCCAGCGGCAACCTGATGGTCGAGGTGGATTTTGACACGTTCGAGTTCGGCGCCAAGTTTGACAAGTCGGCCTTTGATACGGAGCAGAACCTCTCCCGGGGCGCCGGTACGGCGGACGCCGGGAAGGACGGCCAGGCGTCGGAAGAACCGTCGGGCACGGGCGACGCGCCGGCCGCGGAGGAACCTTCGGCCACGGAAGAAGCGCTGGCTTCGGAAGAGCCGGAGGCGGAAGGAGAAGGCGAGTCTCCGGAGGCGGAAAGCGAACCCTCTTCGGCCAGCCCGGCCGGCCAGGAGCAGCAGCTGGCCGTGATCGAGCCGGAAGTGCTGCCGGAAGGGGTCGTGCTGAAGGACGTCAGCGAAGTTCGCCTCGGCGACAAGACCGGCGTCATGCTCCGCTACACCGGAACGTATGATTTTACCATTCTGGAAACGATCCAGGACGCGCGGGAAGCCATCGCCCAGGAGGGAATCGTGCTGGACCTGGGCTTTACCGTCGGACATCTGAGCGGGTACGACGTGCGCACCCTCGCCTGGAGCTACGACGGCGTGGAATACCGGCTGACGAGCGCCACCCTGCCGGACGACGAAATGGTCCGGATCGCCCAGTCGATGGCGGAGGCGTCCGGGAAATAACGGCGCCGCGGGCGGCGCGCCGGGTCGTCCGTTCGCTTCCCATGGTTTCGCATTGACACGTTCCCGGCCACCCGGTAACATTACGGTATCGGGCAAAGAAGGTGACGGGTTCGTGGTCATTAGCTACCGTCCGACCGTGGCGGAGATTTCCCTGGACGCGCTGGCGCACAACATCCGGGCTTTCCGAAGCGCCCTGCCGGAGGGCACGAAGCTGCTCGCATCGGTGAAGGCCAACGCCTACGGGCACGGATCGCTGGAGGTCGCCAGGGAAGCCGTGGCGGCGGGCGTCGACTACCTGGGCGTGGCATTTCTGGACGAGGCGCTGTATTTGCGGAAGGCCGGCGTGACGGCGCCCATCCTGGTGCTGGGCTACACGCCGCCGGAAGGGTTCCCGCTGGCGCGGGAGCATGGCGTCACGCTGACGCTGTTTCGGGAAGATTTGCTGCAGGCGGCCGAATCGCTGCCGGCGGGCGGTCCGAAGCTCAAGGTGCACGTGAAGGTCGACACCGGCATGGGCCGGATCGGCCTGCGTCCGGGCGGCGAGGCCGAGCGGTTTCTGGAGAAGGCCTGCGCCCTGCCGCAGCTGGAAGTGGAAGGCGTGTACACCCACTACGCGACGGCGGACGAGACGGACAAAACCTACACGAAAATGCAGGCGGAACGGTTTGCGCGGGTGGTGGACTATGTCCGGCGCAACGGTCTGCCCCCCGTGATTTTTCATATGGGCAACAGCGCCGCGGGCATCGACCTGCCCGATCTCGTGGGCGGCATGCTGCGGCTGGGCATCGGCCTTTACGGGCTGTATCCCAGCGAGGAAGTGCGCCGCGAGCGGGTGCCGCTGGAGCCGGTGATGACCCTGAAGACGCGGGTCGTGCAGGTGAAGACCATGCCGCCGGGCGAAGGCATCAGCTACGGTCTCCGGTACAGGACCGGCGGCACGGAGCGCATCGGCACCCTGCCTGTGGGCTACGCGGACGGATTCAGCCGGATGCTCACGGGCAAGGCAGAGGTGCTGCTGCGCGGCCGCCGGGTGCCGGTGGTGGGCACCATCTGCATGGACCAGTGCATGATTCATCTCGACCCGGCGGAAGGGCCCGGCGAGCCGCCGGTTGCCCCCGGCGAGGAAGTGGTGCTAATCGGCCGGCAGGGCGGCGAAACCATTACCGCCGGCGAGCTGGCGGCGAAGCTCGGCACTATCCATTACGAAGTGGTCTGCATGGTGACGGCCCGGGTGCCGCGCGTCTATGTCAAACAGGGCCGGATCGTGTCGGTGGTCAACCCCCTGCTGGGCTGACGCGCGCCGGCATTGTGTCCGCGTGTCGCTTCCGGGTTTTCTGAGGATTTTCTTTGTTTTCAACGGAAGGAATTGCGCGGCGGGAAGCGAATCTAATATGTTGGTTCCCGCGGGCTTGAAGTCGAATAATTGGCCGAAAGAACGGAATACTGGGAAAAGATGATCGCGCTGGAAAATCGCTGGAGGTGTGACAGAGTTGGTCAATTCGCAAACGAAGCGGATCATGATTAGTCTGCCGGATCAACTGCTGCAGGAGGTGGACTCCCTCGTCGCCAGGGAAAAAACGAACCGGAGCGAAATCATCCGGCAGGCGATGAGATATTACCTGAGCGAACGCAAAAAGCGGATGATCCGCGAGGCCATGCAACGCGGCTACATGGAGATGGCGAAGATCAACCTGCACATGGCTTCCGAAGCGATCCACGCGGAAAGGGATGCGGAAACCACCCTCGAACGTCTGGTAAGCGGGGTGTAGCCTTTGATCGTCAAGCGCGGGGACGTGTTTTTTGCGGATCTGTCTCCTGTCGTCGGCTCGGAACAGGGGGGCGTGCGCCCCGTTTTGGTGATCCAGAACGACATCGGCAACCGGTTCAGCCCGACCGTCATCGTGGCCGCAATCACCGCCCAGATCCAGAAGGCCAAGCTGCCCACCCATGTGGAAATCGAAGCAAAAAAGCACGGTCTGGAAAAGGATTCGGTCATCCTCCTGGAGCAAATCCGCACCATCGACAAACAGCGCCTCACCGACAAAATCACGCACCTGGACGAGGAAACGATGCGCAAGGTGGACGAGGCGCTGCAAATCAGCCTTGGGCTGATCGACTTTTGATGTTTTTGCGGCGCCGGTTGCGTACAGCTGCGCCGAAGCGCATAAACGGACGCCGTGCGGTCCGTCCGCCGCGGCGTGAACGGCAGCAGAGCCAGGCCGCCTGTGAAGGCGGAGGTCAAGGCTTCTTTTTTTGTGGCAAGGAGAGAAACCGGCATGACAGACAGACTTATGACGGAGTCCGCCCCTTCTTCAGTTAAACCGTCCGCCCCCGCGGCGGCCTTCGATGATGAAAGGCTGTACCGCCTGGTCGCGGAGGAGCTGGGGCTTAAAATCCGGCAGGTCCGCGTGGTGGACGGGCTGCTTGCGGACGGCAACACCATCCCGTTCATCGCCCGCTACCGCAAGGAAATGACCGGCGAGCTGGACGAGACGCGGCTGCGCGCCATCCGCGACCGGCTGGCGTATCTGCGGCAGCTGGAGGAGCGCAAGGCGGAAGTCATCCGCCTGATCGACGAGCAGGGCAAGCTCACGGACGAGCTTCGGGAAGCCATCCTGAAGGCGGTCCGGCTGCAGGAAGTGGAGGATCTTTACCGGCCCTACCGCCAGAAGCGGAAGACGCGGGCCAGCGTCGCCCGCGAGCGCGGGCTGGAGCCTTTGGCCCAGTGGCTGCTCGGGCAGCCGGCAGAGGGCGATCCCCTGGCGGAAGCCGCAAAATATATCAATGAAGAAAAAGGCGTGGCCGCGGCGGAAGACGCCCTGCAGGGGGCGATGGACATCCTGGCCGAAGACTGGTCCGACGACGCCGCCATCCGGCAGTGGGTGCGCCGGTTCACATGGGAGCGCGGCGTTCTGCAGAGCCGCGCCAAGGATCCGGAGCAGCAGTCCGTGTACGAAATGTACTACGCCTTCGAGGAGCCGGTCCGGCGCATTCCGCCGCACCGCGTGCTGGCCGTCAACCGGGGCGAACGTGAAGGGGTGCTGGCGGTCGGCATCGCGGTGCCCGAGGATGAAGTGCTGGAGGGGCTTAAAAAACGGGTGATCCGGGGCCCGTCCGCCACGCGGGAGATTCTGGCCGCCGCCCTGGAGGATGCGTACCGGCGGCTGATCGCGCCGTCCGTGGAGCGGGAAATCCGCGCGGAGCTGACGGAAAAGGCGGAGGAGAAGGCGATCGGCGTCTTTGCGGAGAATCTTCGGCATCTTTTGTTGCAGCCGCCCGTGAAGGGCCATGTGGTGCTCGGCGTGGACCCGGCCTACCGGACGGGATGCAAGCTGGCCGTCGTAGACGAAACCGGCAAGCTCCTGGAGACCGCGGTGGCGTATCCGACGCCGCCGCACAACCGGAAGGCGGAAGCCGCCGAGGTGTTCCGCCGCCTCATCGAAAAGCACGGCGTCGATCTCATCGCCATCGGCAACGGAACCGCGTCGCGGGAGACGGAGCTGTTCGTCGCGGAGCTCATCCGCGGCATGCCCGAGCGGGGCTTGCGGTACGTGATGGTGAGCGAAGCCGGCGCCAGCGTCTATTCCGCCTCCGAGCTGGCGAAGGAGGAGTTCCCGGACCTGGACGTGGCCGAACGCAGCGCCGTGTCCATCGCCCGCCGCCTGCAGGACCCGCTGGCGGAGCTGGTGAAGATCGAGCCGAAGTCCATCGGTGTGGGGCAGTACCAGCACGACGTGTCCCAGAAGCGGCTGGAGGAGAGCCTGGCCGACGTGGTGGAGTCGGCCGTCAACCACGTCGGCGTGGACGTGAACACCGCCTCGCCGTCGCTTCTGTCCTATGTATCCGGCATCAACGCGACCCTGGCCAAAAACATCGTCAAATTCCGGGAAGAGCGGGGGAAGTTCCGCAACCGCGAGGAGCTGCGGGCGGTGCCGCGCCTCGGCGCCAAGACGTTCGAGCAGTGCGCGGGGTTCCTGCGCATCACCGACGGCGACAACCCGCTGGATAAAACGCCGATCCACCCGGAATCCTACGGGGTGGTGGAGCGGCTGTTCGCCGAGCTGGGCCTGTCCCTGGACGACATTGGCACGCCCGCCTGCCGGGAGCGCCTGGCGGACGTCGACCCGGCGGAGCTGGCCCCGCGCCTGGGCGTCGGGGAACCCACGCTGCGGGACATCCTGGACAGCCTGCGGCGCCCCGGACGGGACCCGCGGGAAGATCTGCCGCCGCCGATTTTCCGCACCGACGTCCTCGACATCGAGGATTTAAAACCGGGCATGGAGCTCAAGGGAACGGTGCGCAACGTGGTCGATTTCGGGGCGTTCGTCGACATCGGCATCAAAAACGACGGGCTTGTCCACATTTCCCAAATGAGCGACCGGTACATCAAACATCCGAGCGAAGTGGTGACGGTGGGGGACACGGTGACGGTGTGGGTGCTGGACGTGGACGTGAAAAGAGGGCGGGTCGGCCTGACCATGCGGGGGCCGGTGTCCTGAGCGGTCCGCCCTCAGGTCCGGGTTTGCTTCGCCTCGCGATCCGCGCCGGCCCGGACCGACCCGCGGTTGCGGTAGAAAAACCAGCAGTCGTTCAGCATTTTGATCTGGTTGACGTCCTTTTTGTGAAAAGCCCGCATGAGTTGGTTGCACAGCCACTGCGGCATGGCTTTCGTCCTCCCTCCATGCGTTTTCGGCTTCAGTGAGCAGTATTAGCATATGGGGGCCGACGAAAGGCCGTGCAGGTCCCAAAGCGGCTTGTGCGACGGCACCGGACCGGGTCCGGCTTACGGCTTACATGGAACCGGCTTCTTCCATCCAGTGTTCCAGCTGCACTTTCAGCGCGCGGATCTCGGTGAGCAGGGAGATCAGCGGATAGGACGTCTCGCGTACGGCCGCGAACGCTTCCTCCAGCCTGCTGACGTAATCCAGGCCGCTCACGGGTTTTTCGGTGTTGCCGAGGGTCTCCAGCATCCGGCACTCGGCCAGCGGCTGCGGCAGTGCGGGCACGTTGTCGGCGGTCAGCTTGACCGCTTCCTTGTGCAGCCTGATCAGCAGGGCGCTCAGCTGGTATGCGTGCGTGGCGGGCATTTCCACGAAAACGACCTTGCCGTCCGGTTCCTGCAGGATGACATAGGACACTTCCGACATGCAGCGGTTCCCCCTTGGGTGCAGATCCGGAGCCCGACCGCGGGCGGCCGGGCCATCGTTCAGTGTCAGTGTAGCCCATGACCGCTCAGCCGTTCAAGGGGAAAAGCCG
>DATCLN010000055.1:0-6411 GCA_036563895.1 Paenibacillaceae bacterium
CCGGCCGCCCCGTCGGGCAGGAGTCGCTCCATCAGCGAACGGAAGCCCAGCTTGCGCAGCACGGGAGCCAGCTCCTCCGCCGCGTATCCGTTCCAGCGAAGGTCGTCCCACGTATGGTCAAGCGGCACCTCGCGGAAAATCGTCGCCAGCTGCTTGCTGAGCAGGGCGTTTTCCCGGTTGGCCTCGATGTTTTCTTTCAGCTTGCCCTTGAGCTCCGCGGTGCGCGCCAGCAGGTTTTCCACCGTGCCGTATTCCGCAAGGAGCTTCAGCGCCGTCTTCTCGCCGACGCCGGGCACGCCGGGGATGTTGTCGCTGGCGTCCCCCATGAGCCCCTTGAGGTCGATGATCTGCGCCGGCGTCAGGCCGTACCGTTCCTTCACCGCTTCGGGCGTGAACCGTTCCGTCTCGCTGACCCCCTTGCGGGTGAGCAGTACCGTCACCCGGTCCGACGCCAGCTGCAAGAGGTCCTTGTCGCCGGACACCACCACGGCTTCCTTGCCTTCCGTCTCGGCCAGCCTCGACACGGTGCCGATGATGTCGTCCGCTTCGTAACCTTCCAGCTCGAACTGCGCGATGCCGAGGGCCTGCAGAAGCTCCTTCAGCAGCGGAAACTGCTCCGTCAGCTCCGCCGGCGTCTTTTCGCGCCCGCCTTTGTATTCGGCGTAGGATTCATGCCGGAAGGTGTCCTTGCCCGCGTCGAAGGCGACCAGGATGTGCGTCGGCTTTTCCTCTTCCAGCACGCGGAGCAGCATCGTCATGAATCCGTACACCGCGTTGGTGTGCTGCCCGGCGCTGTTGGTCAGCGGCGGCATGGCGTAGAACGCCCGGTTGACGATGCTGTTGCCGTCGATGAGCATGATTTTTTCCCGGTTCCCGCTTTCGCTCAAAACCCCGAACCTCCCTGCGGTGGTTGCATGATTTCATCATACCACAAAAGCGGACCGGCCCGCGGGACAATTCGGACGAAAGCGGGCAAAAACGGACACCTGCGCGGCAGGGCCGGATCAACCGAAAACAGTAGAAGCCGGACGCATGCCGTCGGGGGCGGAAAAAAGGAAACGGACCCAACCGGTCCGCAGACGCTTACGGGTTGAGCTCCGAACGGATGCCCGCCACGAGGTACACGACGCTTTCCCCGATGTTGGTGGCGTGGTCGGCGATCCGCTCGATGTAGCGGCCCACGAAGGCGAGCAGCATCGCCTGGCCCGTCAGCCCCGGGTCGGCGGCCGCCAGCGTGAACAGCTCCTGCAATATTTGCGAATAAAGCGCGTCGACCCGGTCGTCGTTCCGGGCCATTTTGTGGGCCAGATCCACGTTCTCCTCCGCGTACGCCCGGATCGACTCCCGCACCATCGTCCGCACGATGCGGGCCATTTCCGGCAGGTCGACCAGCGGCTTCATCAGCGTCTGCCCCTGGAGACGCAGCACGGTCCTGGCGATGTCCACGGACAGATCGCCCATCCGCTCCAGGTCGGCCGCCATCCGGAAGGCGACGAGAATGCGGCGCAAATCCTTGGCCACCGGCTGCTGCGTCACGATGAGATGAACGCCGGTGTCCCCGATCCGCTCCTCCATCCGGTTCAGTTCGGGATCCGCTTCGATGATGCGCCGCGCGGCGTTCGCGTCCAGTTTTTCCAGCGCCTCCATGGCGCCGCCCAGCGCGTTTTCCACGTGCTCGGCCATCGCCACCAGCAGCCCGGTGAGCCGCTCCAGGCCTTCGTCCAGCTCCCTGCGTCTGACCATATTCCCCATCCTTTCCGGCGCCGGCCCTTCCGTCAGCCGAAACGCCCGCTGATATAGTCTTCCGTGCGCGGATCCCGGGGATTGGAAAACAGCCGCGTCGTCTCCGCGCATTCGATCAGTTCCCCGTTCAGGAAAAACGCCGTCCGCTCCGACACCCGCGCCGCCTGGTGCATGTTGTGCGTCACCATCACGATGGTGTAACGGTTTTTCAGCTCCCGGACCAGTTCCTCGATCTTCAGGGTGGAGATCGGGTCCAGCGCGGACGTCGCCTCGTCCATGAGCAGGATTTCCGGCTCCACCGCCAGCGCCCGGGCGATGCACAGCCGCTGCTGCTGGCCGCCGGACAGGCTCAGGGCCGAGCGCTTCAGGTGATCCTTTACCTCGTCCCACAGCGCCGACGCCCGCAGGCTCCGCTCGACGATCTCGTCCAGCCTGCGGCGGTCCCGCACGCCGTGCAGCCGCGGGCCGTAGGCGACGTTGTCGTAGATCGACTTCGGGAACGGGTTGGGCTGCTGGAAGACCATACCCACCCGTTTGCGCAACGTTTCCACGTCGACCTCGCGGGAATGGATGTCGCGGCCGGCGATCCGCACCGTTCCCACGACGCGGGCGCCCGGAATCAGGTCGTTCATCCGGTTGAGGGTGCGCAGCAACGTCGATTTCCCGCAGCCCGAAGGGCCGATGAACGCCGTCACCGCCTTTTCCGGTATGTCCAGGGTGATTCCCCTGAGCGCGTGAAACTCGCCGTAAAACACGTGCAGATCGCGGATCTCGATGATGGTGGTGGTTGCGGTGTTCCCGTTTGCCATGCCTTTTCTCCTTTCAAATCCGCCCACGGAACTTGTTGCGAAGCGCCACGGCCGCGAAATTCATGAGCAAAAGCAGGATCAGAAGCAGCATGATGCCCGCCGCGGCGAGCTCGTGAAACTCCGGCTGGGCCCGGGCGATCCAGTTGTAGATCTGGATCGGCATCACCGTAAACGGGTCCGTCAGTTTCCCGGGCAGGAACGTCACATAGGTGAGCGCCCCGATCATGATCAGCGGCGCGGTCTCCCCGACGGCGCGGGACATGGCCAGGATGACGCCGGTCAGGATGCCGGGAAAAGCCGACGGCAGCACCGCCCGCGACACCGTCTGCCACTTGGTGGCTCCCAGCGCGTAAGAAGCGTCCCGCCGGGACCGGGGCACGGCGCGGATCGCCTCCTGCGCCGCCACAATGATGACCGGCAGCACCAGCAGCGTCATCGTCAGCGCGCCGGCGATCAGGCTGCGGCCAAGGGCAAACCACCGCACAAACACCGCCAGTCCGAGGATGCCGTAGACGATGGAAGGCACGCCCGCCAGGGTGCGGATGTTAAGCTGGACGAGACGCGACAGGCGGCCGCGGCCCGCGTATTCTTCCAGGTAAACGGCGGCTCCCACGCCGAGAATGAAGGCCAGAGGCGCCACCAGCAGCATCATGTACACCGTGCCGACCACGGCGGACCGCATGCCCGCCTGGGACGCCCGGCGCGACGGATGGTTCGTGACCAGCTCCGGTGTGAACCGGGCCCAACCGTCCATGACGATGTCGACGATGAGCGCCGCCAGCACCAGCACGCCGGCCATGGTGGAAGCCAGAAACACGAGATGCAGCGCCCAGTCGATCCGCCTTCGCCGCAACACCCGCCGGTGCTCGCCGTCCCGGAGCGTCTCCGGCACGCCGCCGGCGCCGGCGAGACCGGAGCTTTTTCCGTACACCGCCGGCGACTCCGAAAGCCTTTGCTCCATGTCAATACTCCTCCCGGAACCGTTTCGCCAGATATTGCGCCAAAATGTTCATGAGGAAGGTGATGGCGAACAGCGCCGTTCCCACCGCGAAAATGGAGCCGTATTCGACGGACCCGTGCGGCGTGTCCCCCAGGCTGACCTGCACGATGTAGGCGGTCATCGTCTGGACGCTTTCCAGGGGATTGGCCGTCAGCTTCGGCGTGGCTCCGGCGGCGATGGTCACGATCATCGTCTCGCCGATGGCCCGGGAAAAGGCGAGCACAAATGAAGCGACGATGCCGGAAAGCGCGGCGGGCACGACCACCTTCAGCGCCGCCTCGAACCGCGTCGCACCAAGGGCATAGGCACCGTCGCGCAAAGAACTCGGCACCGCCGCCATGGCGTCCTCGCTCAGCGAACAGACCATGGGAAGGATCATGATGCCGACCACGATGCCCGCGCTGAGCGCGTTGAAGATGCCCGTTTCGGGAAAAACGGCGCGGATGATGGGCGTCACGAAGGTCAGGGCAAAATACCCGTACACGATGGTGGGAACGCCGGACAGCACCTCCAGCACCGGCTTCAGCACGGCACGCAGGCGGCGCGGCGCGTATTCGCTGAGGTAAATGGCCGCTCCCAGCCCGAGCGGGATGGCCACCAGACAGGCGATCACCGTAATGAGCAGGGTGCCGCACAGCAGCGGCCAGATGCCGAAGCTGCGAGGCTCAAACAGGGGGGCCCACCGGGTGGACGCGAAAAACTCGCCGAGCGGCACCATCCGGAAAAAATTCGCTGTTTCCGTGACGAGAATGAGCACGATCCCCAGCGTCGTCAAAACGGAAACGCCCGCGCAGGCCCAAAGGATCGCGGGAACGATCCTTTCGGCCCGGCGGCGACGTTCATTGCGGAAATCGATCGATGGCAAAGGTCGACGCTCCTTCCCGGCATTTCGGTTGTTCTTGCTCTGTGTCCGCAAAGGCGGACGCCCCGGCGACGGCCGGCCGTCCGGCCGTTCCCCGCGCCGGGGTTGCTTTGTGCAGCGGCGGCTTGCTTGCGGGTCACAGCTTGCCTTGTTCCGCGGCGTATTCTTCATCCGGCAGCGGAATGTACCCGACTTCCGCGGCCAGCTCCTTGACGTTGTCTATATAGAACCGCACGAAATCCTTCACTTCCGGCCGTTCGTAGGCGGCCTTGCTCACGTAGATGAACACCGGCCGGGACAGGGGAGAATACTGACCGTTCTTGATCGTGTCGAAGGACGGGGCGACCGGACCCGCGCCGGCGTCGATGGGCACCACCTTCAGCCGATCCTTGTTTTCCTCGTAGTACGCGTATCCGAAAAATCCGATCGCATTTCTGTCGCCCGCGACGCCCGTCACCAGCGTGTTGTCGTCCTCGCTGAACGTGGCGTCCTGGCGCACGCCTTTTTTCCCGAGGATTTCTTCGTTGAAGTAATCGAACGTGCCGGAATCCGCCCCCGGCGAATATACTTTGATCGGTTCGGCGGGGAACGAGCCGCGCACTTCGTTCCAGGTCTTCGCCGGGTTTTCCGCGTTGAAGATGCGGGCCAGTTCTTCCACCGTAAGATGGTCAACGAAATCGTTGTCCCGGTTCACCACCACCGACAACCCGTCAAAGGCGATTTTCAGGTCGAAAAATTCGATCCCTTTCTCCTGGCAGGCGGCTTTTTCTTCGTCCTTGATGGGGCGGGACGCGTTGGAAATGTCCGTCTCGCCGTTGCAGAACCGTTTGAACCCGCCGCCGGTGCCGGAGACGCCGACGGTCACCCTGACCCCGGGCTGCTCCTTGCCGTACTCTTCCGCCACCGCCTCCGTGATCGGATAGACGGTGGAAGAGCCGTCGATCTCGATGTTGCCGGACAGTGCGGACGAGCTTGCCGGCGGCATGGAAGCCGATGCGGTCCCTCCGTCTGACGGCGACGGGCTTGCAGGCGCAGCGCCGCCTCCTCCGCCGTTTCCGCCGCTGCTGCCGCAGGCCGCCGCAAACACGAGCAGCGCCGCGGCCAGCGCCGCCAATCCTCCGCGGCCAAACCGCGCAATCCGTTTCTCCACTCCGAGACCCTCCCGATTTTTTGATAGTCTTGCAGTTTGATCGTAGCAGCGCTGTGTAAAACGGCTTCGCAAGTTTTGTAAAACGAATGTTAAATTTTCACGCTTCCTGCAAGCCGGGTTATTCCGTCCATGGCGAACGGGCGGCCCGGTATCGGTTCGGCGTGACGCCGGTCGCCTTCTTGAACACTTTCTGGAAGTAACTTTGACTGGAAAAGCAAAGGTAATGGCTGATCTCGCCCAGGGACAGGCGGGTGTGCGCCAGCAGCCGCTTGGCTTCCTCGATTTTTTGCCGGTTGATGTACGCATTGATGCCGATGCCCATCTCCGATTTGAATTTGCGGGAAAGATGGGAACGACTCAGATTTACGTGCTTTGCCACATCGTCCACGGTGACCGGCTGGTTGGTCCGGTTGCGGATAAAGGCGATGCATTCGCGGACCGTGCGGGACAGGCCTCCAAGAACGCCCGACGCGGCCACCCGTTCCGCAAAATCCAGCACCATTTGATATTGCAGGCGCAAAATGGACGGGATGGACGTCAATCTTTCCATGTTCCGGATGTAGACGTCGCTCAGCTGATAGGCTTCCTGGATGTCCAGTCCGCCCCGGATGGCCGCCCGGGTGACCAGCGTGGCGCTGGCGATGAACAGATTTTTCACCTGCCGGAGGCTGTCTTCCGCCACGATGCCGGGCACGAGATGAAGGGGCCGCTCGAGCAGCTTTTTCAACCCTTCGGCATCCCCCTTTTCCACCAGGTGCAGGATTTGCCTTTCCAGTTCGTAGGTGTTGTGGAACCGTTCATGCTCCTTGGCAAAAACGGCCTGCGAAGCGAAATCGGCTTCGATCGG
>DATCLN010000056.1:0-15443 GCA_036563895.1 Paenibacillaceae bacterium
TTACAGTACAGTCTGGCTGGCACCCCCATTATAACACGGATGAAAGCGTTGTCAAATCATCGAAGTCATTCGGGCACTTGACCGCAATGTGGTCACCATTACTGCATACCGATACATTTATTATAATGAAAGAGTCACAAGACCGTCAATGTTAAAGAAATTCCTTCCACCGACATTTTTGATATACAAAATTGTTGAACGAAAGATAGACAACAAATGGGCTTCCCTTTTCGGCAGAGTGCCGAGGGTCCGCACATTCCGCTCTGAAAAGGGAAGCCTCACAGCCCTGGTTTCTACCTTCTGAGTCCCAGGATCTCCCGCGCTTCGTCGGGAGTCGCGAGGGACTTGCCCATTTCCTCGACGATGCGTTTGGCGCGTTCCACGAATTCGACGTTCGATTTGGCCAATACGCCTCTGGAATAGTAGATGTTGTCCTCCATCCCCACGCGGATGTTGCCGCCGAGGGCCAGCGTCGCGTACAGGATGGGCAGGTGCATCCGTCCGATGCCGAAGGCGCTCCAGATGGCGTCCTTCGGAATGAGGCTGCGCAGGTACACCAGGTTTTCCACCGTGGCGGCGATGCCGCCGGGCGCGCCCAGCACGAACTGGTAGTACACCGGAGGCTTCAGCACGCCCTTTTTGATGTAATATTCCGCGTTGTAGATCATCCCGGTGTCGAAGATTTCGACCTCCGGCTTGACGCCGGCCGCCTGCATTTCCTGGCCGAGCTTCTCCAGGAAGGAGGGCGTGTTCAGGAACACCGACGTGTGCATCCAGTTCATGGAGCCGCAGTCGTAGGAGGCCAGCTCCGGCTTCAGCTCCTTGAAGGGCCGCATCCGCTCTTCGTCGGTGAAGTCGAGCCCTCCCGAGGTGGTGAGGTTGAGCACGATGTCACAGCGCTCGCGGATGAGCTTGACGGTCTTCTCGAACTTCTCGAAGCTCATCGAAGGCCGCCCTTCGTCGTCGCGCACATGGATGTGGGCGACGGCGGCACCGGCTTTCCAGCATGCGTAGACTTCGTCGGCGATTTCCTCCGGCGTCAGCGGCACGTAAGGGGTGTCCTTTTTCGTCGGCCAGGCGCCGGTCGGGGCCACCGTCAGGATCACTTTGTCATCCATGCCCGGTCTTCCTTTCCTTATTAAAGGATTCGCGATCCGGGGATCACGTGGTGCCGTACTTGTACACCCTGGGCGGCACCGGATTGATTTCGTCCTCGTCGATGAACGCGACCAGGCGGACGATGGACCCGTCGCCCATGTACCAGCGGATCGGGAAGCCGCAGATGGTCACGCGCTTGCCGACGACCATTTCGATGTCGCCGCCGACGTTTTCCCAGCCCATGATGCCCGAGCCGAGCAGTACCCGGTGAGCCGGTTCCCATTCCGGGAAGTCCTCCAGGACGTCGCGGCCCGTTTCGCGTCTGTATTCTTCAATCACTTCCGGAACCAGCGGGCCGGGGCCGTGCGGGCCGATCGCCGTGGCCAGCGGATGGTCCAGGGCCTGCTGGTCCACGCCCAGCGCCTTGATCTTCTTGTCCCGCAGCCACTCCGCGGCTTCCTTGGTCATGCCGGGCGAATAGACGAAGTACTTGCGGTTGTCGCCCCAGTAGCGGTGCCAGCCCGTGTGGATGATGACGATGTCGCCTTCCTGGATCTTGGGCGTGGCCTTCTCCAGGTCTTCCGCGGTGATTTTTTCCCATTTGCCCTTCGGAATGTCGACGACGACGCCCGTGCCGTAGTATTTTTCCAGCGGAATTTCGTGGGTGTAGGGCGTGCCTTCGATGACGTGCGCCGGCGAGTCGGCGTGGGTCGTGCAGTGCATCACCGTGGTGATCTTTTGCGAAAGCACCCCCGATTTGGCATGGTAGTGCACGCGCTCGATTTTCACGTCCTCAAAGTACGGCCACAGGGGAGATTTGTCTCCGAACGGGTGGCTGAGGTCGACGATGCGCATTTTGCCCATGATAAATCCCTCCATCAAGATTTGGTTTGGGTGACAAACCCCAGTTCGGCGACCGCCTTCGCCAGGTGGGCGATCAGCCGCCGGCGGGATTTTTCCGTTTCTTCCGGCGTCCAGTCGTAGAACCCTTTGCCCGTCTTGAACCCGAGTTCGCCGCGGGCCACCTTTTCCTTCAGGAGCGGCGAGGGTTCCGTGGAGTTTTCGATGTGCTTCAGGATGTATTCGTGGATCGAGAGGGTAAGGTCGTTGCCGATCATGTCGCTGTTTTCCAGCGGCGCCAGCACGCCGAGCCTGAGGCCCAGGGTATAGCGGATGCATTCGTCCACCGTCTTCGCGTCGGCGATGCCGCGCTCCACGATGGAGATCGCCTCGCGCCACAGCGCGTGCTGCAGGCGGTTGGCCACGAAGCCCGGCACGTCCTTGTTGACCCGCACCGGGTGCTTGCCCGCTTCCTTCAGGAAGCGGATGGTTTTGTCCATCGTCTCTTCGCTGGTGTGTTCCGCCCGGGTCACTTCCACGAGGGGGATGAGATACGGCGGGTTCCAGAAATGCGTGCCGACGATGCGGTCCCGGTAACGGGCCTTGCTGGCGATTTCCGTGATGCTCATCACCGACGTGTTGGTGGCGAGCACCGCGTCGCGGCGGCACAGCCGGTCCAGGTCGGCGAACACGTTCTGCTTGAGCTCCATGTTCTCGAAGACGGCTTCCACCACGAAATCCTTGCCGTGGACCGCTTCTTCCAGGTCGGCGGTGACGCGGATGCGCCCCAGGGTCTCCTCCAGCAGCCGCTCGTCGCCGATGCCGTGTTCCTGGAGCAGCCGCATGTTCGTGCGGATCTTGTTCCGCACCACTTCTTCGGTATCCTCGATGGCCTGGATGGTGACCGGATACCCGCGGCTGGCGAACACCTGGGCGATGCCGCTGCCCATGAGTCCCGACCCGATGACGGCGATGTCCGTGAAGATGCCCGACATGCCTTCAGCCTCCCGGGACGGTCAGCCGGCGGTGGTTCCGCCGTCGACATAGATCACCTGTCCCGTGATGAAATCCGACGCGGCCGATGCCAGGAACACCGTGGCTCCCACCATGTCGTCGGCGACCGCCGCGCGGCCCATCGGGATCCGCGACAGGAAAATCTGCTTGAGCTGTTCGTTTTCCAGCACTTCCTTCGTCAGCGGCGTCCAGAAAATGCACGGGGCGATCGCGTTGACGTTGATGTTGTACTTGGCCCATTCCGTCGCCAGCTGCTTCGTCAGCAGGTTGACGGCGCCCTTGCTGGTGCCGTACGCGGCGTAGCCGCCCGGGTGGCCGGAGAAGGCGCGCACCGAGGACACGGTGATGATCTTGCCGCGCTTCTGCTCCTTCATCACCCGGCCGACGGCCTGGCAGCACAGGAACGTGCCTCTCACGTTGATGTTCATGACCTGGTCGAAATCCTCGATCGGGAAGTCTTCCGCCGGGTGCCGTTTGGCGATGCCGGCCGAGGTCACGAGGATGTCGATCTTTCCGAAGGCGTCCATCGTCTGCTTGACCAGGTTGTCGACGTCTTCTTTTTTGCTGACGTCGCAGGGAACGGCCAGGGCCTTTCTGCCCGTCGCTTCGATTTCCTTGACGGTCTCTTCCAGCGTGGCGAGGGTTCTCCCCGTCACGACCACGTCGCAGCCGTAGGCGGCAAGCCCCACGGCCAGCGTCCGGCCGAGCACGCCGGCGCCGCCCGTGACAATGGCCGTCTTCCCTTCCAGATCAAACAACTTACGGTATTCTTCCGCTTTGGTCAGCGCCATTGGTCCTTTTCTCCTCTCCCATGTGCCTTCGACGTGCCTTCAACGAGCCTTCAGAGAGGCTTCAGCCGGCCTTCGGCCGGCTTTTCAGCGAGCCCTCAGAGAAAAGGCTTTCAATCCGGATAGTTCACGATCACGAGCATGGTGGCCGGGAGGTTCGTCTCGTTTCGCACCTCCCTTCCTTCATAGGGGGGAATGTAGAGGGAATCCCATTTCCGGAGGACGACGGTTTCCTTCTTGGTCTTCACCGTCACCTCGCCGTCGAGGACGACGTACACCTTCTCCGTCGGGGAGTCTTCGTAGTCGTACTCCGCGCCTCCGCCGGGGAGGAAGTGGGACATGCCCACCCAGAACTTCGATGTGCCGGTCTCTTCCTTGCCGTGCAGGCGGAGAGCGGTCATGCCGAAATGCTTCGGAGGGTTGTAGGGCTTGGCGTCTTTCACTTCGACCTTTTTCAAACGAGATCCCTCCCGAAAAAGTCACCACATAGTGGTATTTTGTATTGTAATGTAGTACGATCTATATTATAAAAAAGAGAGTACCCCCTAGTCAATAAAACGTTTTCACGGCATTGGGGCCCTGCCCGGCGGACGGCCCGCCCGACGCGGCCTGTTCCGCCCGCAGGGACAATATAGCAAAGGAGAGGTTTCTTTGCTATCATTAATCACGGATTAAAATCAAGGCACAGTTCGACAGCATTGGAAAAAAAACCAAATCCAGCAATCGCACCATGACCTCACGGATATTTCCTTCTTTGACAAAGGAGGCTTTCCGCTTGGATACGGACAACGGCAAGACGGGCAGAAACGACGGAATACAGGTCATCGCAAGGGCCGCGAAAATTTTGTACACCCTGAAGGACCATCCCAACGGGCTCAGCCTCGGACAGATCGCCCAGCTCGTCGGGCTGCCGAGGTCCACCGTCCAGCGCATCGTGCTGGCGCTGGAGAAGGAAGGGCTGATCATGCACGCGTCGCCCAGCGTTGGCTTCAGGCTCGGCCCCGGGCTCATGGTCCTCGCTTCCGCCGTCCATTTTGACCTGCGGCGGGAAGTGCATCCGTTCCTGGAAGAACTGTCGAAAGAGATCGAGGAAACGGTGGATCTGGCCGTCCCGGACCGGGGAAGGATGCTGTTCATCGACCAGATCCCCGCGCCGCACCGCCTGCGGGCCGTATCCGCGGTGGGGGTGCATTCGCCCATGCACTGCACGGCCAACGGCAAGGCGATTCTCGCGGCGCTGCCCCTGGAAGAGGCGAAAAAGATTCTGTACGAAAAGCCCCTCAGCGTGCACACGCCCTACACCATCACGGATCCCGAGAAGCTCCTGAAGGAGCTCGAGGAAGTCCGCCGCACGGGCGTGGCGTACGACCGGGAAGAGTACACGGTGGACATCTGCGCGGTGGGCGCGACGATCCGCGACGCGGGAGGGCGGCTCGCCGCCGTCTCCGTGCCGCTGCCCGCCTCGCGCTTCTACGGCAACGAGGAGAAGCTCGCGGAGGCGCTGCTGCGGACGTGCCGGAAGATCGAGGCGCATCTGATGCCGGAGGCTTCGCTGATGAGGTCGCGGTGAGCGGATCGCGGAGATCTTTTATATATGGTCAATTTTGTGACGGCGGCCGGGGGTCCGGCCGTCTTATTGACTTTGCGGCGGCCTTTCGTTAGCATCTTGATATGACAAAAGCCGGTTCGCGGCGGGAAGGAGGCGCGGCGCATGCGGCCGGGCATTCTCGTCATCGGCCACGGATCGCGGGAAGCGGTCTGGGTGGAACGCGTCGAAGCGGCGGTGCGGGAGGCCGCTTTTTTGTTGAAGGAGCGGACGGGCGCCGGCGTTCCGATGGAAGCGGCGTATCTGGAGCTGGTGGAAGGCCGGCTCATCCAGGACGGCGTCGACCGGCTGGAGGCGCTCGGCGTGACCGACCTTCTCGCCATACCGTTTTTTATATCGTCCGGCAGCATGCATGTCCGGGAAATCGGCTGGGCCCTGGGCGCCTGCGATGAGCCGGAGGGCGGAACGGATCTGGAACCGGTGCGGGTCGGCGCGCGGCTCACCTATGGCCGGCCCGTGGACGACGATCCGGAAATCGCGGATGCGCTGATGGACAAGATCGCTCCGTTCTCATCCGACCCGGCGGACGAGGCCGTGCTGCTCATCGGCCACGGCAACGCGGAGCCTGAGATGCACCGGGCCTGGCTGCGCGGGATGTCGGGCCTGGCGGAGCGCGTCCGGGAGCGCGGCGGGTACGCGGCGGCGGACGTGGCGCTGCTGGCGACGGACGACCCGGCGGAGAAGGCGGAAGCGCTGCGGCGCGCTTGTCCGGCCTGCCGGGTGCTGGCCGTTCCGGTGTTTCTTAGCGAGGGGTATTTCACCGCCGAGGCCGTTCCGCGGCGCCTGCGGGGCGCGCCGTGCGACTATGCGGAGACGGCCCTGCTGCCGCATCCGAAGCTGGCGGAGTGGATCGCGCGGCAGTCGGCGGAATGGCTGGCGCAGCTGGGGTGAGACGGGCGGTATTCGCCGGACAGGAGGGATTATGTCCGCTTGAGCATCGTGCGGGCTCGGCTCATCTACAATCCGACGTCGGGGCGGGAAGAAATCCGGCGTCGCTTGCCCTATATTCTGCAACGCCTGGAAAAAGGGGGCATCGAAACGTCCTGCCACGCCACGGAAGGCCCGGGGGACGCGACCGAGGCCGCGGCGGAGGCGGTGCGGCGCGGCTTCGACCTGGTCATCGCCGCCGGCGGGGACGGCACGCTGAACGAGGTGGTCAATGGCCTGGCGGGGCATGAGCGGCGGCCGGTTCTGGGCATTTTGCCCTACGGCACGAGCAATGATTTCGCCAGAGCCCTGCGCATTCCGCGCCGCTGGGACCGCGCCTGCGACATCATCGTGGAACGGCACACCCGTCCGGTGGACATCGGTCAGGCGAACGGCCGCTATTTCATCAATGTCGCGGGGGGCGGGTACCTGACGGATCTCACTTACGAGGTGCCCAGCCGGCTGAAAACCACCCTCGGCTACCTTGCCTACTACGTGAAAGGCGTGGAAAAGATTCCCCAGCTCCGGCCGACGCGGATGCGCGTGCGCGCGGAAGGCGTGGGCGAGGTGGAGGGCGACTACCTCATGTTCCTCATCGCCAACAGCCGGATCGTCGCCGGCTTCGACCGGCTGGCGCCGAACGCGGCCGTCGACGACGGGAAGTTCGACGTGTTCATCGTCCGCAAATGCAACCTCGCCGATTTTCTCCGCCTGGCCACACTGGCCTTGCGAGGCGAGCATGTGAAAAGCAAGCTGATCATTCACTTCCAGACCGGCAGGATCGAAATGGAATCCGAATCGCGGGTACAGCTCAACCTGGACGGCGAGCTGGGCGGCGTGCTGCCGTGCACGTTCAGCGTGCTGCCCTCGCATTTGCACGTCTGCGTCGGCCGCGCCGCCGCGGCCAAAGCCGGAAGCAAGGCATAAGGCGCGGCTGGGCACGGCTTGCGGAGACCCGCCGGCGGGATCGCCGGCGGTTTTTTATTTTTTAAGGAGAAAACATGACATAAAATGTGGCAATTCGACATCGGTATGCCGGGGGTCGCGAGTTCTGGTGGAGTCGAAAAATCGACTAAAAATCTTACGGCAGAGACCGGGGGCGGGATCGCCAACGGTTTATTTGTTTTTCCGGAAAGAAGGACCGGGCCGATTGCCCGTTTGGCGAGATTATATTAATGTAGGTATTGTTAATAAAACTGCCAATCCATGCCTTACGGTCGGCAGGACGGGGGAAGGAGGCGGACGGGTGCCGCCGCTCACCAAATGGGACGGTCACACGCACAGCAAGTTCTGTTACCACGGCCATCCGGCGGAGCAGCCGCTCTATCTCGACCGGGCCGTCGAGCTCGGCTTTACGCGCTATACCATCAGCGAACACGCGCCCCTGCCGGACCGGTGGGTCGACGACCCCGGTCTCATGGCGGAACTGGCGATGCCGGAGGAGCAGTTGCCGGAATACTTCGCCTACGTGAAGGACATGAAGGCCCGCTACGCGGACCGGATCGAGGTGACCGCCGGCCTTGAACTGGATTTCCTTTACGGAAACGAGGCGTTTTCCGAGCGGCTGGTGGAGCGGTGGGCGGATGAGCTCGAGGATGTGGTCGTGTCGGTGCATTTCCTGCCGGGCAAGGGCGGCATGCGGTGCGTCGATTTTTCGCCGGAGGATTTCCGCGACGCGTTTCTCGATTACTACGGCTCGATGGACCGGGTGGCGGAAGCATACTACGACCATGTGGAGATGGCGGTCGAATGGGCGTCCCGCCTGCCCGTGCGCAAGCGGCTCGGCCACGTCAACCTGATCGCGAAATTTTCCCGCGTGCTGCCGTCTATGGACGAATCGTACATCCGAAGACGCCTCGAAAGGCTTCTGCCGAAGCTGAAAGCGGCCGGCCTCGGCATCGACGTCAACGTGGCGGGGTTCCGCGTGCCCGCCTGCGGCCGGGCCTATGTGCCGGAGTGGTTCATCCGTGCCTGCCTGCGGGAAGGGATTGAGTTGGTGTACGGTTCGGACGCCCACAAGCCGGAGCACGTCGGGGCCGATTGGGACTGGTTCGAGCGGCAGCTGAAAGAAGCGGAGGACGGGTCCGGCTGAAGGCGGAACGAAACAAAAGACGCGCGGAGCGAAGGGAACGGATCACGAAGATGGAGCAGATGGGAGAGAAGCGCGAAGCCGGTTGGAAAATCTTCTGGTTTTACGGTTTGCCGCTTCTTTTGTGGATGGGACTCATTTTCCTCATGTCGTCGCAGCCGTATGAACGGCAGAACCTCCAGCCCCTGATCGGGGAGCACGTGCCGGGCGGCTTTGTGGAACGGCTTTTCGCATGGGTCCGCTTTTCCTACGGAGGCTCGGAAGTCAGCGTAGGAGAACTGGGCGCGGCCGGCTTTGTCGAATTTTTCGTGCGCAAGGCGGCCCATGTGGCGGAGTATTTTGTGCTGGGCTGGCTGTCGTCCCGGCTCCTGCGGGTGTGGCTGGGATCGGGACGGTCCGTCGCCTGGCGGGTGGGGATAGCGGCTCTTTTTTGCCTTTTTTACGCCGTCACGGACGAGATCCATCAAAGCTTTACGCCCCAGCGCACCGCCCACGCCGCGGACGTGCTGCTGGACGCCGTATCCGGCCTGCTCGGGGCGGCCGCGCATGCCGGAGCCGTCCGATTTGTCGGAAAAAGGAAAATCGCGCGGCCGAGGTGAATCTATAAATCAGGACGAAAAGCTGGTCGCCAGCGCCGCGGGGCGGGGGACCAGCCGGGGAGGAATCGGAATGCGGGGAACGATCGGCGACGACGCCCTGCCCAGGGGCGGGCTTCACGCCGCCATTGTGATTGCGGTTTACAGGATGGGAAACTTCTTTTATTACAAAGTCCAAATTCCCGTCATCCGCGAGGTGCTGCTGTTCCTTTATTACATCATCGACTACCTGATCGTCAGGACCATCCTGAACTGCGAAATCCCGGCGCAATGCCGCATAGGCCGAAACCTTCGCCTTCCCCATGGAGGCAGGGAAGTGGTCATTGACCGGGATGCCATCATCGGCGACCATGTGACCTTGTATCACCAGGTCACCATCGGGCGGATCATGGAGGGGTTCGGCAAGCCGGGTTCGCCCGTCATCGGCCACCATGTGCTCATCGGCAGCGGCGCCAAAATTCTCGGTCCCGTGCACATCGGCGACTATGCCAAAATCGAGGCCAACTCGGTGGTGCTGAGGGACGTCCCGGCGGATGCGACGGCCGTGGGGATTCCCGCGAAAATCATCTACGAAAAGCCGGAGCCGGGCGCGGAGGAAACGGAGGAGACGGCCGAAGACGCCGAAAACGCCGGGCATGCCGGATACGAGATATGAGCCCGTTTTGATTGCCGCTCCGGCGGCGGCTTGATAAGATTATTTCTGGCAAGAAAAAATTTCTGGCAAGAAAAAAAGGAAAAGGAAGGATGCCCGTGGTTGTCGAGTTGATCCTCCTTGCCGTTGCGGCCATTCTCGTGATTTACGGAATCTACGTCTACAACCGGCTCGTCAGGATGCGCAACTGGGTCCGGGAAGCGTGGAGCCAGATCGACGTGCAGCTGAAGCGCCGCCACGACCTCATCCCGAACCTGGTGGAGACGGTCAAAGGCTACGCCAGGCACGAGCGGGAGACGCTGGAGCGGGTCATCGAGGCCCGCAGCCGCCTGCTGAGCGGCTCGCCGCAGGAGCGGATGCAGGCGGACAACGAGATCCAGCAGGCGCTCAAATCGATTTTCGCGCTGGGCGAAGCGTATCCGGATCTGAAGGCCAACCAGAACTTTCTGCAGCTGCAGGAAGAGCTCACCACGACGGAAAACAAGGTGGCCTACTCCCGCCAGCTCTACAACAAGACGGTGGCCGACTACAATACGCTGCGGGAGCAGTTTCCTTCCAACCTGATCGCCAACATGTTCAATTTCAAGGAAGAGCAGCTGCTCGCCATCCCCGAAGAAGAAAGAACCGTTCCGACCGTCAAGTTTTGATGGCGGCCGGCGAGGAGGCTGGCCATGCTCTACCGGCAGATTGAACAAAACAGGCGGAAAACGGTGCTGCTCGTAATCCTGTTCGGTTTGCTGGTGCTCGCGACGGGCGCCGCCATCGGCTATCTGAACGACGGCGACCCGGTGACGGGGCTGGTGCTGGCGGCCATTTTCCTGACGATTTATCTCCCCGTCACCTGGATGTCGGCGAGCCGGCAGGTGCTCGGCATGGCGGGGGCGCGGCCCGCGAGCCGGGAGGAGTATCCGCAGCTTTACAACATCGTGGAAGAGCTGTGCATTCCCGCGCGGCTGCCGATGCCCAAAATTTACATCGTGGACGATCCGTCGCCCAACGCCTTCGCCACCGGCCTGAAGCCGGAGAAAGGAGCGGTGGCGTTCACGACGGGGCTGCTCGAGCGGTTGAACCGGGAGGAACTGGAAGGGGTCGCCGCCCATGAGCTCGCGCACATCCGCAATTACGACATCCGCCTGATGACCGTCAGCATCGCGCTCATTTCCGTCATCATCGTCCTGGCCGACATCGGCGTCCGCATGCTCATGGTGCGGCGGGGCGGCAGCAACCGGAGGGGATCGAACCCGGCGATCCTCATCGTCGCCCTCGTGCTGGTCATTCTGGCGCCGATCGCGGCCCGGCTGGTCCATTTCGCGATCTCGCGGAACCGCGAGTATCTGGCGGACGCCACCGCGGTGGAATTCACCCGCAACCCGGTCGGCCTGAAGAACGCCCTGCGCAAGATCGCCGAAAGCGATCTCGACGTGCAGAAAGCCAAGCAGGCCACCGCGCCCCTGTATTTCGCCAGCCCGTTCAGCAAGGAGCGGAAAAAGCGGCGGGCCGGCTGGTTCGACACGCATCCTCCCATCGAATCCCGCATTGAACGGCTGGAGCGGATGTGAAGAGTACGCGAGCGAACCGGTTACCCGGGAATCTCCAGCCGCTCCGTCACCAGGAAGGGCTGCGTTTCCTCCCGGTTTTTGTATCGGACTTTCATGAACCGGAAATTCACGTACAGCTGTTCATTTTCACGGTCATATTCCGCGGGAACCGTAAAGGCAAACCGGACCGGTTCACCCGGGGGAAGGGGATCCAGCGTGCCCTCCAGGATTCGTATCGGGAGTTCCGGAGGATTGCCGGGCCTGACACGAACGCTGCTTCCCGTGCTTCCGTTTTCGCTCCAGGAGGTTTCCTCTTCAATCGCCACGGAGGCCACACCCAGGGAAGTCAAAGCGAGGGTGCAGGCGCTGTGGTTGGTGACTTCCGCCGTGACGAGAACGGATTCGTCGGGCTGTTTTTCCGCCTGCAGCAGGCGGATGGGAATCTGGTTCTCCGCTACGCTGCAGGAAGTACGGGATGGGTGATGATACCAGAAAAGGATCGCTGCGGCGGTGACGATCAGGAAAGCGGCGGCGCTGATCCGCGTCCGCCTGTCGTTCGGCAAGTTTTTCGGCACTCCTTTCTTCAAGAACTTCAGGATCGGCAATGGCCTTTCCACACAAGAATACCATATGACCCGGCTTCCACAAATGCCCTTGTTCCCTCCGGAAGCGGCCTTCCGCGGGAATAAGGGCATTTTGCATTCCCGGGCCGGACAAAAAATGTTCACCGGCATGCGGGAAGGAAAATATTGCTGCAAACGGGCAACATTAAGTACATAAGAAATGAAGCGGTTGCGCAGGAGATACCCAGAGAACGCGCAGGAGACACGCAGGGGAGGAGAGTCCGTCATGTGGCACGCCAAAACAATCGAAGAAACGCTGCGCGAACTTGACGTCGACGCCGGGACGGGCCTGTCCGCGGAGGAAGCACAGAGACGGCTGGAGCGCCACGGACCGAACCGTTTGGAAGAAGAGCGAAGGAAGGGACTTCTGTCCCTTTTTCTGTCCCAATTGAAGGACATGCTGATCTACGTGCTGCTGGGCGCCGCCGTCATCACGCTGGTGGTCGGCGAATATGTGGACACCGTGGTCATCCTGCTGATCGTCCTGCTCAACGCGGTCATCGGCATGATCCAGGAACACAAGGCCGAGAAGGCGATCGAGGCGCTGCAGAAAATGGCTTCCCCGAAGGCGCTGGTGCGCCGGGACGGCAGGGTGGAGGAAATCGACGCCGACCGCGTCGTCCCCGGCGACATCGTCCTGCTGGACGCGGGCCGGATCGTGCCCGCCGACCTCAGGCTGATCGAGTCCGTGGATCTGCAGATCGAAGAGTCGGCGCTGACGGGGGAATCCGTTCCGGTGGAAAAAAACGCGCGGGCCGTGCACGCCGATCCGGACACGCCCGTGGCGGACCGGACGAACATGGCGTACACGTCCACCCTGGTGACCTACGGCCGCGGCGCGGGCGTGGCCGTGGCCACCGGCATGGGCACGGAGCTGGGGAAAATCGCCGGCGCCCTGAAGGAGGAAACGGCCGGTCTCACCCCGCTGCAGAAGCGCCTTGAGGAACTGGGCCGGACCCTCGGGTTTGCGGCGATCGGCGTTTGCGCCTTGATTTTCCTGGTCGCCCTGCTGCAGGGGCGGGAGTTGTTCGAGATGTTTCTCACCGCCCTCAGCCTGGCCGTCGCGGCGATCCCCGAAGGGCTGCCGGCGATCGTGGCCATCGTGCTCGCCCTCGGCGTGGCCAAGATGGCCCGGCGCGGCGCCATCGTCCGCCGGCTGCCGGCGGTGGAGACCCTCGGCTCCGTCACCGTCATCTGCTCCGACAAGACGGGGACGCTGACGCAGAACAAAATGACCGTGACGCGGCTGTACACGCCGTACCGGTTCCGGGACGCGGCAACGGGCGGGGAGGACCTTTCCGCCGCGGCATCCGGGGCGGACGTGTCCGGCGGTGCGCTTGCCGAGGGGGACGCTTCCGGCGGCGTTCGTTCCGATGCCGCTCTGTCCGGCGGCGTACCTTCCGCGGGTGCTCTATCTGGCGAAGTACCTTCCGGGAGCGCCCTTTCCAGCGTCGCTCCTTCGGGTTCCGCCCTCTCCGACGGCGAACGGCGGCTCCTCGAGGCGTTCGTGCTGTGCTCGGATGCGGCGATCGAAGACGGCAAGGGGACGGGCGACCCGACGGAGGTGGCCCTGGTGGAGGCGGGATGGCGGTTCGGCCTTCGCAAGAAGGAGCTGGAGACGCGCCATCCCCGCGCGGCGGAAAGGCCGTTTGACTCCGAACGGAAGCTGATGTCGATCGCAAGCCGCATCGACGGCGGCTACCGGATCCACACGAAGGGCGCGCCGGACCGGCTGCTGGACATCTGCACCCACGCGCTCGTCGAGGGGCAGGTGGTCCCCCTCACCGACGAGCTCAAGGCGGAAATTCTGCGGGCCGTGGAAGCCATGTCGGACGACGCGCTGCGCGTGCTGGCGGCCGCTTACAAGGACGTGGAGAGCGTCCCGGACCCCGGGGAAATGGAGGCGGACCTTGTCTTTCTCGGCCTCGCCGGCATGATCGACCCGCCCCGGGCCGAGGCGCGGGAGTCCATCCGTGAGGCGAAGATGGCCGGCATCCGGCCGGTCATGATCACGGGCGACCACAAAAGCACCGCCCTGGCCATCGCCCGGCAGCTCGGCATCGCGGAGTCCGCCGACGAATGCCTGACCGGCGCGGAACTGGACGGCCTGTCCGAGGAGGAGCTCCGCCGGCGGGCCGGGCGCCTCAGCGTGTTCGCCCGGGTGTCGCCGGAGCACAAGGTGAAGATCGTCAAGGCGTTCCAGGCCGAAGGCCATGTGGTCTCCATGACGGGCGACGGCGTGAACGACGCGCCCTCCCTCAAGCACGCCGACATCGGCGTCGCCATGGGGATCGCCGGCACGGACGTGGCCAAGGGCGCCAGCGACATGATCCTGACGGACGACAACTTCGCCACCATCGTACGGGCGGTCCGCGAAGGGCGGACCATTTACCAGAACATCAAGAAGTCGGTCACCTTCCTTCTGGCCTGCAACCTGGGGGAAGTGCTGGCCATCTTCACCGCCATCGCGTTTTTCTGGCCGCTGCCGCTGCTGGCGACCCAGATCCTCTGGGTGAACCTGGTCACCGACTCGCTGCCGGCCATCGCCCTGGGCACCGATCCGGCCGACCGGAACGTCATGCGGCAGAAGCCGCGGAATCCAAAGGAGAGCTTCTTCGCCCAGGGCGCGGCGTGGCGCGTCGCCGCTGGCGGCGTGCTGATCGGCCTGGTCACGCTGGCCGGCTTCTGGTGGGGGCTCAGACAGGCCGGATACAGCCCGGGAACGAAGGGGATTCCGGAGGACGCGCTCACCTACGCCCGGACCATCGCCTTCGCCGTGCTCACCGGCTCCCAGATGATGTTCGCCCTTTCCGTGCGGAGCCAGTCCGAGCCGGCCCTGCGGGCGGGACTCTTCCGCAACCGGCTGCTCATCGGCGCCATCGCGGCCAGCTTCCTCCTGCAGGTGGCCGTCATTTCCATGCCGTTTACGGCGAACATTTTCCACCTGCAGCCCCTCGGCTTGACCGAATGGGCCCTGGCCGCCGCGCTCAGCCTTGTGCCGCCGGTCGTGAACGAGGTTCTCAAGCTGCTGGCCGGGGCAAGGGTTGCTTTTTCCGGCAAAGGGAGCTAAACTGAAATCAAAAATACGATCACGCGGGAGCTCGCGGCAGCGGGCTGAGAGTACGGCTGTTCCGCCGTTGACCGTTGGAACCTGTTGGGTAATGCCAGCGCAGGAAAGTGACGTGACCGAACATATTCGCATCCATGACGCACTTTGCCTGCCGCGGGCAAAGTGCTTTTCATTTTTCCCCCGGGGAAGGTGGAGAAACCCATGCAAAAAGCCGACATTGCCGCCATGCTGGAAAAGGTGCGCGCGGCCCGGCCGCTCGTGCACAACATCACCAACGTGGTGGTGACAAACTTCACCGCCAACGGGCTGCTGGCGCTCGGAGCGTCGCCGGTCATGGCCTACGCCAGGCAGGAAGTGGCGGACATGGCGAAACTGGCCGGGGCGCTGGTGCTGAACATCGGCAGCCTGCGGGCCGGGGATGAGGCCGCCTTCCGGGCGGCCCAGCGCGAGGCCCGGCGCCACGGGCGGGCGGTGGTGCTGGACCCGGTGGGCGCCGGGTTTACCGAACTGCGCACCCGCCTGTCCCTGGCGCTTCTCGAGGGCGGCGTCACGGCGGTGCGCGGCAACGGCGGGGAGATCCTGGCCCTGGCGGGCCAGGGGGC
>DATCLN010000057.1:0-32459 GCA_036563895.1 Paenibacillaceae bacterium
CGGCTTCATGGTGTGGGCGCACCACATGTTCACCACCGGCCTCGGCCCGGTGGCGAACGCCCTGTTCTCCATCGCCACCATGGCCATCGCGGTGCCGACGGGCATCAAGGTGTTCAACTGGCTGTTCACCATGTGGGGCGGCTCCATCCGCTTCACCGCGGCCAACCTGTATGCCATCGGGTTCATCCCGACGTTTGTCATGGGCGGCGTGACGGGGGTCATGCTGGCATCCGCGCCGGCCGACTTCCAGTATCACGATTCGTATTTCGTCGTCGGCCACTTCCACTACACCATCGTCGGCGGCCTGGTGACGGGCCTGCTGGCCGGCATCCACTACTGGTGGCCGAAGATGTTCGGGCGCATGCTTCATGAAGGACTGGGGAAACTGAGCTTCTGGTTCTACATCATCGGGTTCCATCTGACGTTCTTCGTGCAGCACTTCCTCGGCCTGCTCGGCATGCCGCGCCGCGTGGCCACCTATCTGCCCAACCAGGGCTTTGACACGATGAACCTGGTCAGCACCATCGGGGCCATCCTGATGGCGATCGGCATTGCGATCTTCTTCATCAACATCGTGATCACGTCGCTCAAGCCGCGCCACGCCTCGAACGACCCGTGGGAGGACGGCCGGACGCTGGAGTGGGCGATTCCCTCCCCGGCGCCGGTGTACAACTTCAAACAGATTCCTCTGGTGCGCGGTCTGGACGCCTGGTGGAAGGAAAAGATGGAGGGCAACAAGGAACTGCCTCCGGCCGAACCGCTCGGCCCGATTCACATGCCGTCGCCTTCCATCCTGCCGTTCATCATGAGCGTCGGCCTGTTCATCGCGGGCTTCGGCTTCATGTACAACCTGGTCTTCGCGGTCATCGGGCTCCTGATCACGCTGGTGTGCATGGCCTTGCGGTCCATCTTTGACGACCACGGCTACCATATCGAACCGGAGGAGCCGAAGAAAGGGGAGGTGGCGGCATGAGCGCGCACGAACATCATGCCGGAGCGTTGCCTCCCGAACCGGAGAAAGCGACGCTCGAAGGACGCAACAAGATTCTGGGATTCTGGCTGTTCCTCGGCGCCGAGACCGTGCTGTTCGGCACGCTGTTTTCCGCCTATCTGGCATTCCGGAACAGCGTGCTGGACGGTCCCCCGCCGGAGGAACTGTTCCAGCTGCCGATGACCTTCATCATGACCGTGGCGCTGCTGGTGTCCAGCCTGACCAGCGTGTTCGCGGTGCAGGCGATGCATCGCCACAAGACGGGGCAGATGCTCGGCTGGATGGCCGTCACCATCGCCCTCGGCGCGGTGTTCCTGGGGCTGGAAATCTACGAGTTCAACGAATACGTCCACGAAGGACATCGCTTCACCACCAGCGCGTTCAGCTCCGCCTTCTACTCGCTGGTCGGATTCCACGGTGCCCACGTGGCGTTCGGGATTCTCTGGATCGGCCTGCTCATTCTGCAGATCCTGAAAAAAGGCCTGACGGTGGTCACCGCTCCGAAGGTTTACGTGTCGGCGATTTACTGGCACTTCATCGACGTGGTCTGGGTGTTCATTTTCACGGTTGTGTACCTGATGGGGAAGGTGTGATCCCACATGACGGAGAACCATTCCGCTTCCGGGACGCAGACGCAGCGCCACCGGCTGGAGGGACCGCAGAAGCACATCATCGTCTTCATCCTGTCCCTGGTGCTGACGATCATCGCCTTTGCGGCGGTGGCCGCGGGCAACGTGAACAAATTGTTCGTCATATTCCTGCTGCTGGGCATGGCCATCGTGCAGGCGTTCGCGCAGCTGGCGTTCTGGATGCACATGAAGGATCGGGGGCATTTCTTCCCGATCATTGCCATCCTGGGCGGCGTGCTGGTCGTGATCATGCTCGTGGCGCTGGCCTTGCTGTGGACGTGGTGGTAAGCGCCGAATCCGGAGGGGCGGGGACGGTCGCCGCCCCTTTTGTTTTTCGCTGCCGGAAGGCCTGAGCGTGCGACCGTGACGAAAAAAAGGAAAGGAGGAATCGCCGTGCCCATTTTTAAATATTTCTCGTTCGCCGACGTATGGAGCCCGGTGTTCCTCATCGCCGTTTTGGCCGTGATTTTGCTGTATGCCCTTGTGGTCGGTCCCTGGCGGCACCGGTTTCCGGGGTCGGAGCCGGTTCCGGCAAAACGCCAGGCCGCCTTCGTCATCGGCATGCTGCTGCTCTATCTGGCCCAGGGAGGCCCGCTCAGCCTGCTTGCCCATATCATGTTCACGTTTCACATGACAAGCATGGCGGTGTCCTACATGTTCGCGCCGCCGCTCATCATCTACGGCATTCCGGCCTGGCTGTGGCGCTGGGCGTTCGACCGGCCGTTCTGGCGGCCTTTCCGGTTTCTGATGAATCCGCTCATCTGCCTGGTGCTGTTCCTGCTGCTTTTTTCGCTGTACCATGTGCCGGAAGTGCACGACGGCGTCATGGTCCGGTACGCGCTGCACGCGGCGTTTTACGCCGCTCTGTTCGTCACCGCCGTCATGTTCTGGTGGCACGTGGCAAGCCCGGTGCCCGAATGGGAGCGCCTGACGCCCCTGCGGAAGCTCGGCTACGTGTTCATGAGCGGCGTGCTGCTGACGCCGGCCTGCGCGCTGATCATCTTCGCCGGCGAGCCCGTGTACGCGGTATACAGCGATCCGCTGGTGTGGGTGCGCGCCATCGGGTACTGCGTGGCCGGCGACACGACGGATCTGCTGCGGGAAACCGGAGGCCCCGCGTTCTTCAGCCTGCTGGATCCGCTGGAAGACCAGCAGCTGGGCGGCATCGTGATGAAGCTGCTGCAGGAAGGGGTCAACGTCATCGCCCTGTACCTGATCTTCATGGCCTGGTACCGCAGCGAACGGGACAAGGACGGAGAGGAATACCCGGGCGGAGTACCGGGCGGGCTCGGAAGACTGGCTGGAGGGGAGCCGTAAGATGGAATGGCATGAAATCCTGCCGGCGGTGTGCACCGCGCTCATCGTGATCAGCGCGGTGCTGGTGGCGGTCGGGTGGCGGCTGATCCGCCTCGGGAAGCGCGACGCCCACCAGAAGGTGATGCTCACCGCCGCGGTTTTCGCACTGCTCTTTTTCATTCTGTATCTGGCCCGGACGCTGTTTGTCGGCAACACCTCGTGGGGCGGACCGGAGTCGCTGCGGACGGTTTACCTGGTGTTTCTGCTGTTTCACATCGTGCTGGCCACGGTCGCGGCGGTGTTCGGCATCACGACCCTCGCGCTGGCCTGGAAACAGCGTTTTGCCCGCCATCGCAAGTGGGGCCGCTCCACGTCGGTGATCTGGTTCATCACCGCGTTTACGGGCGTGATGGTGTACCTGCTGCTGTACGTGATGTATCCGGGCGGGCACACCAAGCCGGTGCTGGAAGCGATCTTCGGCTGATGTCAACAACTGAGCCGCCTGTCCCTCGCGGACCGGCGGTTTTTGCTTGTCCGGGCGGCGGCCGGAGGCCCCCCGGTCAACCTATGACGCGCTCTCCGCGCACCGGAAATCCTTCTTCCACCGTTTCCTCCCGTTGCACGCCTCCTTCCCGCACAAGGCGGCGGTATCCGCTGAAGCGCACCGGAAGGGAGGCGGAAAAAGGGAAACGCGGCGAATCCTGCACGTGGAAATGCAGGTGGGGTTCGCTCGAGTTGCCCGAATTGCCCGCTTCGCCGACGATCTGCCCCCGCGTGACGCGATCCCCCGGCTTCACCCGCACGCTTCCCCGGCGCAGATGCGCGAGCAGGCTGTACTCCCCTCCCCCGTGATCAATGATGACATAGTTGCCCAGCAGGCTGGTCACGAACGGGGCGAGATGGCCGGGCCGGGAATAATCCCTGCGGCCGTCCCGCGCCTTCACCACGACGCCGTCCGCCGGAGCCAGCACCGGTGCTCCAAAAGCGTAGTAATCCTCAAGCCGGCGCCCGTCGCCGCGGTGCGTCTTCCCGTCTTCGTCCGTGATCAGGAAGTCGTAGGCGAACCGCTGGCCGACGATGAACCACGAATGGGAAGTTTCGGGGTCCGGCCCGCCGTTCGCCACCGTCCATGTGCCGGCAAAAGGGAGAGCATACCGGTTGGCCTGCCTGTAGGTATCCGGCAGCGGAAGGCCGGCGCCGTACCGCTTTCGGGTTTTCCATTCTCCATAGGCCTGGACGAGATCGGCGGGCAGCAGAGCGAAATAATGCATGAACGCCTTCCTAAACAGAAGCAGCCAGAATGCCGCGAGCACCAATGTAAAAAGCCCCGAGACGTTCATGGCCGGACAGGCGAACTTCCAGTCCGTCGCCCGATGCAGGATGTAGAAAAGCCCGGTAAGCACCGCTCCCAGGTACATAAGCCGCTTGTACCAACGCAGAAACGACATGGACTCCTCCCCTCCCCCAGAAAAAATACCCCAGCATTTTCATCAATTTCAATTCCATACCGAAACATGGGCGGGATCTCCGGTTTTTTCTTCCGTTTACTCAAATATTACTCATATTTAATATTCGTCATTTTGTTATTGCCAGAAATATGCGTCATATTTATAATTAAGACGTAATATAAAACACGCAAAGGGAGATCACCGATGCGAATTGCCCTCAGCGGAACGGGAAGAATCGGGAGACTGTGCATCCGCCGGGCGTTCAGGGATGGTCCGATTCCGGGGGTCGAATGGGCGGCCATCAACTCCACCTGCCCGATTCCGGTGCTGGCGCACCTGCTCCAGTATGATTCCGTGCACGGACACTGGGAAGCGGACATCCGGGCGGAGGAAGGCCACATCGTCATCAACGGCTGCCGCATTCCGGTCGTTTCCGAACGGGATCCGGGGCTGTTGCCGTGGAAGAACCTCGGCGTCGATCTGGTCATCGACGCGACGGGGAAATTCGCGGACCGGCCGTCGATGTCGAAGCACCTCTCTTCCGGTGCACGTTTCGTGATCCTGACGTATCCGTCGAAGGAAGCCGACCTGACGGTGGTCATGGGCGTCAACCAGGACCGGTTCGATCCCGGACTGCACCGGCTGGTGTCCGCCGCGTCCTGCACGACGAACTGCCTGGCCCCGGTCCTGTACATACTGGATCGGGCGTTCGGCGTAAAAAGCGGCTGGATGACGACGATTCACGCGTACACGAGCGACCAGCGGCTGCTGGACAATCCGCACCGGGACCTGCGCCGTGCGCGGGCGGCCGCAAGCTCCATCGTGCCGACCACCACCGGCGTGTCGCGGGCCCTCGCCGACGTGTTGCCGGGCCTCGCGCCGCACATCGCGGGCATCTCGGTGCGCGTGCCGACGCAGGACGTGTCCCTTCTGGATTTGCAGGTCGTGCTGAACCGGCCCGTGGAACCGGAGGATGTGGAAGCGGCGTTTCGCAAGGCCATTGCCGAAGACATGGGACCGTACGTCGAATACACGAAGCTTCCGCTGGTCTCGGCCGACTTCATCGGCAACGAGAAATCCGCCGTCGTCGACGGGCTCAGCGTCATGACGCGGGGGAACGAAGCGAAGCTGCTCGCCTGGTACGACAACGAATGGGCGTATTCCTGCAGGGTGATGGATTTGGTCCGGCATATCGCGCAGACGGAAAGCAAGGCGGCGGAGGGGGGAGAAACATGGCTCAGCCGGACAAGGTGACGACGGTGACGGACACCGGCAGCCACATGGGCATCGTGATCTGCAAATACTGCCACGAGGTTCTGTACACGCTGCCGACCCGCAAGGTCAAGATCGTCTACGGCGTATGCGGCCGCAATTGCGCAAGCCCGAACAGAGTGGAGGATGAAACCGAATGACGCTCAAAATGGTGTACGCGTTTGCCGAAGGCAACGCGGGGATGAGGGAACTGCTCGGGGGCAAGGGCGCCAACCTGGCGGAAATGACCCGCGCGGGATTGCCCGTGCCCCCCGGATTTACCGTGACGACGGAAGCCTGCCGCATGTTTTTCCGTTCGGGCTACCGGCTGACGGACGACCTGTGGCGGCAGATCGAACAGGCCCTGGAGGAGTTGGAGCGCCAGACGGGTCAAAAGTTTGGCGATCCCGCCAATCCCTTGCTGGTGTCGGTCCGCTCCGGCTCGGTCACGTCCATGCCGGGCATGATGGACACCATCCTCAATCTGGGCCTGAACGATAAAACGGTGGAAGGCCTCGCGGCACTCACCGGCGACGCGAGGTTCGCATACGACTGCTACCGCCGGCTGATCCAGATGTTCGGCGACGTGGTGCTGGGCGTTGAATCGTTCCATTTCGAACGGCTCCTCAGCCGCCTGAAAAAAGACCTCGGCGTCGAACAGGACCAGGAAGTGACGGCGGAAGGCTGGAAGAAGCTGGCGGAAGACTTTAAAGCATGCGTGCGCTCCCAGGCGGGAACGGACTTTCCGCAGGACGTCCGCGAGCAGCTGAGGCTGGCGACGGAGGCGGTGTTCAAGTCCTGGAACAACCAGCGGGCCCAGGTGTACCGGAAGATCCACCGCATCCCCGACGATCAGGGCACCGCCGTCAACGTGCAGGCCATGGTGTTCGGCAACAAGGGTGCCGACAGCGGCACGGGCGTCGTCTTCACCCGCGATCCTTCCACGGGGGAGAAGGCGCTGTTCGGGGAGTTTCTGCAGAACGCCCAGGGCGAGGACGTGGTGGCCGGCGTGCGGACGCCGCTCGCCATCCGCGCCCTGAAGGACGAGATGCCCGCCCTGTACGAGCAGCTGGAGCGGATGTGCGCCCAGCTGGAGCGCCACTTCCGCGACATGCAGGATATCGAGTTTACCGTCGAGAACGGCAAGCTGTACGTCCTCCAGACGCGCAGCGGCAAGCGCACCGCCCAGGCGGCCCTGAAAATCGCCGTTGACCTCGTGTCCGAAGGCGTCATCAGCCGGGAGGAAGCGCTCCAGCGCCTGGACGTTTCCCATCTTGACCAGCTGCTGCACCGGAGACTCGACGAATCCGCGGTCACCGAAGTGCTCGCCGTCGGGCTGCCGGCGTCCCCGGGCGCGGCCGTCGGCATGGCGGTGTTCGACGCCGACACGGCGGAAGCCTGGCACAAGGAAGGCAAGCGGGTCATTCTCGTCCGTCCCGAGACGACGCCGGAGGACATCCACGGAGTCGTGGCGGCGGAAGGCGTGTTGACCAGCCGGGGCGGCATGACCAGTCACGCCGCCGTCGTCGCCCGCGGCATGGGCAAGCCGTGCGTCTGCGGATGCGAGTCGATCGCCATCGACCTGGATGCGCGGCAGATGCACGCGAACGGCAAAACCTTGCGGGAAGGCGACTGGATCACCATCGACGGCGCCAGCGGCCGCGTGATCGCCGGCCAGGTGCCGATGAAGGAAGCCGAAGCGTCCCAGGAATTGCTCCAGGTCCTGAAGTGGGCCGACGAAGTCCGCACCCTGCGGGTGTACGCCAACGCCGACACGCCGCAGGACGCGCAGGCGGCCAGGAACAACGGCGCGGAAGGCATCGGCCTGTGCCGGACGGAGCACATGTTCTTCGCCCCGCACCGGCTCGCCGCCATGCAGCGGATGATCCTGGCCGAGACGCCGGAAGAGCGCCGGGCCGCCCTGGACGAGCTGCTTCCGATGCAGCAGTCCGACTTCGAGGAGATTTTCACGGTCATGGACGGACTGCCCGTCACCATCCGCCTGCTGGACCCGCCGCTGCACGAGTTTTTGCCCAAGGTTGAAGAATTGAAGGAAAAAATCGGGCAGGCAAAGTCGGAAGAAGAGCGGGAAGAGCTGAACCGGATGCTGCGCAAGGCGAACGCGCTGCGGGAAGCCAATCCGATGCTCGGCCTGCGGGGCTGCCGCCTCGGCATCCTGTACCCGGAAGTCTACGAAATGCAGGTGGAAGCCATCTTCAAGGCCGCGTCCGTCTGCATCGACCGGGGGATAAACGTGCGTCCGGAAATCATGATCCCGCTGGTCGGCGACGCGAACGAACTCAGGATCATGCGTGAGCTCATCGAAAGGGTGGCGGAACAGGTTCTCGGCCCCGACAAGCGGCGGGAATGCCGCTACACCGTCGGCACGATGATCGAGGTGCCCCGCGCCGCCCTGACGGCCGACAAGATCGCCGCCCATGCCGATTTCTTCTCCTTCGGCACCAACGACCTGACGCAGATGACCTTCGCCTTCAGCCGGGACGACGCGGAAGGCAAGTTCCTGTCGCAATATCTGGAGAAAAAGATTCTGCCCCGGAATCCCTTCCAGGTCCTGGACACGGAAGGGGTCGGACAGCTGGTGGAACTGGCGGTGACGCGGGGAAGAAGCGTGAAGCCTGCGCTGAAAACGGGCATCTGCGGCGAACACGGCGGGGACCGGGATTCCATCGTGTTCTGCCACAATGCCGGCCTGAATTACGTCAGCTGCTCGCCGTTCCGCATCCCGATGGCCCGGATCGCCGCGGCCCAGGCGGCCATCGAGGAACGGAAGCGCCGGGAAGCGGAGGACAAACGGGAAAGCAGGCAGGAACAGGCGCAAACGGTGTGAACGGGCGCAAACCGCGTGAACAAGCGAAAGCAGTGTGAAAACGAGGTCGGATCGGTTAAAATTGGGGTGGGATTTCGTCATCGGGACACCGTCACGGGAGGGAACGGCGATCGAACTGACACCCCGTCAGCTGGACATCATCGAGCTGGTCCGCAAGCACGCTCCCATCACGGGAGAACAGATCGCGGAGCTGCTCGGCGTGACCCGTCCCAGCATCCGGTCCGACCTCGGACTTCTTGTCATGCTGGGCTACATTGACGCCAAGCCGAAGGTCGGTTATTTCGCGGGCCCCCGGATGGAGGGGGGACTGACCGACGCTTCCCGCGTGGCCGACATGCGGGTGGGCGATGTCATGGGCGCGCCGGTCGTGATGCGCGAGACGTCCACCGTGGGCGATGCGGTGGTCACCCTTTTTCTCGAAGACGTGGGAACGCTTACCGTCGTGGATGCCAATGGGCACCTTGCGGGCATCGTCTCGCGAAAGGATCTCCTGAAGGTGACCTTCGGCAACGCCCAAGCGCCCTCCGTGCCTCTCAGCATGGTGATGACGCGCTTTCCGAACGTGGTGACGGCGTCTCCCGACGAAACCGTGCGCGAAGCCATGGGCAAAATGATCGCCCGGGAAGTGGACGGCCTGCCCGTGGTCCGTCCGGCGGTTGAGGGCGACAAATCCAAGCTGGAAGTGATCGGCCGAATCACGAAAACGACGCTGCTGCGTCTCTTCTACGATGCGGTCAAGCTCGGTTGAATCCATGTTGCCTTGGAAGCGCAAGGGCATTCCGGATGCTTTCGTCCGGGAATTTGTGGCCCTTGATTTTTTTTACGCGTTTCGTGCCTTTTGCGCTTGATCGGAATAATTTTCCCGTCCCGGAGGAACGATATCCCTTTGATGGCAAAGGCAAGGGGGGGAGGGTGGAAGGCATGCGCTGGCTGATGCGGCTGTTCGCTTCCCTGCGGAACGCGTCCGGGACGGGGGAGGAGCGGGGAAATTCCGGGGCGCCCGTGCGGGGCTCGGATCTGGAGAACCTGAAGCGGGCGTTTCAAAACATCCACGACGCCGAGTTCGTGGAAATCGAAAACGAACGGCTGGGCAAGGTAACCCTGCTGTACATCCGATCGCTCATCGACATCAAGCAGCTTCAGGAATTTGTCATCGCCCCTCTGCAAAGGGAGTCCGGGACCGATTTGCGGGATATCGTCCACGCGGCCCATCTCACCGCGCTGGACAACTCGGAACAGGCGGAAACCGCGGCGTTCAAGGGAGCGGTGATCCTGCACGCCGGCGGCCGCCTGTGGAGCGTTTCCCTGTCCAGCGCTTTAAACCGGGCGGTGGAACCGTCCAAACAGGAAGCCGTCATCCACGGCCCCCAGGACAGCTTCACCGAACAGGTGGAAAACAACCTGACGCTGATCCGCCGCCGGCTGGCTGTCTCGTCCCTGAAATCGGAGCGTTTCCTGGTGGGCGGCCTGTCCCATACCACCGTCATCCTGCTTTACATCGAGAACCTGACCAATCCCGAATTAGTCCGGATCGCGCGGGAAAAGACGGCCGCCGTCCATTCGGACGCGTTTTTCGATTCGTCGCACCTGTCGCAGTTTCTGGAAGATCATATCCACAGCGTGTTTCCCCAATTCCAGCAGACGGACCGCCCCGACGCGGTGGCGGCGGCGCTGGCCAGCGGCAAGGTGGTGTGGCTCGTCGAAAATACGCCGTTTGCCCTGATCGCGCCCATCACCTTTTTCGACCTGTTCCAGTCCCCCGAAGACTACATCCATCGCTGGCCGGTGGCCAGCTTCCTCAGGGGGATGCGGTTTTTCGCCTTTCTGTTCGCCATGGTCCTCACCCCGTTCTATGTGGCCATCACCATGCACCACTACCAGATGGTGCCCCTGGACCTGCTCTTTGTGGTGCTGGAATCGCGCAGCGAAATACCGTTCAATCCCTTCTGGGAAGCGCTGTTCATGATGCTGGTCCTGGAAATTCTGAAAGAGGCAAGTCTCCGCATGCCGTCCAAATCCGGCCAGACGCTGGGCATCGTGGGCGGCATCGTCATCGGACAGGCGGGCGTGGAAGCCAACATCACCAGCAACCTCCTGATCATCCACGTGGCCGTGACGGCGATCGCCTCGTTTCTCATCCCCAACTATCTGATGACCAACTCCAGCAAGCTGATCCAGTTCGGCCTGCTGGGGCTGGCGGCGTGGCTCGGCCTGTGGGGCATCACCCTCGGCCTGATTCTCGTGCTCATCCACCTGAACGGCCTGACTTCGCTGAAACAGCCGTATTTTGCCCCGCTGACGCCTTTTTACGGCATGGACTGGAAAGACACCATCGTAAGGCTTCCGCTGCGGTGGATGCCCCGGCGGCCCGCCTATCTGAAACCGTTGGACCCGTGCCGGATGAAATCCGGAAACAGCCGTCCGGAAAAGAAAGGTTGAGCCGCGGGATGCGCACGGAAGAACGCGGGGCGTCCGGCGGCCTTTGGCCGGCTTCCCTCGGGTGGTTGCTCGTCAATCGGTTTCAGGTGGCGCTCTATGTCCTTTTTTTGCCCGATGTGCTGATCCACCCCTACATGATTTGGATCATCCTGCTCGTCGGCGTGCTGTCCCATTTCAATTTGCGGATCCTGTCCAAATGGCTGCAGACGGAGGAGGCGCGCCTCGGCTACGAGGGATTCGTCCGCGTGCTGGGCGGGCGGGCGGTCCGGCTGCTGGCCGTTCCCGCCGCCGTCGTGATTTTGCTGGAAAGCTCGATTCTCACCCTTGATTATCTTGAAGTTTCGCATCACATTTTGTTTCCGTCAGTGAGCAAACTGACGCTTCTTCCCCTGTTGTGGCTGGCTTCCGTCTATCTGGCGAGCCAGGGCATGATCCTGACCGGGAGGTTCGTCATCATCGCGTTCATCGGTTCCTTCTGGATCATGACGCTTTTTTTGCAGTTTTTCTTTCCTCCCGCCGCGGATTACGCCATGCTGCTTCCCCTTGTTCCGCAGAAATGGGACGACAACATCCCGTACATCCTGCTCACGCTGTGGGCCGCCATGGCCGGGCCCCAGTATCTGGCGTTCACCGGAAGCCGGTTCGCCTCCACCTCCGGCATGTTCCGCTGGCTGGCCTTGGGCAACGCCCTGAGCGTGCTGGAATACGTTGTCTTTTTCCTGGCGGTTACGCTGGCTTTCGGCCCCGAATATATGCGGAAACTCGATTACCCTGTCGTCCAGCTGGTCCGCTATATCGAGCTGCCGTTTTTCGAACGGCTGGAGACGATCGTCGTGCCCTTTCACATGATCGTGTACATTTTTTTGGACGCTTTTTTCATCCTTTTTCTGCGCGACGTCCTGCGCATCGCGGCTGGTAACGCGGGGAAGGCGAAGGGGTTCTTCGGGCTGGCGGCCGTGCTGTGGCTGGTTTTTGTTTACCTGTTCGGAAAATATTTCTGGGCGTCGGAAACGCGCCACCTGTTTTGGATCCACTTTAATTCCTGGCTTACCGGCGCCGCGTACGCCCTCGTTCCGTCCTTTCTGGCGCTGGCGGCCTTATGGCGAAAACGGAAGCGAAAGAGGAGCTGACATGAGATTTATCATAGCGCTGGGGCTCACGCTGATGCTGGCCGGCTGCTCCTGGCTGGATCCCGCGACGAACGTGCTGGAAGAAATTTCGCCCACCATCCTGTTATACCTGGATGCAGGCGGAAGCGGCGAAGAAGCGGAAAGCACGATCGTCTTGCCGGCCGTCAAAAACGAAAAAAAACAGGTGCTGACCGCCCGGGGATGGTCGCTGAAGGAACACCGCCAGAAGCTGACCTTCGGCCACAGCCGGGAATTCAAAAGCGGCCAGCTGAGGATGCTGTTTTTTTCGGAGGAGTTGGCGCGAAGGGGGATCATCCGCCATCTGAACACGATGCTGCTCGACCAGGAAATTTCGAACCGCCTGTATATGGCCGTCGTGCGAGGCGATTTTGCCGGTTTTTTGCGGGAACAGATCCTGCTGCAGAAAAATTACGACCGGATCCTGTACAAGATGTTCCGCCATTACGAAAACATGATGACCGTTCAAAATCTGCACATGTTCCTGAAAGACTACTACTCGTCCTATGCCGACCCCAACCTGCCGCTTTTCGCCGTCCGGGGCGACCAATTGGTCTACACGGGAACCGCCCTTTTCCGGGACGACCGGATGGTCGCGGATGTTCCGGCGGAGATGGACTGCTTTTTTCAGATGGTGGATAGCGAACATGGTTCCTTCCCGACCGTTCCGATGCCGGGTCTGGAAGTGGTGTTGGGCAAAGTGACCACGTCCCGGGAGATCTCGTACGACGACAAAAGGGGAGTCGTGATCACCCTGCACGTGGAGGGTCAGGTGGACGAGTATGCCGGGGACAAAAATCTGGGCGACCGCCGTGAAGCGGAGCAATTCATCCGGGATGTGAAGGAGGAACTGGAAGAACGCGTCCGCGGACTGATCCGGTCGTGGCAGAAGCTGTCCATCGATCCGGCGCGGATCGGGCTGTCGACGCTGACCCCGTTCCGCGAACGGTTTCCCGGAGGCGAATGGAGACGGCGCTGGCCGGAGATTCCGGTCACCGTGCGCGTCGATCTCGGGTTGACCAATCTGGGCATGATCAAGCCGGTGGATTGAACGGCGGGATGGGTCGCGTGTCCGCCAGGCCTGCGCACTGGAAAAAATGAAATTTTTTTTTGTTTCGGCCGTAATTAAATTAGAGTCGATTTGAGCCTGCGCAGGCTTGGCAAAGGAGGAATCGCGGCAGAATGAAACCGCTCGTGATCGAGCACATCTTCAAGCAATACGGCGAGAAGACCGCCGTAAGCGACCTCAGCTTCGAAGTGTCGGAGGGTGAAATCTATGGCCTCCTGGGCGCCAACGGGGCCGGCAAGACCACCACGATGCGCATGATTCTGGGGCTGATCATGCCGGATCGCGGCGAGATTCGTTATTACGGCAAACCCTACGGTTCGGAGCAGCTGCGCATGATGGGATATTTGCCGGAGGAGCGCGGGTTGTATCCGAAGCTGAAGGTGTCGGATCAGCTCATCTACCTCGGGCAGCTCCGCGGCATGTCCCGCGCCGAAGCCGACCGGAGCCTGCGCGGGTGGCTGGAGCGATTCCAGATCGAGGAGTATTATAACCGGAAGGTGGAGGAGCTGTCCAAGGGGAACCAGCAGAAGATCCAGTTCATCGCCGCCGTCATCCACCGTCCGAAAATTCTCATCCTGGACGAGGCGTTCAGCGGCCTGGACCCGGTGAACGTCGAGCTGCTCAAGTCCACGGTGAAGGAACTGCGGGACCAGGGCATGTGCATGGTGTTTTCCACGCACCGGATGGAACACGTGGAAGAGCTGTGCCGCAACATCACCATTTTGGACCGGTCCAAAACGGTGCTCCATGGGTCGCTGAGGGAGATCAAGCGGAGGTTCCCGCAGGAACGGGTCGTTCTGGCGACCGAAGGCGAAGTGCAGGGGCTCGAGAGCCTGCCGGGCGTCCGCTCGGTCCTGCGCACAGAGGCGGGATACGAAATCCGCATCGAGCGCGAGGACGTTGCCCAGGACATCCTGCGTCACGCCATGGCGCAGGCGCCGGTAAGGCGCTTCGAGCTGATGGAGCCGACGCTGAACGAAATCTTCATCAAAACGGTGGGTGAACGGAATGAATAGCCTGTGGATCGTGACGGCTTTCACCTTGCGCAACAAGCTGCGGAGCAAGGCCTTTATCTGGTCGACGGCGATTCTCGCCGTCCTGCTGGTGGTGGGGGCCAATCTGCCCTATTTCCTGGAGCGGCTGAACCTCGGCGGCTCGGATGAACCGAAACCCGTCGGCTACATCGAGGGCGCGTATCCGGAGGTCGTGCAGGGCCTGGAAGCGTTCTACGCGCGGCAGGAAAATCCGGACATCCGTCTGGTGGCCATTCCGTCCGGCGGCTCTCCCCAGGCGGACGAAGCGGCGCTCCGCCAGGCGGTGGAGGACAAGACGATCAAGGGATACATCCTGTTTGCCGACCGTCCGGAGATCGGATTTCCGGAAGTCATCTACCATTCGTCGTCCCTGATGGACTTCACGGTGGCGGAAACCCTCCGCATCGCCCTGGAGAGCGTCAAGGCCGAAATGGTGTTCCGCAACGTGCAGCTGAGCGACGCCGAGCGGGCCCTGCTGGCCGCGCCTGTCGCTGTCCACACCCTGCTCATTGACACGGGCGAGGAAGGGGGCAAAACCGCCGCCGAACAGGGTGTGGCCATCGGGCTGACGTACGCCATCATCATCCTGCTGTTCATGGCCGTAACGATCACCGGCCAGCTGGTGGCCACCGAAATCACCGCGGAGAAAAGCTCCCGCGTCATGGAACTGCTGATCACCAGCGTGAAGCCGCTCAGGCAGATGTTCGGCAAAATTCTCGGCACGTTCACCGCCGGCGTCATCCAGATCGGATTGCTGGTGGGGGTGTTTGTCGCCAACCTCATGCTGCCGCACAACCGGGGAGCCCTCGAGGCGCTCGGGATCCGGCTGGATGCGGTGGAGCCGAAACTGCTGATTTTCGCGTTGTTCTTCTATCTGACCGGATATTTCCTGTACGCGACGCTGTTCGCCGCGATCGGTTCCATCGTCAGCCGCACGGAGGAGCTGGGCCAGGCGCTCTCGCCCGTCATGATCCTGTCGATCGTCGGTTTCTACATCGCCATTTTCGGCCTTCGGAATCCGGAAAGCCCGATCGTCGTCATCGGGTCGTACATCCCGTTCTTCACGCCGTTCCTCATGTTCGAGCGCATCGGCCTGAGCGATCCGCCGGTGTGGGAGATCGCGCTGTCCATCGGCATCCTGCTGGCCTCCATCCTGCTGTTCGGCTGGCTGGCGGCGAAAATCTACCGCACCGGCGTGCTGATGTACGGCAAGCGTCCTTCGATCAAAGAGCTGGTAAAGGCGATGAAGGCTTACAAGGTGTGAGGTTTCGGCGGTTGCGAAGCGTCCCGGCCGGGAGGCGTTCCCGGCGCGGGGCGCCTTTTTTGGCGGCGGCGGACGGGCGCCCGCGAATATTGTATGTTCGGCGAATCATGTTTCTGGAAGACTTTCGGACGGCTTTATAAAATGAGATTAAAATCCAATGCAGTCGGGCCGGAAGACGGAGGAACGGACATGAAAATCACGGACATTATCGCTCACACCGTCACCGTGCCGCTGGAAGCGCCCCTCCGGCACAGCAACGGCGTTCACTGGGGACGCTTTGTGCGCACGGTGGTGGAGGTGCACACCGACGAGGGGCTGATCGGCTGGGGCGAAATGGGCGGCGGCGGCGAAAGCGCCCAGCTCGCATTCCATGGGCTCAAACCGTATCTGATCGGGCATGATCCCTTCGAGCTGGAGCAGCTCCGCTTCAAAATCTGCAATCCTACCGCCAGCCTGTACAACAACCGGACGCAGCTTCTGGCGGCGATCGAATTCGCCTGCCTCGACCTGATGGGCAAGAAACTGGGCGTGCCGGTGCACCGGCTGCTCGGCGGCAAGCTGCGGGACCGCGTGCCCTTCGCGAGCTATCTGTTTTTCCGCTATCCCAACGAGCGCACGGGAGAAGGGGAAGTGCGCACCGTCGAGCAGCTGGTGGAGCATACCCGGCAGCTCAAGGAGCGCTACGGATTCACGACCCACAAGCTGAAGGGCGGCGTGTTCGACCCCGCCTACGAGCTGGAATGCTACCGGGCGCTGGCGGAGGCGTTTCCGCAGGACCGTCTCCGCTTCGACCCCAACGCCGCCTACAGCGTGGAGCAGAGCATCGCCTTCGCCCGGGCCATCGAGGACCTGAACAACGACTATCTGGAAGACCCGACGTGGGGCCTCAACGGCATGCGGAGGGTGCGCGAGAAGAGCAAAGTGCCGCTGGCCACCAACACGGTGGTGGTGAACTTCGAGCAGCTGGCGCAAAACATCCTGCAGCCGGCGGTGGACGTCATCCTGCTGGACACCACCTTCTGGGGCGGCATCCGGCCGTGCCTCAAGGCGGCGGCGGTATGCGAGACGTTCCAGTACAGCGTCGCCGTACACTCCTCGGGCGAACTGGGCATCCAGCTGGCGACCATGCTGCACCTCGGCGCGGTGGTGCCGAACATGCCCTTCGCCATCGACGCACACTACCACCAGCTGGCCGACGACATCCTGGTCGGCGGCAAGATGCGGTACGAAAACGGCTCCATCGCCGTGCCGGACGGGCCCGGACTGGGCATCGAGGTGGACCGGGACAAGCTGGCGTACTACGAAGAGGAATTCGCCCGGCTGGGCGGCTATCCGTACGACCGGGACCCGTACCGGCCGGACTGGTTCCCGCTCATCCCGAACGATCGGTGGGCGGACCCTCGGCGCGTGCGCTAATATTTCATCGACTGATTTCGGCGGCGGCGGCCGCGCAGCAGACCTTGAACTTCCGTCCGCTTCCGCAGACGCACGGCTCGTTGCGGCCCGGCCATTTGAGCCCGGACTCCCGGTATTGCCGCATCCATGTCTTCCTTGTTTCCCAGGCCAGTTTTTCCAGCCGCTCGTGGGCATACTTGTAGAAGCGCATGTAGGCGGCGCAGAAATAATCCGCATCCAGCACGTCGCCCGCGGGACTCCACGCGCGGTTGCGGGGGCAGCCCCCGTGGCAGAGACGCAGCCAGGGACAGGATGCGCATTTCTGCGGCAGGGCCGGTTTCATGCGCAGGAACGCGTCGAACACGGGGCTGGCCAAAAGCGTCTCCAGCGAATCCGTCCCGACGTTGCCCAGTTTGTAATCGCCGTGGATGTAAAAGTCGCAGGGGTAGGCGTCGCCGTTTTGTTCCAGGATGAGGCCTTTCGGGCACGAACGGCGATGGATGCACAGCTCCGCTTCGCGTTGCAGATAAACCCCGAGGATGTTGTCGAAAAACCGGACGGAAATCTCCGGACGGCCGTCGTTGTACCAGATGTCGAAGGTCTCGCACAAAAACCGGCCGTACTGCTCCGGCGTGATCAGGTACCGCGCGGGTTTGTCCGGCTCCTGGGCGCGGAAGTCCATGCACGGGATGAACTGCACGAAGCCGAAATTTTCCCGCCGGTAGAATTCCATCAGCTCCTTGCCCTTGTCCACGTTGCCGTCGTGCACGACGGTCAGGATGTTGAACTCCGCGCCCGCGTCGCGCAGATGCCGGATGCCCCGCATGACCAATTCGTAGCTGCCCTTTCCCGAACCGGTCACGCGCCTGGCGTCGTGAATCTCCTTTGGCCCGTCCAGGCTGACGCCGACGAGGAAATTGTACTTGCGGAAAAACCAGGCCCACTCTTCATCGATGAGCGTGCCGTTGGTCTGCACCGCATTGCTGACCACCATCCCCGGCCGGGCGTATTTGATCTGCAGCTCCACGACTTCCCGGAAAAAATCGAGGCCGGCGAGCAGAGGCTCCCCGCCCTGCCAGATGAAAACGGCGACGCCTCCATTGCGGGATGCGTACGCCATGTACTCCCCGACAAACTTTTCCAGCAGGGCGGAATCGATCCGGCGGACATGCCGGCCGATCCGGCCCCCGCAGGTGCTGTAGTAGCAATAATCGCAGGCCAGATTGCAATCTTCGGAGACGGTTTTCCACATGATGAAGAGATTGCCGTGTCCCGCATCGGTGGCGCAGGAGGTCATGCCGTTCTCCTTTCTTGTATGCGCGGCGAGGCCGGGGGCCTTCTCCGCGGAACATGAAGCTTGCCTGTCACCCGTACAGCGCGGCGCCGACCAGACCGGACAGGATCAGGACGGAGAAGGGATGCTTGTGCAGACGGGTCAGCGCCCACAGGGATCCGGCGAAGATGAGAAACTGGCTGAGGGCGAACCAGGTGGCGCCTTCGGTCATGCCGGCGTACTGCGCGAACGTGAATGCCGCCCAGGCGATCATGCCGGTGACGACGGGTCTCAGACCGTAGAAAGCGGATTTCGTCAGCAGGTGCCCGCGATGGCGGACGAGCAGTTTCCCGGCGGCCAGGATGACCAGAAAAGAAGGCAGAACAACGGCCGTGACAGCGACGACGGCGCCCGCAAGGCCGGCTTTCTGGTAGCCGACGGCCGCCGCGATGTTGGCGGCGATGGGACCGGGGGACATGCCCGCCACCGCGATGACGTCGGCCAGCTGGGCGGCGTCCATCCAATGCCGGCGGTGCAGCACTTCCTCCTGGATGAACGGGATCATGGCGTATCCGCCGCCGAAGGAGACGAGGCCCGCCAGGAAAAAGACGACAAACAAGCCGAGGAGCATGGCCATCCCCCGTTACCGTGAATTATATCATGTAGTCGTAGACCGGTTCTCTTTCTTCCTCTTTTTCTTTTTCCTTTTTGTCCAGCCTGGCCGGCCTGCCGAGCCGGGTCCGGATCTTCACCGCCGCAATGCCGCCCGCGGCGCCCAGCACGACGATCCAGAAAGGATGGACGTATCCGCCGCCGAGGGCCAGAAGGGCGACGGCGGCCGCGGCGAACGCGCCGGTGATGAAATCGAAAACGGCGTTTCTCCCGATCCGGAAAGCCGCGTATGCGATCAGGGCCACGACGGTGGCGCGGATCGCCGTGAAGGCGCCTTCGATTTTCGGGTGGTCCTTGATCCGGACGTACACCAGCAAAAGAGCGATCATGATGCAGAAGGCGGGCAGCAGGATGCCCAGAAGCGCCGCGGCGGCGCCCGCGACACCCGCCAGCCGGTGTCCGATGAACGCGGCGGAATTGACGCCAGCCGCGCCGGGTATGGACGACGCCGCCGTGACGATGTCGGCGACTTCCTCCTCGCGAAGCCACCGCCTTTTGGCCACGATTTCCCGTTCGATGACGGGGATCAGGGCGTAGCCTCCCCCGAACGTGAAAGGCCCCATCCTGAGAAAGGTCCAGAAGATCGCAAGCAACCGTCCGGCCTTCATGCCGCCCACGCTCCTTCGGAATCCCATTATAGCACATTTATTTCATTATGAAATAAAGTTGACGAAAAAACTTTGATTCACCTTAATGAATTCGTTTTATCGCCTTGACATAATTTTATTATGGGTTTTTCAAAAGCCTGTTGATAGAATGAAAAATAGTCCCCCATGGAGGGACCGGTTGAAGTATAATGAATAAACCAGCAAAAATACCTTTCCTGTCATTTTCAAGCGAGGAATTCCCATGCCCAGAAAGAGAAAGAACGGATCGCTGCCGTCTCCGAAACGGATGGTCTACTACCATATCGCGGAGCAGGGCGTCGTTTCCAAGGCGCAGTTGCTTGACCGTTTTTCGCTCACGAGCAGCACCATGACCCGCCTGCTGGAAGAAATGGTGCAGGAAGGGCTGATCCGCGTTTCCGGACTGGGGCCTTCCAGCGGCGGCAGGAGGCCGATCCTGTACGAGATCAATCCCGGCTTCGCGTATTTTTTCGGGCTGGAAATTTCCCGCTTCCATTCGTCCCTCGGGCTTTTCGACGCCTGCATGAACCCGCTTTCGTTCACCCGCTGGCGGATGGATGAAACGATGACGCCCCTCAGGCTCATCGACCATGTGGCCGGACAGATGAAAGCGTTCCTCCACGATCACGGGATCGGCCCGCGGCAGGTGGCCGGGGTCGGCATCGGCGCGGTCGGCCCCCTGGATCGGGAGCGGGGGGTGATTTTGCGCCCGCTGCGCTTTCCGGCCCAAGGCTGGACGGACGTGCCCATCTGCCGCATGATCGCGGAGCGGACCGGTTTTCCGGCGCGGCTGGAAAACGGGGCCAACACGGCGCTCATGGCCGAACACTGGGCGATGCGGCGGCGGAACCCGCAGCACATGCTTTACGTGCACGCGGGGGTCGGGCTTCGCTCCGCCATGATGTCCTACGGGAGGATCATCCACGGCTCGGTGGACATGGAGGGGGCCGTCGGCCAGATGATCATCCAGACGGACGGACCGCGGTTGGGGGAGGACGGCAATTTCGGCGCGTGGGAGGCCTTCGTGTCCGTCCGGGCGCTGGAACGGCAGGCCCAGGCCCAGGCCAAGATCGGACGGATCGACGGGATGGAGGCTTTCGGGGTGCCCCCGGACCGCATCCGGTACGATGACCTGCTGGAGGCGCTCCGGCGGGACGACCCCTTCGCCGTGGAGCTGTTCCGGCAGGCCGCGTGCCACTTCGGGATCGGGCTGGCCAACCTGATCAACGTGCTGCATCCCGAAATCGTCATTCTCGGCGGCGCCCTGGTCAATTCCGACGACCGGTTTTTCGAGACGGCCATCGAGATCGCCCGGAAGAACATTTACTACTATCCCGAATACCAGCCCGTCTTCACAAAGGGCGAGCTGAGGGAAGACGCGGTGGCCACCGGTGCGGCGCTGATGGTGTGGAAGGAAATGCCGCACCGCTGGTGAGCCCGCGTGAGGGCCCATATTGTTTGAAAACGTTCATTTGTGTTATAGTACGAAGGAAAACGGAGCGGGAGCGCATCCCGCCTTCCGCGATTCCGGACGAAAAGGAGGGCGAGCGCCATGCCGCGCGACAAGGCGGAAGACCGTCCGTCCGGCGCCGCCGGGAGTTCCGTCGAGACCGGTCCGCCCGCGCCGTCCGCTCCTTCCGGCGTCTCCGGAGAAGCCGGCGAATCCGCGTCTTCAGGCTTGGAGAAGTCCGGAAGAGCGCCCGGCCTGACGCTTCTGGGCTCCGGAGACACCCGGTACGAGTTTTCCTATAATCCCGATTTGCTGGAAACGTTCGAGAACCGGCATCCGGACCGGGATTATTTCGTGAAGTTCAACTGTCCCGAATTCACCACCCTGTGCCCGATCACCGGGCAGCCCGATTTCGGGACGATCTACATTTCCTACATTCCGGACCGAAAGATGGTCGAAAGCAAGTCGCTCAAGCTGTACCTGTTCAGCTTCCGCAATCACGGGGGATTCCACGAGGACTGCGTGAACACCATCATGAACGACCTGATCCGCGTGATGGAGCCCCGCTACATCGAAGTGTGGGGGAAATTCATGCCCCGCGGCGGCATCTCCATCGATCCGTTCTGCAACTGGGGCCGGCCCGGAACCAAATACGAGCGGATGGCCGAGTATCGGCTGCTCAACCACGACATGTACCCCGAGAAGGTGGACAACCGGTAGCGCGGAAAACGGCTTGCGGACCGCGGGATGCCGTTTGTGCTGGGAGGATCATTCGGATGAAAGCGTGGAAAGCGGGCACGGTTGCCCTGTATCTGGCGGCCATCGTCGCCGCCAACGTCATGACGGCGCGGTTGGCTCCTCCGGCCATCGGGCCGTTCATCGTGCCGGCGGGGACGTTTCTGATCGGCGCCACGTTCGTACTAAGGGATCTGGTCCAGAACGCCATCGGCCGGACGGCCACCTACTTCTGGATCGCCGTGGCCATGGTCCTGTCGGCGTTCACTTCCTACGCGCTGGGGGACACCCTTTGGATCGTGTTTGCGTCCGCGCTCACGTTTCTTTTTTCGGAAACCGTCGATACCGAGCTGTACACCAGGCTGAGGCTGTCCATGAGCCAGCGGGTGCTGGCGAGCGGCACGGTCGGCAGCCTTCTGGACAGCGCGATCTTTGTGGTTGTGGGACTGTCGCCGCTGGGCGCCGGCTTTCTGGGCTGGGACCAGGTGGGCCGGGCGATCGCCGGCCAGGCGATCATCAAGACGGCCCTGCAGCTTGTGGGCGCGCTGGTGGTTGGCCAGTTACTGAGATTTAACCGGGTTAATCATTATTCGCGTTAAATTTTAAAGGGGAAAATGTGAGTCGCCGTCTCCCCGGACGGACAGAGCGACGAGCAGCGGACAGCAGAGGTTCATACGGGGAAGGGAGAGGAGACGGCGTGTCCATGCCTACGGTGACCGAGGCGGGCGCCCAAAGGACTTCAGCCGCGGCGGGCAAAGCGGCGGTTCCGGTCCTTCTGGCGATCAGCCTCGTCCATTTTCTCAACGACACCATGCAGGCGGTCGTGCCGGCGCTGTTTCCGGTTTTGACGGAGACGCTGGGCCTTACCTACGTGCAGATCGGATGGCTTTCGTTTACGCTCTACATGACCTCGTCCGTCATGCAGCCTTTTGTCGGCCTGTACAGCGACCGCAGGCCGTCGCCGTACATGCTGCCCATCGCCACGACCATGAGCCTGCTGGGCATGATCGGCATCGCGCTGGCGCCCGATTTTTGGACCGTGGTGCTGGCCGTGCTGTTCATCGGGTTCGGATCGGCCATTTTCCATCCGGAAGGATCGCGCGTCGTGTTCTTCGCGGCGGGCGGCCGGCGGGGATTCGCCCAATCGGTGTACCAGGTCGGAGGCAACGCGGGCGGGGCGCTGGCGCCGATTCTGACGCTGCTCATCTTTCTGCCCCTGGGGCAGATCGGCGCCCTGTGGGGAACGGCATTCGCGGCGGCGGCTTTCGCCGCGCTGCTGTCGGTGGTGCCGTGGTACAGGATCCGCCTGAAGGAATACGGCGAGCGCCTCCGCGGCGGGGCGAAGGGAAAAGGCGCAAAGTCGGGCGCGCTGCCGTCCGATCCGGCGAACCACCCCCGCGCCAGGCTGGCCATGGGATTGCTCGTGCTGTACATTTTCGCCCGCTCCTGGTACCATTCCGGCATCGCCAACTACTATCAGTTCTATCTGGTGGAAGATTACGGGCTGACCAAGGCCCAGGCGCAGATCCCCGTCTTTCTGTTCCTGGCGGGGGGCGTGATCGGCACTCTGTTCGGCGGCTGGCTCGCCGACCGGATCGGCCTGCAACGCACGATGGCCTGGTCCGTCTGCCTCTCCGTTCCGTTTGCCCTGCTGTTTCCGCACCTGCCGCTTGTCTGGATTTATCCCGTCGCCTTCGCGCTCGGCTTTTTGGTTCTGTCCAGTTTTTCCGTCAGCGTGGTTTACGGACAGGTCATCATGCCCTCCATGGTCGGCATGGCGTCCGGCCTGACGACGGGGCTGGCGTTCGGCCTGGGCGCCATCGGCTCCGTGGTGATCGGCAAGGCCGCCGACATATATGACCTGGCCGACGTGATGCTGGCGGCGTCGTTTTTGCCCCTGCTCGGCCTGATCGCGTTGTTCCTCCCGTCCGACCGCAGATGATGGGCAGAGGGGCGATAGGCTGTCATCAAGAATGAAGGCCGGACCGGCCGCGGAGCGTCATCGCTCACGGCCGGATGCCGGCCTGTTTTTTGCCGTTGCGGTTGGGAATGACGGCGCCCGACTTGAGCCGTGCGAAAAATCCGGAGATGGCCATTTCCGCCGCCCCCATCACCGCCGAGCGGTCGCCCAGCTCCGCAAACAGCAGCTGCAGATGGCGCAGGGGGAAGCTCATCGTCCGCCGGACCACGGTTTTGCGCAGGGTGTCTTCCAGCCACGGCCGGGCGCGGCTCATCCGGTTGCCGATCACCACGGCCTCGGGGTTGAACGCGTTCACGATGTTGGCGACACCGATGCCCAGATATTCCCCCGTCTGTGCCAGCAGCGCCTGCACGTCCTCGCGCCCGGCGGCCGCCGCCGCGAGCAGGCCGTCGAGATCGTCGACGCCGCCGATGCCGGCTTCCTTCGCCCGCTCCAGCAGCGCCCGTTCCGAGGCGTAGGCTTCCCAGCAGCCCTGGTTGCCGCAGGTGCAGGGCTTGCCGAAGGCTTCGATCGACATGTGCCCGATTTCGCCGGAAAATCCGGAGGCGCCCTTGTACAGCGACTGCTGCAGGATCAGCCCGGCGCCGATGCCGATGCCGACGCTGACGTAGACGAGATTGGAAATGCGGCGTCCGGCGCCGTATTTCTGTTCGCCCAGCGCGCCCGCGTTGGCTTCGTTGTCGATGATGACGGGCAGCCGGTACCGTTCGGCCAGCCGGTCCCGCAGCGGGACGCCGCGCCATTTCAGGTTGGGAGCGAGGAGTACGGTGCCACTGTCGTCCACCAGCCCCGGCACGCCGACGCCGATCCCCACGATGCCGTAGGGAGACGGCGGGGCGGCGGCGACGAGCTCGTCCACGCAGGCGCACAGCGCTTCCACCGCCGGTTCCGGTTCCGTGCGCCGCAGCGTGGTCACGCGTTCGGCGACGATGGCGCCCCTGAGGTCCGTCAGCACGCCGCGGATGTAGTTGACGCCCAGGTCGACGCCCACCGCGTGGCCCGCCGTGGCGACGAACTCGAGCAGCACCGGCTTCCGCCCGCCGCTCGACTGGCCCGTGCCGATTTCGCACACCAGCGATCCGTCGATCAGCTCCTGCACGAGGTTGGACACCGTGGCCTTGTTCAGCCCGGTTCTTTCCGAAATCTGCGCGCGGGAGAGCGGGGCGCCCCGCAGGATCGCCTCCAGCACGATGGCCGTGTTGATGCGCTTGATCAGCGCCTGGTCTCCGGTTTCCGTCATCATGCGCTCCAATGCTCCCTGCCTTTGCGTGTTCTTGCCCGCGGGGCATGCCGCGACTGCGGCGCCAATCCGGACTGCTCCAACGCTTCGACGCGTTTCCGCGGCGTTCCCCGTTAATCGCGTTTCATGAATAATACTCCCATTGGATCGCCGGATTTGCAAGCGGGAACCGCCAGCAACGCGATTGACTCCCGTGTTTGGCCCCGCGGCAGACCCTCGCCCTCGGCGCCGGGGATCCTCGCCCTTGGCGCCGGGGATCTTCGCCCTCGGCGCCGGGGATCTTCGCCCTTGACTCCCGCGGGTTTCCGTTCTTGACTCCGGCGGGTTTCTGTCTAGCCCCCTGATCCGGGATTCGGGGTTTAGAGTCGGTTTTTCGACTTCATCGATCCGTCCGGGCTCCGAAACGGGCCGCTGGAGTCAATTTTTCGACCATATCGGGGCTCCAAACTTCGGGATTCGGGGTTCAGAGTCGGTTTTTCGACTTCCCGGACGGCGTCAACCGCGGGAAATCGTGCCGGAGAAACTTTGTTTATTGCATAGACAAAGTAAGCGACAGGCGTTATGCTATAGATAAACGAGAAAACGGTTTCGAAGGAGGACTGCCGCCCATGAGCTGGTTTCCCAACGTTCCGAAAATCCAATACGAGGGACGCGACACCGACAATCCCTTCGCGTTCCGGCACTACAACCCGCAGGAGAAGGTGCTCGGCAAGACGATGGAGGAGCACCTGCGCTTCGCCGTGGCCTACTGGCACACGTTCATCGGCGCGGGGGCGGACCCGTTCGGCGTCGGCACGGCGGTGCGCAAATGGGATTCCTACTCCCCGATGGACAAGGCCAAGGCGCGCGTGGAAGCGAACTTCGAGCTGCTGGATAAGCTGGGCATCCAGTTTTTCTGCTTCCACGACGTGGACATCGCGCCGGAAGGCGCCACGCTGGCGGAGACCCACCGGAACCTCGACACCATCGTGGCCATGATCAAGGACTACATGAAATCGACGGGCAAAAAGCTGCTCTGGAACACCGTGAACCTCTTCACCCATCCCCGCTACGTGCACGGAGCCGGGACCAGCTGCAACGCCGACGTGTTCGCGTATGCCGCCGCCACCGTGAAGAAGGGGCTGGAGGTCGGCAAGGAGCTCGGCGCGGAAAACTACGTGTTCTGGGGCGGCCGCGAAGGCTACGAGTCGTTGCTGGTCACCGACCTGGCCCTGGAAGAGGAAAACATGGCGCGCCTGCTCCGCATGGCCGTGGAGTATGCCAAGGAAATCGGCTTCGACGCCCAGCTGCTCATCGAGCCGAAGCCGAAGGAGCCGACGAAGCACCAGTACGACCACGACGCGGCGACCACCATCGCGTTCCTGCAGAAATACGGGCTCAAGGAGCATTTCAAGCTGAACATCGAAGCCAACCACGCCACGCTGGCGGGGCACACCTTCGAGCACGAGCTGAGGGTGGCGCGGATCAACGGCATGCTCGGGTCCATCGACGCCAACCAGGGGGACCTGCTGCTCGGCTGGGACACCGACGAGTTCCCGACGGACCTGTACGCCACGACGCTGGCCATGTACGAAGTGCTCAAAAACGGCGGCTTCGGCCGCGGCGGCCTCAACTTCGACGCGAAGGTGCGGCGCGGCTCGTTCGAGGACGAGGATCTGTTCTACGCCCACATCGCCGGCATGGACGCCTTCGCCCGCGGCCTGAAGGCGGCGGCCAAGATCATCGAAACGGGCCTGCTGGACGGCCTCATCGAGCATCGCTACCGCAGCTGGCGCGAAGGGATCGGCGCCGAGATCCGGGCCGGCAAGCACGATCTGAAGTCGCTGGAAGCCTACGCGCTGAAGCTGGATTCGATCCGGAACGAGTCGCACCATCTGGAGCGGCTGCGGGCACAGCTGAACGAAATCATTTTCAGCGTCTGAGACGGTTGCGACGGACAAGTGGCGGCAGGTGCGAATCACGATCCGAAAGGAGGAAAGCGCATTGAAGTACGTAATCGGGGTGGACCTGGGCACCAGCGCGGTCAAGGCGCTCCTGGTCGGGCGGGACGGTTCCGTGCGGGCAGAGGCGTCCCGGGAATATCCGCTGTACCATGAAAAATCGGGCTGGAGCGAGCAGGAGCCGGAGGACTGGGTAATCGGCACCCTCGACGCGCTCCGGGCGCTGGTGGCACAGTCCGGCGTCGATCCGGCCGACATCGGGGGACTCAGCTTTTCGGGGCAGATGCACGGGCTGGTCCTTCTGGATGAAGCGCACCGACCGGTCCGGCGCGCCATTTTGTGGAACGACACGCGCACCACCGAGCAGTGCCGCCGGATCGAGCGGACCCTGGGGGACCGGCTGCTCGCCGTGACGCGCAATCCGGCCCTGGAAGGCTTCACCCTGCCGAAAATCCTGTGGGTCCAGGAGCACGAACCGGAGGCGTGGGCGAGATCGCGGCTGTTTCTGCTGCCGAAGGATTACGTGCGCTTCCGCCTGACCGGCGCCGTCCACATGGACCTCTCCGACGCCGCCGGCACGCTGATGCTGGACGTGGCCGGGCGTCAGTGGAGCGACGAAGTGCTGCGGGCGTTCGGCATCCCGGCTTCCTTCTGCCCGCCGCTGCTCGAGGCCGGCGGGTTCGCGGGGCATCTGAACGAAGAGACGGCGCGTCACACGGGGCTTTCGACGGAGACCCGCGTGTTCGCCGGCGGGGCGGACAACGCCTGCGGCGCCATCGGCGCGGGGGTGCTGGCCACGGGCCGGACGCTGTGCAGCATCGGCACCTCCGGCGTCATCCTCACGTATGAAGCCGACGCCTCGGCGGACTACCGCGGCAAGGTGCACTTTTTCAACCACGGGCAGCCGGGGGCGTTCTACGCCATGGGCGTGACGCTGGCCGCCGGCTACAGCATGAGCTGGTTCCGCCGGACGTTCGCGCCCGGCGAATCGTACGACCAGCTGCTGGCCGGGGTCGGCGACATTCCGCCGGGCTCGGGCGGGCTGCTGTTTACGCCGTATCTGGTCGGGGAGCGGACGCCCCACGCCGACTCGGTCATCCGCGGCAGCTTCATCGGCGTGGACGGCTCCCACACCCGGGCGCATTTCGCGCGGGCGGTCATGGAAGGCATCACGTTTTCCCTGAACGAATCGCTGGACATTTTCCGCCAGGCCGGCAAGACCGTCGACACCATCGTTTCCATCGGCGGCGGCGCGAAAAATCCGGTGTGGCTTCAGATGCAGGCGGACATTTTCGGGGCGCGGGTGCAGTCGCTGGCCAGCGAACAGGGGCCGGGGCTCGGCGCGGCGATGCTGGCCGCCGTCGGCTGCGGCTGGTATCCGGATCTCGCCAGCTGCGCCGAAGTTTTCGTCAGGCCCGCGAAAACCTATGAACCCGACCCGGCGCGGACCGAAACCTACCGGCGGCTGTTCCGCATCTACCAGGACGTGTACCGCCGCACCCGCGAACTGAACGCCGCCTTGCGGGAGTTCCGCCGGTAGGAGTTGGAGGCCGCGCCGGCGGTTGCTTGATAGACATTCTTTTCTTGGTACAATTTTGATAGAATGATAAAGGATTGACGGTTTGTCGCCTTCCTTGCACGGGGAAGAGCCGGTCGCCATCCCGTCCGGCGGACGGGAGCGGGCTCTTCTTTGTTTTGAAGGGGAGTCGTTGCCCGATGTGGGTTATGCTCGCGCTGGTGTCCGCCGGTTTGCAGGGCCTGAGGGGCATCGTCTATCACTGGTCGTCGCAGAGGCGGATGGACCGCAACGTCATGCTGATGGGGTCCTTTTCCATGGGGGCCCTCATCTGCCTTGCGGGCAGCTGGATCATGAACGAACCCTGGCCGGCGACGATATGGTACGGTCTTGTCATCGGATCGTTTTCGTTCATCGCCAATACGGCCATGTTCAGGGGATACGCCACGGGCAAGGCTTCCACCGTCGCGCTGCTGGTGGCGCTGCCCGCCGTGCCCGTCGTGTTCCTGGCCTGGCTGTTCTGGGGCGAAACGCTGAGCCTGTGGCAGTGGATCGCCTTTGCCATCATCGTCTCCGGCGTGGTGCTCATCCGCTATTCCGACGACCTGTCGTTTACGCGGCTGGAGGGGCTGAAGTGGGGTCTCATCGCCATGTTTTTTTACGCCTTCAACGACCTCGCCAACAAGCAGGCGGCCCTGGCGGGAGCGCCTCTGCTGCCGCTCATGACGGTCATGTTCCTGACCGGCACGGCGCTGTTTGGCGCCGCGTGGCGGATCGAGCGCAGGCGCCGCCGGAGTGCCGGTATTGAGGCCGAGTCGACCGGGGATCGGACGGCAGGGGAATCTTCCGACCGGGAAAAAGCCTGGAGCGACGGGAAAACGTACCTCTGGGGCCTGGCGGTCGGCCTCATCCAGGCGTCCATCATGATCGTCACCTTCCTCGCGTTCAAATACGGAGTGACCGGCCTGGTGTCGGCGATCATCAGCCTGAATCTGGTGATCGTGATGCTGTACGTGCGGCTGGTGGTCAAGGAACCGTTCCGGCGCAGGGAAGTGGCGGGCATCGTCCTGGCCTTGGCGGGCATGCTGGTGCTGCATTTGTTTGGATGAAGCGGCGAAAATGAAGGAACTGGACAAGAGGAGGCGCGGGCCTTGGAAGAAAGCGGTCGGGAGAAGGCGGTGCCGGGGGCGGACGGGCGCGGACTGGAGAACGCGGTACAGGGGACTGAAGAGCGAGCCCAGGGGAACGTCGTGCCGGAGAGGAAGGAAAGCGGACAAGGCAACGTGGCGCCGGCGGCGAAGGAACATGGCCGGGGCGGCGTGGCGCTGGTGACCGGCACGTCGAGCGGATTCGGCATGCTGACGGCCGTCCGGCTGGCCCGGCTGGGCTGGACGGTGTACGCCGGGATGCGGAATCCGGAGCGGGGCGGCGAGCTGATGGCCCGGGCGAGGGCGGCCGGAGCGGCGGAGCGGATCCGTCCCGTGCGCCTGGACGTCACCCGGGAGGACGAGATCCGCGCGGCCGTGGAAACGATTCTTGCGGAATCCGGCCGCATCGACGCGCTGGTCAACAACGCGGGCTTCGCGGCGGGCGGATTTTTCGAGTTTGTGCCGCTTGCCCGGTGGAGGGAACAGTTCGAGACCAACGTGTTCGGCTTGGTGGCCGTCACGCAGGCGGTGCTGCCCGCCATGCGGAAGCAGGGCGGGGGCAGGATCGTGCTGGTGGGCAGCGTCAGCGGCCGCATCGGCTTCCCCGGGCTGTCGCCCTACGCGGCGTCGAAGCACGCCGTCGAGGGGCTGGCCGAGTCGCTGCGGCTGGAGCTTAAGCCTTTCGGCATTTTCGTCAGCATCGTCGAGCCCGCTTCCTATCGGACGCCCATCTGGGAGAAAGGCCTGCGGGACGCGATGCTTCCTCCGGCCGATTCGCCGTACGCGCCGATGTACCGGAAGCTGCAGCCGCTGTTCAGGCGGTCCGCAGAGGGCGGCGGCGATCCGGAACGGGTGGCCGCCGCCATCGTGCGCGCGCTGACGGACCGCCGGCCGAAACTGCGGTACGCGCCAGGCGTCCGGGAGCGGGCGGCGCTCGCGATGAAGAACCTTGCGCCCTGGAGCTGGATCGAATGGTCTATTCTCCGCGTGCTGGCCGGCGCGGGGAAAGCGGACGGGAAGCAGCGGCCGGCGTCAGGCGAAGGACAGCATCCGGCGGCGACCGGTGAAGGAAACCATTTGTCGGCGTCAGGCGGAGAGAGCCGTCCGCCGGCGGCCGGCGAAGAAAAGCATCCGCCTTCGCCCGGCGGCCTGCCCTGACCCGCGTCTGAAGGGGCGAAGTTCGGCATCAAGATTTTCGGAAGCACAGCAAGGGGACGTTGCTCATGTGGCTTTGGTTTGCGCTGGCTGCCGCCGTCGTTTTCGGGATCCGGGGGATCCTGTACCACTGGTCGGCGCACCAGCCGATCGACCGCAATTTGGTGCTGCTCGGAACGTTCACCTTCGGGACGCTTGTGTGCCTGATCCTTGGTCTTGCGTTTCACCAGTCCTGGACGGGCGGGTCGTTGTACGGCCTGCTCATGGGACTGTTTACGTTTGGGGCCAATCTGTCCATGTACAAGGCGTTCGCCGACGGCAAGTCGTCCCTGCCCGCGCTGTTTACGTCCCTCGCTCCCGTGCCGGTGCTGCGGACGACTGCAACATCTTCGTGGCCAGCAAACGGGCGGGAGAACGCGTGATGGAATCGGTGACGCGCTTTGTGGAAGGCAAGCTGAAGCTGAAGGTGAACCGGGGGAGACCCTGAACATCCGGCAATGGATCGCGTTTGTCATCATTGTCATCGGCGTGGTGCTCCTTCGCTATTCCGGCAGGCAATCCTTGCAAAGGTTGCAGGGGATCAAATGGGGATTGTCCGCAATGCTTTTTTACGCCGCCTGCGACCTGGCCAACAAGCAGGCTTCCCTCGCGGGAGGGGAGCCTTTCACGACGCTGACGTACATGTTTTTGGTCGCCTCGATGATGTTCGGCTCCTGGTGGTGGATCGAACGAAACCGCCGTCGGCGGCGTCCGGATTCCGAGGCGGACAGGGGCGCTTATTCCGAAGCCGCCGCGGCGGCCGAGCCGGTCCGGAAGTGGAGCGAAACGAAAACGTTCCTGTGGGGCACGGTGATCGGCTTCGTCAACACCATAAGCATGCTGCTGCTGTTTCAGGCGTTCAAGCAGGGCGTGACCGGGCTGGTGACGGCCGTCATTTCCACGCAGGTGATCTTCATTCTGCTCTACGCGAGATTCGTGGTGAGGGAAACGTTCCGGCGGACGGAAATGGGAGGAGTCGCCCTGGCTCTGTGCGGCGTGGCGGTGCTGTATCTGTTCGGATGAGGGGCCGGGCCGGATCATCCGGCGGACGGGTGCCTTGAAGGAGGAAGGAAAATGTCAACCGCGGAATGGACAGGCGTCGAAGCCATTGTGGAAGAAGCGGGATACGAGCCGGGCAGGCCGGTGGTGCGCGGCATCCGCTTCGGCATCCGGCCGGGCGAGCGGGTCGGGCTGCTCGGGCCGAACGGAGCCGGCAAAAGCACCGTCATGAAAGGGCTGCTGGGACAGCTGCCGCACTGGAAAGGAAACCTGCTCCTGGACGGCCGTCCCGTCGCGGACGCGGGGCCCGGCGCGCTGGCGTACATTCCGGAGCAACCGGTGCTTTACGAGCGGCTTACGCTGTGGGAGCATCTCGCCCTGGCGGCGGCTTCCCTCGGAATGCCGGATGAAGAATTCACGGAGAAGGCCGAGCGGTTGCTCAAGCGCTTCAGGCTGTACGGCGTGCGGCACCACTATCCGGTCCGGTTTTCCAAGGGCATGCAGCAAAAAACGATGCTGGTCATCGGATTTTTGCTGTCGCCCCGGCTGTATCTGGTGGACGAACCGTTTGTCGGGCTGGACCCGTCCGCGACGATGGAACTGCTGGAGGTGCTGGACGAGGAGCGGGCGCGCGGCGCCGCGGTGCTGCTCACCACGCATGTGCTGGACGCGGCGGAACGGATGTGCGACCGGTTCGTGCTGCTGCTGGACGGGCGGGTGACCGCGTCCGGCACGCTGGCGGACATCCGCGGACAGGCCGGCTGCGGCCCTGACGCCCGGCTGTTCGACTGTTTCCTGAAGCTGACGGAAAGGGCCGAAGCGGAGGGAGACGGATGAGCGAAGAAAGCCGGCCGGCAAAGCGGGACGCCCGAA
>DATCLN010000058.1:0-49210 GCA_036563895.1 Paenibacillaceae bacterium
TTTCACCGTAGAGATGACGCCCATGCTGGGCGTACAACAAAAAGGGCTGTCCCGAACGGGACGGCCCTTGCTCTTTATTTCCGCCGCTGTTCAATCGAACAGGTCCCCCAGTATGTCCAGCACGCTTTTTTTCTTTTTGTACGGATAGTGCTTTCCGTATTTCCCGTAGCCGTACGGCGGGTAGCCGTGGGGGTGCTGCGGATAGGGCTGCTGATAGGGCTGCTGCGGATACGACTGCTGCGGATAAGGCTGCTGCGGATACTGCGGTTGGGGATACGGCTGTTGCGGATACTGCTGCTTCTCATACGTCGATTGGGCCGACCCCGGCTGCGGCGTGCCGTAGTACCACTCGTTGAACTCCTGCCGCACTTCGCGCACGCTGGCCATCAGTTTGTCCAGCTCGCCGCGGTCCAGCCAGACGCCTTTGCAGTTCGGACACACGTCGATGAGAATGCCGTCCTTTTCCACCTCACGCATGCGGGAATCTTCGCAAACCGGGCATTTCAACCGCGATACCTCCCTGTTTTTCCTCTGTTTCGTTCCGGCAATCCTGCCGGCAGGTAATACGATATGTCTCATCATTAGTTTCGCGCGGCCAATGCCCGGTCGTCAACCGGAACGGAATATTTGTTGCGGTACCGCTCCAGCAGGCGGATCCAGGCCGGACCGAACAGCGCCAGGAAAAACACGTTCGCCGCCGCGTGGGTCGCGTCAAAGGGCAATCCCGCCGCGTAGACGGCCAACACGTTCGCCCACGACTTCGTTTGCGCCCATTGGTCGATGGCAATGGATGCGTTAAGGATCCATCCGTAGAGGAAGCCCCAGACCAGCCCCAGGGCGGCCAGCGGTGCCCTTCTCCGCCAGAAGGCGCCGCGGTGCGCCAGGAGACCCGCGGTGTAGCCGGCCATTCCCCAGGCGAACATCTGCCACGGCGTCCAGGGACCCTGCCCGAGAAAGAAGTTGGAGACCAGCGCGCTCATCGAACCCGCGATGAACCCCGCTTCCGCGCCGAACACGACCCCGGTGACCATGACGATGAACGTGACCGGCGTGAAGTTCGGCAGAATCAGCGCAAAGGGCACCCGGCCGACGGACGCCAGCGCGGCGAGCACCGCCACCAGCGCCAGTTCCCGCGCCCCGCGCATTTTGCGCTCGTAACGGGCGTAAAACGGCACGAGGGCCAGAAACACCATGGCAAAACCCGCAAGAAGCGAGGCGCCGCGGCGAAACGCCATGACGCCCAGCGCGGCGTAGGCGACGGCGGCGGGAATCATCCACAGATGCGCGGGTACGCGGCGGAAATGCGCGAGGACGTTCCGCAATCCGGCCCGCGCCGCGCCCGCCACACCCGCACCGGCCTTGGGCCGGCCGTCTGCGGCGGCGCCGTCCGTTCCGCCGTCCGGTCCGGCGGCCGTCCCTCTCTCCGAACCGCCGCCCGGTCCGCAACGGCGGGATTCATCCTCGCGCCCGTCGGCAAGCCTGTGCAGCGGGGAAACGTAAAAGAAGTTGCCCCGGAAAAAGGTTTCCGCCGGTTCGTCGGCGGCGATCTCCCCCTGGAACAGCAGCGCACAGCGGGAAGCGTGGGCCTCCGCGAACTCCACGTCGTGGGTGGCCACCACCAGCGTCATCCCTTCACCGTTCAGGCGGCGGAGCTCGTCCGCGAGCTTCGCCTTGGCGAAGGGATCAAGCCCCTTGGTCGGTTCGTCCAGCAGCAGCACGTCCGGCCGTCCGGCCACGGCGATGGCCAGCGCCGCCCGCTGGCGCTCTCCTCCGCTCAGATCGTGCGGATGGCGTTCCAGCAGGGGTTCCAGATCAAACCTGCGGGCCAGCCGGACCGCTTCTTCCTCCGGATCGGCCGCTCCCGTGAACGCCGCCGCGTGGACGAGTTCGTCCCGCACCGTCTCATGGACGAAATGAAGCAGCGGATTTTGCGCCAGATAGCCGATGCGCGCCGTCCGCGTCCCGGCCGGCAGGCGGTGGACGGGCACGCCCGCCAGGCGGACGTCCCCGCGCTGCGGCCGCCGCAGGCCCGCAAGGAGCTGGAGCAGCGTCGATTTGCCGCTGCCGTTGGCGCCGAGGAGCGCGACGAATTCGCCGCGTCCGAGCGTCCAGTCAAGCCCGCGGATGACGGCGGGTTCATCCCGGGAATAGGCGAAGAACACCCCTTGCGCCGTAAGCAGCGGTTCCTTCGGGCGCCGGACGCGCGCTTCTTCCGCGCCGCGTTCCGCTACGCGCCGGGGGGAGCCGCCGGCCCCCCGCCTTCCACCGTCCGCCGGGCCGGCGGCGCCTTCCGCCAGGTACATCCGCCGCACCGCCTTCACGTCCAGCGGAGGATCGGCCAGGGCCATGTCGCCGAAGCGCCGCAGCGCCCAGGCCGTCGCCGCGGGCAAAAACATAAGACGCCCCGGGTCGCCCGCGCGCCAGACGGCGCGAACGAATTCGGCCGGGGGTCCGTTGAACGCCACCGCGCCCGCTTCCAGCAGAATGACCCGGTCCGCCGCCGGCATCAGCTCGTCCAGCCGGTGTTCGCACAGGAGCACCGTAACGCCCCGTTCCTCGTTCAGCCGGCGGATCAGGCCGGCAAGTTCCCGCGCGGCCAGCGGATCGAGCTGCGCCAGCGGTTCGTCCAGCAGCAGCAGCCGGGGCTGGCACAGGAGAACCGCGGCGAGATTCACCGCCTGCTTGCGGCCGCCCGAAAGCTCCTCCAAAGGCTTCCCGAGCAGCGGTTCCAGGCCGAAAAATCCGGCAAGTTCCGCCAGCCGCCGGCGCATCTCCCCGCGGGGAAGACCGAGGTTTTCCATGCCGAAAGCCAGCTCATGCTCCACGGTATCCGTCGCCAGCTGGCTTTCCGGATCCTGCATCACCAGCCCGACCGCCGCCGCCGCTTGCCTGGGGTCCAGCTTGTGAAGCGGCACGCCGTCCAGGAGAATGTCGCCGGTCATGACGCCGCCCGGCGCCAGTTCCCGCTTGATCAGGCGGAGGAGGGTGGTTTTGCCGCTGCCCGTCGCGCCGCACAGCACCGCCAGTTCCCCGGGCCTGACTTCCAGCGAGACGTTCCTCAGGGCCGGCTCCGCCGAGCCGGCGTAGGCAAACGTCAGCCCTTTCACCTCAAGATGCGCCATGCCGCGCGATCCCTCCATTCCCAAAGCAGCGGAAACGCCACGAATCCCGCGTAGAGGGCCAAGGCGATCCAGTCGCCCGCGTCCGGCGCCGGGTCCGGCAGACGGGGGTAGACGCGCAAAAGGCCATAACCCTTTATCCAGCACCAGAGCATCGCCGCCGCGGCGGCCGCGAGCAGGATGCCGGACAGGCCGTCGCGAAGCCGCGGCCGGAAATGCCGGTACGAGCTGCGGGGACCGGTGCCGTAACCCCTCGCCCGCATCGAATCGGCGGTGCGCAGCGCGTCTTCCAGGGACCAGCCCGCCAGGGACCACACCAGCTTCAGCCCGCTGGCGGCGCGGGCGCGGAGCGGACCGGACGAGACGGTGACGCCCCGCGTCTGCTGGACGAGGGCGAGTTCCGCCAGCCGCCGGCGCATGCGCGGCACCAGTCCGATGGCCATCATGGTCACCAGCGCCGCGTTCGGAGCCCACCGCGCGAACAGATGCAGGAATTTCTCGCCGCTGAACACCACGCGATAGGAAACGGCAAAGAGCATCATATGGAGCACCGCCGCCGCCAGGGTGACACCGTAAACCACGGCTTCCTTCGTGATGGAGAGGCTCCCGATGTAAAACCATACGGTCGCGCCCTGGCGCACCAAAAGGGGATTCACCGCGGCGAGCAGAAGAACGCCGGGAAGCAGGAACTTCAGCCACTTCCGGAGCTCCCTGCCGCCGTCGACGGCGGCGTGGACCGCCGCGTTCGCCGCAAGTCCCGCAAGCAGCACGGCGGGGTGAAAAAACAGCATGCCGAACGTCATCCCGCCGGCGTAATAGACCAAGAGCACCGCGGGATGCAGCGAACGGAATCCGAACGCGTCCACGCCTTGTGCCTCCTTTCACTCTTCTGGCGGCGGAGGGACTTCCGTCACGTAGCGCCATTCCACGCGATCGCCGGGCTCCAGCCGGTAAACCCCTGCGCTTTTCGGATGCTCCACGCCGTTCACCAGGTAGATCCACCCGCTGGCCGGTCCTTCGTCGAATTCATACAGACCGGCGATGCCTTCCACGTAAAAGAGCGGCCCGGCGCCCCGCGTGTCGACGGAAATCCGGTTCGCCTTGGCCAGGCGAAGCAGGACGTCCGCCACCGTGTCGCCTTCCAGGAGTTCTGTTTCGGTGGGGGGCAAAATCTCGCCGTAGTCCGCCGATCCGACGATGGACAGCGTCACCGTCGCCTTGTCGGAAGGCTGCGGGGCGTTCGCTTCCCCGCCGCCCGAAGCCGCTCCTTTCCCTTCCTTCACGGGAGCGGAAGCCGCGGGTTCCTGCCGTTGCGGGACTTCCCCTTCCGCTTCCGCCGCAGGTTCCGCGCCCGCGCCCTGCGCGGGCTTGGCAGAAGGTGCCGGCGAGCCGGCGGGCTCCGCCGTCCCGGAACTGTCCGAAGGCTCCGCACGCCCTTCGGATTCGGCCTCTCCGCCCGCCGCTTCCCGCGGCACTTCGGCGGAAGGGTCCGCCGCCGGCTCCGGACCGGCGCGGACGTCCGGTGCTCCGCGGCTTTCCTGCACCGCCGGGGACGGCCCGTCCGCCGAACGCTCCGCGTTCCCCGGCCCGCATCCCGCCAGCGCCGCGGCCAGGATCAGTACCGCCGCCAGGGCGGCGATGCGGAAAACGGCGCTTCCGATCCGGAACCGACGGCTCACGGCGAATCCCTCCTCAAGGTTTTTTCAGGACCGAATACAGCCGCGCCGCGATGACCGCCGCCTGTTCGCGGGTGAGCGTCGCGGCGGGCGCAAACGTTCCGTCGTAGGCCGTCATCCAGCCTTCGCCGACCACCGCTTTCACCGCCGCTTCCGCCCAGGGCGCCACCGACGCGGCGTCTTTCAGTTCGGGCCCGCCGCCGTTAGCGGATTCGCCGGAGGAAGCTCCGGGCACGGAGGCAACCCCCAGCGCGCGATGCAGGAAGACCGCGGCCTGCTCCCGCGTCACCGGGTCGTCCGGGCGGAAGGCGCCTCCGCCGGTTCCCTCCGCGATCCCCGCAGCCTTGGCGGCGCGCACGGCCGGAGCGTACCAGGCGTCCGCCGGCACGTCCGCAAACGCCGTCCCGCTTGCCGTGTCCTCAAGGCCGAGCACCCGCACGAGCATCGCCGCGAATTCCGCCCGGGTCACGGGACGCTGCGGCCCAAACCGTCCTTCTTCGCCGTCCGGCCAGGGCAGGAGCGATGCCGCCCGCGCCATGCGGACCGCATCGAACGCCCAGGGAGAGACCTCCTCCTCGTCCGCGAACGCCGGGGCCACCGCCAGCGGGAACACGGCGCGCACGGCCAGCGGCGGACCGTCCGGCCGGTACCCGGACACGACCACGAAATGGACGCCTTCTTCCAGCGCCGGAAGCACGGCCCGGCCGGCCTCGTCCGTGACCGCTTCCGCATCGCCGGCCCGCACGGTGACGCCCGCTAGTGGCTCCGGATCCTTGAACCGGCCGGCTTCCCAGTCCCAGTCCCGATAGGTCACGGTTACCGTCACCGGCTCGCCCGGGCGGGGATACCCGGGTTCCGTCCGGATTCCGTCCACCAGCCGGGTGCCGCCTTCGCCGTAATAGAGGACGACCCGGTCCCCGGCTTCCAGCGGAAAATGATCCATGGCGACGGAGGGGAGGATCCACGAACCGTTTCGCTGCACCGCGAACAGCCAGCCGTCCCATCCTCCGTATTTCCCGGCGTCAATGCCGCCGATCGACACGAAATAGCTGCCCCAGGATTGCGATTGCAGATCGTAGGGCACCCGGTTCGCCCGCAGCGCGAGCTCGATGGCTTCCAGCGCCGTGCCGGCCCGCACCCTGGCCGATGCCACCGGCCCCTCGTCCCCTTCGATGACGACGTCGGCAGGCACGCGCACTTCCTGCACTTCCAATGCCGCCGTCAGGGGAATGTAGGCCGGCGGGCCGTCCTCGCGGTAACCTTCCGCCAAAACCGTATAGGTTCCCGCGGCAAGGGCCGGAAACGCCGCCCGTCCGGACTCGTCCGTGACCGCCTCCGCATCTCCGATGCGCACCGTCACGCCCGCGGCCGGTTCGGCCACCCTGCGTCCCGTTTCATCCAACGACAGCTTTTCCACCACAACGGTGAAGGGAACACCCGCCCGGGGCGAAGCCGGTTCCGTCGTCACCCGCGCCAGCGGAGCCGTCCCGGCATCGCCGTAATAGACGACAATCCTGTCCCCGGCCATGGGCGCAAACGATCCCGGTCCTTCGGCGGCGTCCAGCCATTCCCCGCCGCGCCGCACCAGGAACCGCCAACGGTCGTCCCCGCCGAAGCGGCCGTTTTCGTAGCCGGCCGCCGATGCCAGGTACGGGCCGGCCTGCGGATCCTCTTCCACCCTGTACGGAATCCGGTTGCTTTCCAGCACGGCAACCAGGACTTCCAAGGCCGTAGCCCCCTGCGCCGTTCCGACGGCGATGGCGCCGGAGGGGCCGTACACCTCCACCCGCACTTCCGCCGGTCCCGTCAGGTTGGCATAAAGCGCGGGCAGGCCGTCCCAGTACCGCTGCACCGCCGCAAGACCAAGCAGCGCCTGCAGGGAAGAGATGGGGTCCGCGCCTTCTCCGGTTTCCCGCTCAAACATGCCGTCCGGCAGGCGGAATTCCAGCAGGCGCTCCACCGGCGATTTGCCGGACCGCATGAAACGTTCGTCCCCGGCCGGATCAATCCCCAGCGAAGTCAGCGCGATCAGCACCTGGGCGGTGCTTTCCGTCGTTTCCCGAGGCCGGCCGAAGCCGCCGGTTTCCCACTGCGTTTCCGCCAGCCAGGCGAGGGCGGCTTCCACGGCGCCGGCCACATCCCCGCGGTCCCGGTAAGGGGCCAGCGCCGCCAGGACCATGGCGGTGATGTCCACCGGGCCGCTGCCGTCGGCGAGCTGCCAGTAGCCTGCCGGCGTCTGGTTTTCCAGCAGCCATTCGATCAGCGCATCCCTCGTCCAGAGGTCGCCTTCCCGCTCCTGATATCCGGCCGCATCCAGTGCCAGCAGGGCAAAGGCGACCGCGTTCGGGCCCTGGACGGTCATCCGCCCGTGGTTCGCGATGACCGCCGGCAAATCCGCGCCCGCCTCCCCGAAACGGCGCACATCGCCGCCATTGGCAGCAACGGCCAGCGTCAGCCGAGCCCAGTCGGTCACCAGCCGCAAGTTTCCTTCGGCGACGGCCGCTTCCGCTTCCGGCAGGTAGCGGTCGGCCGCCGGCATGCCGGACCGCGCCAGGGCGAACGCCGTCCAGTCGTCCATCGGCAGCGGATAAAACAGTTCCTGAAGCCGGGCGATGGCGAGCTGCACCTCCGCCCGGAGGCCGTCTCCGCCGGAGGAAGACAGCGATCCTTCCGCTCCGCCTTCCGCCGAGGCGGCGCCGGCCGGAGCGGTCCACAAACCCGTCAATAGAACAAGCGACAGCAGCCAGAGAAGCGCCCCGCGCAAAACCCGGGGCTCCCGCTTCCGCCCCCGGACCGCCGCGCCCGTGATTTCCTTTCGCTCCATCCGCCAATCTCCTTTCCCGAATCCGAAAAAAACGAATTCCTTCGGCTCCCCTCGCGTTTCGGACGCAAAAAAACATCCCCCGCGAGGGGGATGTCGAAATTCGTCCGCCGGTAAGGGCGGACGATGCCCATACCTTCCCAGACCGGCGCCGACGCCCCTGCCGCCGTTCCTGCCGCAAGCGGCAGCGGCTGCGGCCGGAAACCGGGCGCTCCCGAACCGGACGCTCCGGAGCGCAAACGCTTGCGTAACCGGAAAACTCCGGAAGCCGGTCGCCCCGGAACCCGGATGCTTGCAACCGGACCGCCGCGGCGGCCCGGATCGCTCCGGATGCCGGACGGAAGCGCGCGCATGCCGGTTGCACCCGGAATGCCGACGCATCCGGAAACCGGCGGACGCGCATGCCGGCGTGCCGGCGCCCATGCACCCCCCCTATGCCTCGTAGGTTGCGGTGCGGGAAAACAGGCAGTTCTCCTGGCTCCCGGTTCATCGCTTCCCGGGCCTTCCCACCGCGGTTTCGCGGCAGTGGCGTCTTCCGGGTCGCTCCCCGTGGTCAGTGGCGGGACCGCGTCGGACTTTCACCGAACTTCCCTATTAAGCTCCGCAGAGCACCTGTTTTCCGTTCGCTATTTTGCTATTCGGTTGTCACATCCCAATCTTAACATTTCCACCCGGGCCTGTCCATGACGGACCGCGGGAGCGCCGCGCCCAGGACGACCCCGGAAGGCAAAGAAACTAAACGAATTCGCAGGATTTTCCGTTATATTGTAACGAATGAGTAAGTTCGACAGAAAAAACGACCATTCCACGATCGGAGTCGAGGTGCCCATACCAGATGGAAAGATCTAGCGTTATCGGACTGTCGCTCGGGGTCATCGCGGTTTTGTCCAGCATGGTGCTGAAAGGAGCCCATCTCTCCTACCTGAACAACCCGGCCGCTTTCATGATCATCCTCGGCGGAACCGTGGCCGCCGTGTTCATGGCGTTTCCGATGCGGGATCTCAAGAAGGTCGGCAAACTGCTCAAAATCGTGTTTACCAAGCAGAAACTCATCGACCGCAAGGAACTCATCGCCATGTTCATGGAATGGGCAATGATTACCCGCCGCGAAGGACTCCTGGCGCTGGAAAACCGGGTGGAAGAAGTGAAGGACCCCTTCCTGTACGAAGGCATGCGGATGATCATCGACGGCAACGACCAGGAATTCGTCCGCGACGTGCTGCTCGAGGACATCGCCGCCATGGAGGAGCGCCACAAGGCGGGAGCGCAAATTTTCTCCCAGGCGGGAACCTACGCGCCGACGCTGGGCGTTCTCGGCGCCGTCATCGGACTGATTGCGGCGCTCGCCAACCTGAGCGATGTCGATCAGCTGGCCCATGCGGTGGCCGCCGCCTTCGTCGCCACCATGCTCGGGATCTTTACCGGTTACGTCCTGTGGCACCCGATCGCCAACAAACTGAAACGCCTGTCCAAATACGAGGTGGAAACCAAGCTCATGATGGTCGAGGGACTCCTCTCCATCCAGTCGGGGATTTCCACCATCGCCATCCAGCAAAAACTGTCCGTTTTCCTCACCCCCGAAGAACGGGAGGAACTGAACCGGAGGGAAGCGGCAAAACGGGAGGCCGAACGTGCGCAAATCAGCGAAGCGTAATCCGCATGAGGACGAACATATGAACGAAACGTGGCTGATTCCGTATGCCGACATGCTGACGCTCCTGCTGGCGCTCTTCATTGTGCTTTATGCGATCAGCTCGCTCAACACGTCCAGATTCGAGGAACTCATCCGGTCGTTCAGGCTGGCGTTCAATGCCGGGTTCGGCGTTCTGGAACAGGCCTCTCTGTTCGATCAGGGCAAATCGCAGACCAAGGACCGGGAACTGGAGATCGGCAGCATCCCCAAAACGCCAAACCAGCTTCGGAAAGAAGAGCAGCAGCATCTGGAGAAGCTCCAGGAGGAACTGAACCAATACATCGCGCAAAACGGCCTGACCTCCGATCTGGAGATCAAGCTCAACCATTCCGAGCTTTTGATCATCATCCGCGAACACGCCCTGTTTGATTCCGGCAAGGCCGACGTCAAACCCGAAGCGCGCCGGCTGGCGCTCGCCATCAGCCAGATGCTGGAGGACTACAACGATTACGAAATCGTGGTGTCGGGCCATACGGACAACGTGCCGATCAACACGCCCGAGTTCCCTTCCAACTGGGAGCTTAGCGCCAAGCGGGCCATCAACTTCATGAAAATCCTCCTGGAAAACGAAGCGTTCGATCCCAGCCGTTTCCGGGCGGTCGGCTATGGCGAGTACCAGCCCATCGACCCGCGGGACACCCCGGAAGCCCGGGCCAAAAACCGCCGGGTGGAAGTGGCGATCCTGCGCAAATACACGGAAAACACGGAAACGGTGCCGGTCGCTCCCGAAACCGCCGGTACCGTCGCCGCGGCGCAGTAAGCGGCGGCCGGAAGGCGGATGGCGGTCCGCAAGGACCGTTTTTTTGTTTTTTAGCGTTTCCAGGCAATACGGTACGACCATTCGCACATGCAGCGCCACATCGCCACGAAATCGGAGCCGCAGGACGGGTCCGCGCACCCCCAGGCCGATCCGATCTGTTCCCAATACGGCGCCGAACCCCTCCACCCCTTGCGCTGGAGAGGCGCAAACAGGCCGCCCGACGGGTCGCCCCGCGAATCGTCGGCGGTGGCGAATCCGTACAGGCAGCGCACGTGTTCCTCGACGATCACCGCGGGGTCCGCGCCGGACGACCACACTTCCGCCAGAAACGGCCGGAAGCGCGGCCCGCCGTAGCCGGCCCGCCAGGCCTGCGTTTCGTACACCGCCTGGCAGAACGCCACGTCTCCCCGCACGCCGTATTTTTCCCCCGCCCGCACATACAGCTCCGCCACCTCCGGCGCCCGCGGATTTCGCCGACGGACATAGGACTGCATTGCTTCCGCGGAGCAGCGGACCGGTCCGAGAACGGTGGTCCGTCCGGAGGGGTGCCGGTCCGGATGCGGCCGAAACGGAAGTTCCATCTTCATTCCCCCTTTCGTCCGGACACGCATGCTTCCGCTTCAGTCTATGCGGGGAAACGCCGCCGTTTGCGCCATGTCCCCGCTTTGCTAAAATAAGGGCGATGAACCGCCGCGGGCGGAAATACCTGCAGGCTGTGCGCAACTTTGTGGATAACTCCCGGTTTATGCACACAATCATCCACAGTCTGTTCACAAAGAACACCTGATCGCGGGAAAGGGGGGCGACGGGCGTGCCGACGGCAGAAGATCGGGAACGAAACGGGCAGGGGACCGGTCCCGGACCGGAACCGGCCGACGAATACTGGATGCGGGAAGCGATCCGGCTGGCGCGGGAAGCCGAACGGATCGGGGAGGTGCCCATCGGGGCCGTCATCGTGCGGAACGGACAGGCGATCGGAAGGGGTTACAACCGGCGGGAAACCGACAGGGATCCCACCGCCCACGCCGAAATGATCGCCATCCGCGAAGCCAGCGCGGCCCTCGGGGCGTGGCGGCTTCTGGGATGCACCCTGTATGTGACGCTGGAGCCCTGTCCCATGTGCGCCGGCGCCATCCTGCAGGCCAGGGTGGAACGGGTGGTCTACGGAGCCCCGGATCCGAAGGCGGGATGCGTCGGGACGCTGATGGATCTCCTGCAGGATCCGCGGTTCAACCACCGGGCGGCATGGCAATCAGGGCTGCTCCAGGAAGAATGCGCCGAGCTGCTTACCGGTTTTTTCCGGCGGCTTCGCGGAAGCAAACCGTGAAGGCTTGTCCGCGGCGCGTTTTTCGGCGCTCTCCTTCATGCATTTTCGCTGCAATTCGACAATGAGACGGTCCGCCTCCTCGCTGAGCTTCACGACGGCCGGGTCGGTCAGCTTGTCCTGTCCGCTCACCAATTCGCTCAACTGTTTCTGCAGCGCCTGCAACCGGCTGACCAGCTGATCCTTGTCCATAAGCCCAAAGGCCCTCCCCCTTGCGTCAGAAAATAGGTCCTCGATCGCATGAAAAACTTTCTATCATTATAGGATAAATTTCGTTCTTTGCATGTTGAACCTTGTCGAATCAAATGTGGCAATTTTTTGGCGGAAATGGACAGACCCAAAAAGGCAAAAAAAATGGCGTCCCCGATACGACTCGAACGTACGACACGCAGTTTAGGAAACTGCTGCTCTATCCAACTGAGCTACGGGGACGCATCACCCATTATTTTAGCACATCGTCCGCAATGAATAAAGCGGGGCCGGCCGGCCCCTCCCCAACACTTCCCTTGTTATTTTTTTCACGAACCCCTTACATCCTTCACCGAAACATCTTATAATAAAACCAAAGGATTCGTTTGCCAAAATTTTCGGAAACGCTTTATCGTTTGTTGTGACCTGGCTTGTGACATTATTCACAAATTGGCGGAAACCATCAAACGACGGGGAGGAGCCGCACGTGATGCACATCGTGGTCTGTATCAAGCAGGTGCCGGACAGCCGGGAAATCCGCATCGACCCGAAGACCAACACGCTGATCCGGCAAGGGGTGCCCAGCATCGTCAACTTTTACGACAAGCACGGTCTCGAGGAGGCGCTGCGGATCAAGGACGAGCTGGGCGCGCGGGTGACGGTGATCACCATGGGACCGCCGCCTGCGGAGAAAGCGCTTAAGGAATGCATTTCCCTCGGCGCGGACGAAGGGGTGCTGGTGACGGACCGCGCTTTCGCCGGGGCGGACACGCTGGCCACCTCCTACGTCCTGGCGAAAGCCATCCGCAAAGCCGAGGAAACCTGGGGTCCGGTGGACATCGTGTTCTGCGGCAAGCAGACCCTCGACGGCGACACCGGACAGGTGGGCCCGGGCATCGCCTGCCGCCTGGACCTGGAGCAGCTGACCTACGTCGGCAAGGTGCGCAAGGTCGATCCGCAGGCCCGCAGAATTACGGTGGAACGGCACCTGGAAGACGGCATCGAGGTGGTGGAGACCTCCATGCCGGTGCTGGTGACGGCGCTCAAAGAGCTCAACAAGATCCGGCGCGCTTCGCTGCCGGGCATGATCCGCGCCGCGCGGTACAAGCCGATCGTCTGGACCACCGCCGATTTCCCCGACCTCGACCGGTCGCAAATCGGCCTGAAAGGATCGCCGACGATCGTCGGCAAGACGTGGGTGCCGGAAGTTCGGAAAGTGGACGGCGAGCGGATTACCGGCGACACGCCGCAGCAGATCGCCGAACGGCTGGTGGAGCGGCTGTGGTCGGGGGATCTGCCGACACGGCTGGGCTGGAACTGACTGACAGGGGGAGGAGACGGCGATGGCGGAACAGGAACAACAAACCGTCGAGAAAAAGGAAAAGGAACCGGACTTTTCGGATTACCGCGGCGTGATGATCGTGGTGGAGCAGCGCTACGGCAAGGCCAAGGCGGTCTCCTGGCAGCTGCTCGGCAAGGGCCGGGAACTGGCGGACAAACTGGAAACCAAGCTGTACGCCCTGGTGATCGGCCACGAGGTGGAACATCTGGCGAAGGAAGCCGGATATTACGGCGCCGACGAGGTGTATCTGTGCGACGCGCCCGAGCTGAAAGATTACCGGACACGCCCGTACAGCCGGGTCTGCCTGAAGGTCATCCATCAGGTCAAGCCGGAAATCGTGCTCTTTGGCGCCACCGGCACGGGCCGCGACCTGGCAGGGGCGATCGCCACCCACCTGCCGACGGGCCTGACGGCGGACACCACCGAACTGGACGTGGAACCGCCGCCGTCGCGCCTGCTGCTCGCCAGCCGGCCGGCGTTCTCGGAAAAGATGATGGCCACCATCCTGTGCAAACGATACCGGCCGCAAATGGCGACGGCCCGCGCCGGCGTGTTCCAGGCGCTGCCGCGCGATGAGTCCCGCGAGGTGCCGATCATCCGCGTGGAAAACGAAATGAAGGAAGAGGAAATCGCCGCGCGGGTGCTGGAATTCATCAGCGAGACCGGCAAGGTCAACCTGGAGGAAGCCGAAATCATCGTGGCCGGCGGCCGCGGTCTCGGCGGTCCGGAAGCCTTCGGCATGCTGAAGGAACTGGCGGACGCCCTGGGCGGCGTGGTGGGCGCGTCCCGCGCGGCGGTGGACGCCGGATGGATTTCGCATGAACACCAGGTCGGACAGACCGGCCACACGGTCCGGCCGAAACTGTATTTCGCCATTGGCATCTCCGGTGCGGTACAGCATACCGTGGGGATGAGCAACTCCGAAGTGATCGTCGCCATCAACAAGGATGAGAACGCGCCGATTTTCCAAATCGCGCACTACGGCATCGTGGGAGACCTGTTCAAGATCGTGCCCGCGATCACCGAAGCGGTGAAGAAGAAAAGAGGCCTGCCCGTCGGGCCGGAGCTGACCATAACGGGAGGGAAACGGGCATGAACGAGAAATTCGACGCCGTCGTCGTCGGCGCCGGTCCTGCCGGCACCGCCGCGGCGCTGACCATGGCGAGGGCCGGACTCAGCGTGGTGCTTCTTGAGCGCGGGGAGTTCCCCGGCGCGAAAAACCTGTTCGGCGGCGTGCTTTACCGCAAGCAGATCGAAGAGCTGGTGCCGGAATTCTGGAAGGAAAAAAACGCGCCGGTGGAGCGCTACATCGTCGAACAGCGCATCTGGCTGATGGGCAAGGATTCGGTGACGGGCATCTCCCATCGCAACGAAGCGTACAAGGAACCGCCCAACTGCTTCACCGGGCTGCGCGTGAAATTCGACCAGTGGTTCGCCGACAAGGCGGTGGAAGCCGGCGCGATTCCGGTGTATGAAACCGTGGCCCTCGACGTCATCCGCGAAGGCGACCGCGTGGTCGGCGTAAAAACCGACCGCGACGACGGCGACCTGTACGCCGACGTGGTCGTCATCGCCGACGGCGTGAACTCGCTGCTGGGCAAGTCGCTGGGCATCCACAAGGAATGGCGGCCGGACGAAGTGTCGCTGGCCGTGAAGGAAGTCATCGCCCTGCCGCGGGAGAAGATTGAGGACCGCTTCGGCCTGGAAGGGGACGAAGGGGTCACCATCGAGTTCCTGGGCGAAACCTCCCTCGGTATGGCCGGCATGGGCTTTCTGTACACCAACAAGGAAACCCTGTCCCTCGGCATCGGCGTGATGGTGAACCATCTGCGGGAAAAGCGGATCAAGCCGTACGAGCTCCTGGAAGCCGTCAAGAAGCATCCGATGATCCGCAAGCTCATCCAGGGCGGGGAAACGAAAGAATACTCCGGCCACCTCATCCCGGAAGGCGGCTACCATTCGATTCCGCCGCTCTCCGGCAACGGCTGGGTCATCGTCGGGGACGCCGCCCAGCTGGTCAACTTCGTGCACCGCGAAGGCACCAACCTGGCCATGACCAGCGGACGGCTGGCCGCCGAGGCAATCATCGAGGCGAAGAAGCGGGGCGATTTCTCCAGGGAAACCCTGCGGCTGTATGACGAAAAGCTCCGCGAATCCTTCGTGATCAAGGACATGAAGAAATACCGCGGCATGCACCAGTTCCTGAAGGAGCATGATCCCGACCTGCTCTTCAACCGCCTGCCGCGGGCGGCGAACGAAGCGCTGTACAACTTCTTCCTCGTCGACGGCGTGCCGAAAGCGGAGAAACAGAAAATGATGGTAAAGCTGCTCAAGGACGCGGCCGGCGGCACGACAAACCTCTTGAAACTCGGATACAAGGGATGGAGGGCGATGAACGGATGAGCCAGGCGGAAACGGCCGCTTCCGGCGGCATCATGGATAAACTGTTTCTGATCCGGTACAAATGCGACGACCAGTCGCACCTGATCATCAAGGACGCGGACACCTGCGTCCGGTGCACGACGAAGGACTGCAACTATTTCTGTCCGGCCGACGTATACGAATGGGACCCGAAGCGCAAGATCACCACCGTGGCCTACGAAAACTGCATCGAATGCGGCACGTGCCGGATCGCCTGCCCGTCGGAAAACATCTACTGGGTCTATCCAAAGGGCGGCTACGGCATCACGTACAAGTACGGATAAGCCTTTCGGGCGGCCACAACCCGCGGCAATTTGAGGCAATCCCGAAGGACTTCCCTTTTGCCGCAGGTTGTGCTATAATTGTTGGCGTTCGCCGGTAAAGGCGAAGGGTTCGAGACGTGGCTCAGCTTGGTAGAGCGCTTGGTTCGGGACCAAGAGGTCGCAGGTTCAAATCCTGTCGTCTCGACCATTCTTCCCAAAAAAAATTGCGGTCTTGAAGACCGCATTATTTTTTTGCTTTCACATCGTCCGCCGTCTGACAAACAAATTCATCAGTTCTTCGAGGGTCAGGACGTCCTGCGGTTCGCCGTACCGGAACTGCGGTTCCGCGTTGATCCCCGTAAGCTCGCTTTTCGCCCGCAAGCGGAACCGGCCGGGCCTTTCCCGGGCGTCCTGGATTCCGGCGTCGACGGTGAGGTCCAGCCAGGTGACGTACCCTTCGCGATTTACGCCGATATCGGCGGTGATGGTGAACGGGTCCGGCATCTCCTCGATCCGCTGCAGATCCTGCTCCAGCTCCGTCTCCGCGTATTCCGCAAGTTCGCGTTTCATCTTCTCCAGCTCGGCCGGGTCGATGCCGTGCAGCTGGCGGTATTCCTCCCGGGCGAGCAGATCGAGTGCTTCCGGCGCGATCTGCCGGACCAGCGTCTCCAGGAACGGCCGAAGATGCTCCTTGTCGATCTTCATCCGGACCACGTCCTTCACGTCGGCCCCGTCGGGCAGGGCGGCTTCCTTTTTGGAAAGCGCCGTGAAGTACGCGTTTTCGTCGAGATGCTTAAAGATCACACCGACCAGTTCCGGGTAGAGCGGCTTCAGGGCGCCCAGGTCCTGTGGCGACAGCGGCGCGCCTTCTTCCTCCGCCAGGCTCCGCTGGTCGATCTCGATGAACCTTCCGGCGGCTTCCGGCGGAAACCGAGGGAAAGGAACGTCCGGTACCCGGATCCAGATCTTGTCCTGGTTCATCACGACGAGGAGGGAAAAAGCGATCTCCATCTCGCTTGTGAAGCGGATGTCCAGATCCGCTTCCGCCAGCTTTGGATCGGCGCGGTGGACGCCGCTCCAGGTAATTTCCAATTGGAACGGCTGGTTCGGAGGAGCTGTGAACCCCGCGTCCGCGCCGCCGAAGAGCGGCAACAATCCCTCCACCTGCAACGAGCCGGCAAAGGTGTATGAACGGATGTCCCGAGCCTTTTCCGCGGCGCGGCGAAGCAGCTCTTCCGGCGATTTCTTCGCGCTGCAGGCCGCGAGCACGGCGGCGGCTGCGATCAGCGCGGAAGCTGCGGCCAAACCCCATTTTCTGAGCAAGGGCCAACCCTCCAGTACAGGTCAGTGAATATTTTTCTTCTTGAATCTTCCACCCCGGACATCGTGAATGTTCGCAATCGCCATAAAGGCGGAGGGATCGATTTCGTCGACGATCGTTTTCATCTTTGATTCCTCAAGCCGGGTAATCACGCAGAATATGATTTGCTTGTCATCTCCGGTGTATCCTCCCGCCCCCTGCAGATAGGTGACACCCCTGCCGAGCCGGGAGATGATCGCGTCCCCGATTTCCTGGGCCTTGTCGCTGATGATCCAGACGGATTTCGATTCGTCCAGCCCCTCGATGGTCAGATCGATGACCTTGAAGGCAATGTAATACGCGATCAGGGAAAACATGGCGTTGTTCCAGCCGAACACAAACCCGGCGCTGCCCAGAATGAACACGTTGAGAAACATGACGATTTCGCCGACGGAAAAGGGAGTTTTGCGGTTGACCACGATGGCCACGATTTCGGTGCCGTCCATGGATCCGCCGAAGCGGATGACCATGCCGACGCCGACGCCCAGCAGGACGCCGCCGAAGATGGCGGCCAGGAGCGGCTCGTTTGTCAAGGGCTCCACATCGTGAAGCAGGAACGTGGAAGCCGACAGCGCCGCGACGGAGAACAGGGTGCTCAGGGCAAACGTTCTGCCGATGGTTTTGTAGCCCAAAAACAGGAAGGGGAGATTCAGAAAGAACAAATAATAACCCAGGGGAACGCCGGTCAGGTGTTCCAGCATGATGGATACGCCGGTGATGCCGCCGTCGATGATCTGGTTCGGCACGAGAAAAACATCCAGGGCGACGGCGACGATGAAGGCTCCCAGCGCCATGAAAAATACGCGTTTCAGCAGGTCGAGACGACGTTTGACGAGACCAGGCTTGGCGGCGGTCGGCGGAGAAAGCTGAAGTTCCTGCATAAATCCCTTCCCTTCAATAAATTTAAAAATAGCCGATCCTTGTTTGGACCGGCTTGCATGCAACTCGATGGCGGAGAGGGTGGGATTCGAACCCACGTGGGCCGCAAGGCCCCAACGGTTTTCAAGACCGCCCCGTTATGACCGCTTCGGTACCTCTCCGGATCAGGGCGGCGTCCCTGCCGTTTCAGGCCGCCGTCCCCGCCAGCCTATGATAGCATACGTTTGTTCGGACGTTCAACTGCGGGGGCTGATCCGTTCGATGCCGCCCATGTACGGGCGCAGCGCTTCCGGAATGCGGACGGAACCGTCCGCCTCCTGGAAATTTTCGAGAATGGCCGCCACCGTCCGGCCGACGGCCAGACCGGAACCGTTCAGTGTATGCACGAATTCGGGCTTGGCGCCCTTCTCCCGCCGGAACCGGATGCCCGCCCGGCGCGCCTGGAAGTCCCCGAAGTTGGAACACGAGGAGATTTCCCGGTACACGCCCGCCCCCGGCATCCACACTTCGATGTCGTAGGTCTTGGCCGCGGCGAATCCCATGTCGCCGGTGCACAGGACGATGACCCGGTACGGCAGGCCCAGCTTCTTCAGCACGTTCTCGGCGTGCCCCGTAAGTTCCTCCAGCGTCTCGTCCGATTTTTCCGGCTCGACGAACTGGACGAGCTCGACTTTGTCGAACTGGTGCTGGCGAATCAGCCCGCGGGTGTCGCGGCCGGCCGCCCCCGCTTCCGCCCGGAAGCAGGCGCTGTAGGCGACGTACTTTCGCGGCAGATCCTCCCGCGACAGGATTTCCTCGCGGTGAAAGTTCGTCACCGGCACCTCCGCCGTCGGAATGAGGTAATGGCCGGTGCCTTCCACTTTGAACAGATCTTCCTCGAATTTGGGCAGCTGCCCGGTGCCGATCAGGCTGTCGCGATTCACCAGGTAGGGCGGCAGCATCTCCTCGTAGCCGTGTTCGCCGGCGTGCAGGTCCATCATGAAGTTGATGAGCGCCCGCTCCAGCCGCGCGCCGAGCCCCCTGTAGAAGACAAATCGCGCGCCGGACGTCTTCGCCGCCGCCGCGAAATCGAGGATGCCCAGACGCTCGGCGATTTCCCAGTGCGGCTTCGGCTCGAACGGAAACTCCGGAAGGATCCCGACCCGGCGGATTTCCACGTTGTCCTGGTCGGACTGGCCAAACGGAACGGTTTCGTGCGGGATGTTCGGCAGCGTCAGCAGGAGCTCCTCGATTTTCGCCTCCAGCTCGCGCACCTCTTCGTCGAGCTGCCGGATGCGCTCGTTCACTTCGCGCATCTCGGCGATGAGCGGTTCCGCGTCTTCCCCGCTCCGCTTCCGCCGTGCCACTTCCTGCGACACGACGTTCCGCCGGTTCTTCAGCGCCTCGCTTTCCGTCTGTTTCTCCCGTTTGGCGGTGTCCAGTTCCGTGAAGGGCGCAACCAGCTCCTCGTCCATGCCGCGGAGGCGAAGCGCACGCTTCACCCGGTCGAGGTCGGTGCGCAGCAGTCGGACATCCAGCATCCGTTACAGCAGCCCCTTTCTTCCTTCCAACCTACGCGCTCGCGGCCGCCGCCCGCCGCCTGGCCATGTCCAGAAGCAGGCCGTGCAGCCGGGTGTCGCTTGTAAGCTCGGGATGGAACGATGATGCCAAGAGATGCCCCTGCCGGGCCAGCACGATTTCGCCCCGGAACATGGCCAACACCTCCACGCCTTCGCCGACTTCCCGGATCAGGGGGGCGCGGATGAACACGGCCCGGACCGGGGTGTCAAACCCCTTGACCTCCAAATCCGTTTCGAAGCTTTCCCTCTGTCGGCCGAAGGCGTTGCGGGCGACGGTGATGTCCATGAGCGCCAGATGCGGCTCTTCGCCGCCCTCCAGCTTCCTGGCCAGCACGATCATGCCGGCGCATGTGCCGAAGATCGGTTTCCCCGCGGCGGAGAAGCCGCGAATGGCCTCGATGAAACCGTATTTCCGCATCAGTTTCCCGATGGTGGTGCTTTCGCCGCCGGGGATGATCAGCCCGTCGATATCATCCAGTTGCTCGACGCGCTTGACGGCCACGCCTTCCCCGCCGGCCAGCCGGATGCTGTCCAGATGCTCCGACACGGCGCCCTGCAGCGCCAAAACGCCGATTTTCGCCACCTGCGTCTCCTCCTTTCCGCGTGCCCATAACGGGCGGGGCGGCTTGCCGGAGCAACCTCCGGGAAGCCGCCCGCCCCGCGTGACGCCGGACGCCTGCCGTCCCGGCCCGCGTCCGGTCCGGATCGTATGATCACACACCGCGAACCTGCATGAGTTGCGTCTCGTCCAGCTTGGCGATGTCGAGGCCTTTCATCGGCGTGCCGAGATTCCGGGACACCCGCGCGATCAGGTCGTAGTCGTCGTAGTGGGTCGTCGCCTCCACGATGGCCCGGGCGAATTTCTCCGGATTGTCGGACTTGAAGATGCCCGAACCGACGAACACGCCATCCGCGCCCAGGTGCATCATGAGCGCGGCGTCGGCCGGCGTGGCCACGCCCCCCGCGGCGAAGTTGACCACCGGCAGGCGGCCCGTCTTGTGCACCTCCAGCAGGAGGTTGTAGGATACCCCCAGCGTTTTCGCCTCGTGGTACAGCTCGTCCGGGGACATGTTTTGCACTTTACGGATCTGGGACATCATGAGGCGCATGTGGCGCACGGCTTCCACGATGTTGCCAGTTCCCGGCTCGCCCTTCGTCCGGATCATCGACGCCCCTTCCTGGATCCGCCGGAGCGCCTCGCCCAGGTCGCGCGCGCCGCACACGAACGGCACGGTGAACTGCGTTTTGTCGATGTGGTACACTTCATCCGCCGGCGTCAGCACTTCGCTTTCGTCGATGTAGTCGACGCCGAGGGCTTCCAGCACCTTCGCTTCCACGAAGTGGCCGATCCGGCACTTGGCCATGACCGGGATCGAGACCGCCTTCATGACCTCCTCGATCAGGTACGGGTCGGCCATCCGCGCCACGCCCCCGGCGGCGCGAATGTCCGCGGGCACCTTCTCCAGCGCCATGACCGCCACCGCCCCGGCGGCTTCCGCGATCCGCGCCTGCTCGGCGCTCATGACGTCCATGATCACGCCGCCCTTCTGCATCTCGGCCATGCCGCGTTTCACTCTCGTTGTTCCCGTCTCCATGTTCCATGCCTCCCAACGTTCTGACCATTTATTTTACAGGACGCACGGATTAAAGGCAACCGGTTTGCTCGGAATTATTTCCCGATGTCAAAACAAGTTCACAATCCCCTTGAACAGGCTGACGAAAAAGTCGCCGATGCTGCGGAGCGTCAGCTGCCACCAGGGGGCCTTCGGCACGTCCCGGGCGGCGATGAGATCGAGGGTCTCCGAGTCGATTTGGCCGGTCACCGGGTCCTTGAACGAGAAGGTGACGGTGCCCAGCTTGTCTCCCTGGCTTACCGGCGCGACGACCGGTTCGTTGAAGCGGACTTCCGCGGCGGTGACTTCCGCCTTGCCGCCCTTCGGCATCAGCCGGACGATGTCGGAACCCGTCACCACCGGCACGCTGCGGTGCTTGCCCTTCTTGACCGGCACCTCTTCATAGCCTTCCACGGCGGTTTTCGCATCGACAATTGTGGCCGTTTCGAAGGCGTTGAAGCCGTAATCGAACAGCTTGGCCGTTTCCAGGAACCGCCGGCCTTCATCCCATCTGCCCGGCACGCCCATGACGACGGCGATCAGCCGCCGGTCGCCGCGCTTGGCGGTGCCGGTGAAGCAGTTGAGCGCCCGGCTGGTGTGCCCGGTCTTCATCCCGTCGACGCCTTGGTAGCTGAACTGGCGAAGGGCCGGCTTGACGCTGGCCGACTCCAGCATCCAGTTCCAGTTCAAAATCGGATCCTTGTCCCGCTCCCGGAACTGATATTCCAGGATGGAGGAAAATTCGAGGAACTCCGGGACTTCCTTGAGAATGGTGTAGGCGAGCAGGGCCGCGTCGCGGGCCGACATCTCGGTTTCACCCGCCGATTCGGGGGGACGGAACTTCTCGGGCATGTCCGCCCTGTCGAGGCCGGTGGCGTTGATGAAATGCGTGTTGGTCATGCCGAGCTGCCGGGCGGTCTCGTTCATCAGCTCGACAAAAGCTTCCTCGCTCCCGGCGACCGCTTCGGCCAGCTGGACGGAAGCGTCGTTCGCCGAACCGACGGCGGTGGCGATGTACAGTTCCCTGATCGTATGTTTGTCGCCCCGGGCCAGAAAGATCCGGCTGCCGATTTGGCTCGCCGCGTTTTCGCCGACCGTGACGACCTGATCCCAGGAGAGCTGGCCGGAACGGACCGCCTTCAGCACCAGATATTCGGTCATCATCTTGGCCATGCTGGCGGGAGGCAGCGGCGTGTCGGCGTTCTGCTCGAACAGCACCTGGCCGGTCTCCGCGTCGATCAGGATGGCGGCCGCCGCGTCGATCTTCGGCGGAGCAACCGCCTCCTGGGCTGCGGCGGGACTTGCACCGGCGATCATGGCCGAAACGGCCAAAAAAGCGGACAGAATTGCGGCGACGAGCCTCTTCGACAAAGGCAGCAAAGTCCGTTCACCCCTCCCATCGGGAACCTTCGACTGTAATTTTAACACACCGACAGAAGGAAACTGAACGGTCCCCCTCGATTTTTCGGACGGGATTTCAAAGGGAATAATTTGGTGCTTCCTTGGTGATCTGCACGGTGTGCGGATGGCTTTCCCGCAAGCCCGCACCCGTGATGCGGATGAACTGGGTCTCGTTTTGCAGTTCCTGGATGTTCCGCACCCCGCAGTATCCCATGCCGGCGCGCAGGCCCCCGATCAGCTGGTACACGGTGTCTCTCAGCGGGCCTTTGTAGGGCACGCGGCCTTCGATGCCCTCGGGCACGAGCTTGGCCGCTTCCTCCTGGAAGTAGCGGTCCCCGCTGCCTTCCTTCATCGCGCCGAGGGAGCCCATGCCGCGGTACGTCTTGTAGCGGCGGCCCTGGAAGATTTCCGATTCGCCGGGGCTTTCCTCCGTGCCGGCCAGGAGGCTCCCCAGCATGACGGCGCTCGCGCCCGCGGCCAGCGCCTTGACAATGTCGCCGGAGTATTTGATGCCCCCGTCGGCGATGATCGGCACGTTGTACTGCCGGGCCACGGTGGCGCAGTCGTAGATGGCGGTTATCTGCGGCACGCCGATGCCGGCGACGACCCGCGTTGTGCAGATGGACCCGGGTCCGATGCCCACCTTGACCACGGAAGCGCCAGCCTTGATCAGGTCCAGGGTTCCTTCCCCCGTGGCCACGTTGCCGGCGACGATGGTCAGATCGGGATATTTGGCGCGCAATTTCCGGACGGTCTCGATCACGTTGATGTGATGCCCGTGGGCGGAGTCGACGACAAGCATGTCTACGCCCGCCTTGACCAGCGCGTCAGCCCGCTCGAACGTATCCTTGGAGACGCCCACCGCCGCGCCGGCCAGAAGCCGGCCCTGCGCGTCCTTGGCCGCGTTCGGGAACTGGATCGCCTTTTCGATGTCCTTGATGGTGATGAGACCCTTCAGAATGAAGTTCTCATCCACCAGCGGAAGCTTCTCGATCTTGTGCTTCTGGAGGATATGCTCCGCTTCCTGCAGGGTGGTGCCCACCGGCGCGGTAACGAGGTTTTCGCGGGTCATGACCTCGCCGATCGGCGTCGAATAGTCGCGGATGAAGCGCAGGTCGCGGTTGGTGATGATGCCGACCAGCTTTCCCTGTTTGTCAACGATGGGAACACCGGAAATCCGGTACTTGCTCATCAGCTCTTCCGCTTCGTACACCCGGTGCTCCGGCGTCAGGGAAAACGGGTTGGTGATGACGCCGCTTTCCGATCGCTTCACCCGATCGACTTCCTCCGCCTGCTGCTCGATGGACATGTTTTTGTGGATGACGCCGATGCCCCCCTCGCGGGCAAGGGCGATGGCCAGCGCAGATTCTGTGACCGTGTCCATCCCGGCGCTGACGATGGGGATGTTCAGTTTCACCGACGGGCTGAGCGACACGGACACGTCCGTTTCCCGCGGCAGCACCGCCGATTTCCGCGGCACCAGAAGTACGTCGTCAAACGTCAGCCCTTCCTTGGCAAACTTGTTCTCCCACACGCCTTGGACCCCTTCCCGTTCAGTTAAATTATCGAAATAGTAGCAGAGGGCCGGATGGCTGTCAAGAAAAGCCCGGAGTATATTTTAACCCGTTTGGGGGCTTGCCCGCACCCGCGCGCGGGGCGCGGGACCGCCTCCGTCCGGCCGCACCCGTCCGGCCCTTGCGCTGTTCGCTTGACCGGGTTGCCGCCGGCCGCGCAAATGTTTCATCGGAGCCGCACCAAAAAAGACCTCCCGGAAAATCCGGAAGGCCGGTGCGAGGTCATTCGCCGTCCTGGCCGCGGCCGCCCTCCTCCGCCTGCGCCGCATCTTCTTCCTGCGGCGGCACGACGGCCACCGTGGCCACCGCGTCCTCGTCGCGGATGTGGATCAGCTTGACTCCCTGCGTGATGCGGCCCATGGAACTGATGCCGGCGACGGCGGTGCGGATCAGCGTGCCCGACGCGGTGATGACCATCAGGTCCCGGTCGTCCCGCACCACCTTGAGCCCGACCACGCGGCCGTTTTTCTCCGTCATGTGCAGCGTCTTGATGCCCTTGCCGCCGCGGGACTGCACCCGGTATTCGCTGACCGGCGTCCGCTTGCCGTAGCCTTTTTCCGTCACGATCAGCACGTCCTGGTCCGGTTCGACCACGTCCATGTCGATCACGGTGTCCCCTTCGTCCAGCTCGATGCCCTTGACGCCGGTGGCGCCCCGCGTCATCGGCCGCACGTCGCTTTCCGGGAAACGAATGGACATGCCGCGGGCGGTTCCCATGATGATTTCCCGGCTCCCGTCGGTGAGCCGGACGGCGATCAGGTCGTCGTCCTCCCTCAGGGTGATGGCGATCAGCCCGACCTTGCGGATGTTGGCGTAATCCGCAAGGGGGGTTTTCTTCACGATGCCCTTCCGGGTGGCGAAGAACAGGTACTGGTCCGTATCGAACGACGCCACCGGGATGACGGCGTTGATCGTCTCGTCCTGATCGATCTGGATGAGGTTGATGACCGGCGTGCCCCGGGCGGTGCGGCTGAGATCCGGCACCTCCCAGGCCTTCAGGCGGAACACGCGCCCCTTGTTGGTGAAAAACAGGAGGTAATCGTGCGTGTTCGCCACGAACAGGTGCTCGACAAAATCGTCTTCCTTGGTGTCCATCCCGACGACGCCCTTGCCGCCCCTTTTCTGGCTGCGGTAGGTGGACACCGGCAGGCGCTTGATGTAGCCGGAGTGGGTCATCGTGATGACCACTTCGTCCCGCGGGATGAGATCCTCGGTGAGGATTTCGTCTTCCTCCTGGGTGATGACGGTCCGCCGCGGATCGCCGTATTTCCGCTTGATCTCCTCCAGCTCGTCGTGGATGATGCCGAGCAGGAGCTTTTCGTCGGCGAGAATCCGTTTGTACTCGGCGATTTTCTGCTGCAGCTCGGCGTATTCCGAGTCGATCTTCTCCCTTTCCAGTCCGGTGAGCCGGCGCAGGCGCATGTCCAGGATGGCCTGGGCCTGCGCTTCGGACAGGCCGAACCGGTTCATCAGGCCTTCCTTCGCCTCTGCGTCGTCGCGGGCGGCGCGGATGAGCGCGATCACTTCGTCCAGATGGTCCAGCGCGATGCGCAGCCCTTCCAGGATGTGGGCCCGCTCTTCCGCCTTGCGCAGATCGTACCGGGTGCGCCGCGTGACGACTTCCACCTGGTGCTGCAGGTAATGCTGCAGCATTTCTTTCAGGCTGAGCACCTTCGGCTCCTTGTTGACAATGGCCAGCATGTTGATGCCGAAGGACGTCTGCATGGGCGTGTGCTTGTACAGGTTGTTCAGCACCACGTTCGGATTCACGTCGCGGCGCAGCTCGATGACGATGCGGATGCCGCTGCGGTCGGACTCGTCGCGCAGGTCGGTGATGCCGTCGATTTTTTTCTCGCGGACCAGCTCGGCGATTTTCTCCACCAGGCGCGATTTGATCACCATGTAGGGAAGCTCGGTGACGACGATGCGGTGCCGCCCGCCGGCTTCCTCGATTTCGGCCCTGGCCCGGATGGTGATGGTGCCGCGGCCGGTTTCGTAGGCCTGGCGGATGCCGGACCGGCCCAGGATAAACGCGCCGGTCGGAAAATCCGGACCCTGGATGTATTCCATCAGGTCAAGGGACGTAATATCGGGATTGCGGATCAGCGCCTGCACCCCGTTGATGATTTCCGTCAGGTTGTGGGGCGGAATGTTGGTGGCCATCCCCACGGCGATGCCGGAGTTGCCGTTGACCAGCAGGTTCGGAAACCGCGCGGGCAGCACGGACGGCTCCATCTCGCCGCCGTCGTAGTTGGGGACGAAGTCGATGGTTTCCTTGTCGATGTCCCGCAGCATCTCCTCGGAGATGCGGGAAAGGCGCGCCTCCGTGTAGCGCATGGCCGCCGCGGAATCCCCGTCGATGGAGCCGAAGTTGCCGTGCCCTTCCACCAGCATGTAGCGGAGGGAAAAATCCTGGGCCATCCGCACCATCGCGTCGTAGACCGCCGCGTCGCCGTGCGGATGGTACTTGGCCAGCACCTCGCCGACCACCCGGGCCGACTTCTTGAAGGGCTTGTCCGGCGTCATGCCCATTTCCGACATGGCGTACAGGATGCGGCGATGGACCGGCGTGAGGCCGTCCCGCACATCCGGCAGGGCCCGGCTGATGATGATGCTCATCGCGTAGTCCATAAAAGATTCCCGCATTTCGGTGCCGATATCGCGCTCCAAAATGCGGGAACCGTGTTCTTCCGCCATGCTGATCCTCCTTCGTCCAGTGCGCCTTCCACGCCCGCGGGAGCCGTCACCACCGGCGGGCGGCCGTCATACTGTAAGTGGGACGATGGTTCCATTATATCACAACGCTGGGAGAAAGGTGGGCCGCCCATGGCGATCCGTCGGGTGCGCAGCAAGTGGAGCAAGACTGCCGCGCTCCTCGCCGACCCCAGGCTGCGGGAGCTGGTGCCGGAGACGCGAAGATTCAGCCGCGACGCCCTCGAGGACATGCTGGAGCGGTACGGGATGGTCTACGCCAAACCGGTGAACGGCACCTTCGGCAAGGGCGTGGTGCGGATCGAGCGCCTCGCCGGAACCGGGGCCGCGTGGCAGATCCATTACGGCGACAGAAAAGTCCGCTTCCCGTCCTTCGCCGCGATGTTCCGGCGGCTTTCGGCGGTCAAACTGCGGCGTCCCTACCTCGTGCAGAGGGGGATCCGTCTGCTCGCCAAAAACGGGCGGCCCTTCGACCTTCGCGTCATGGTGCAGAAAAATCCGCACGACCGCTGGGAATCCACGGGCATCATCGCCCGTCTGGCCCGCCGCGGCCGCGCGGTGACCAACTACCACAGCGGCGGGACACCGATGCCCGCCGAGCGGCTGCTCATCCGCCACGTCGACGCCCCGCGGCTCCGCAAACTGATCGACCGCCTTCAGGAACTCGGCCTTCAGACGGCGGAAGCGCTGGACCGCCGGTTTCCGGGCATCAAGGAAGTCGGCCTGGACATCGGGCTCGACAAGTCCCTGACGCCCTGGATCATCGAGACGAACACGGCCCCCGATCCGTTCATTTTCCGGAAGCTCCCCGACCGGAGCGTGTTCCGCCGGATATACCGGTACGCCAAGGCGTACGGCAGGTTCCGCAAGGCGGGCGGCCGCGGACGGGGAAGACGCGGACGGAGCCTCCGGGTGCGGAGCCTGCGGATGCGCAGCCTACGGCGGAGAAGCCCGAAGGCGCGGAGCTCCCGCAGCCGCCGCAATCGCGCAAGCGTCCGCGCGCGGCGCGCCGCCCGCTGATCACACGTCCAGGTTGCGCACGAATTTCGCGTACTGCTGGATGAATTCGCGGCGCGGCTCGACGTTGTCGCCCATCAGCGTGTCGAAGATGATGTCGGCCTTCATCGCGTCCTCGATCTTCACCTGCAGCAGCGTCCGGTTCTTCGGATCCATCGTCGTCTCCCACAGCTGCTCGGCGTTCATCTCGCCCAGCCCCTTGTAACGCTGGACGTTTGCCTTGACGTTCTTGGGGAGTTGGGCGAGAATTTCGTCCCGCTGCTTGTCGTTGTGCGCGTAGCGCACCGTCTTGTTCGCCTCGATCTTGTACAGGGGCGGCTGGGCGATATAGACGTAGCCTTCTTCGATGAGCTGCCGCATGTATCTGTAGAAAAACGTCAGCAGCAGCGTCCGGATGTGCGCACCGTCCACGTCGGCGTCGGTCATGATGACGATCTTGTGGTACCTCGCCTTGGAGATGTCGAAGTCGTCCCCGACGCCGGTGCCCAGCGCGGTGATGATGGCGCGGATCTCGGAGTTGGACAGGATCTTGTCCAGGCGCGCCTTCTCCACGTTCAGGATTTTGCCGCGCAGCGGCAGGATCGCCTGGAAGTTCCGGTCCCGCCCCTGCTTGGCCGACCCGCCTGCGGAGTCGCCCTCGACGATGAACAGTTCGCAGACCGAAGCGTCCTTCGAGGAGCAGTCCGCGAGCTTCCCCGGCAGGGAGCTGACCTCGAGGGCGTTCTTGCGCCTCGTGAGCTCCCGCGCCCTGCGCGCCGCCTCCCGCGCCCGCTGGGCCTGCAGGGCCTTCTCCACGATCTTGCGGGCGACGGACGGGTTCTCGTCCAGAAACTCGGACATCTTCTCCGCGAACAGCGACTCCACGATGCCCCGCACTTCGCTGTTGCCGAGTTTCGTCTTCGTCTGGCCTTCGAACTGCGGTTCGCGAATCTTCACGGAGATGATGGCGGCGAGCCCTTCGCGGGTGTCCTCGCCCGCCAGGTTCGCCTCGTTGTCCTTGAGCAGCCCCATTTTGCGGGCGTAGTCGTTGAGCACCCGGGTCAGGGCGCTCTTGAAGCCCGACTCGTGGGTGCCGCCTTCGTGGGTGTGGATGTTGTTAGCAAACGAATAAATGTTTTCCGTATAACCGTCATTGTATTGCAGGGCGATCTCGCAGTGGACGTCTTCCCTTTGCGCCTCGATGTATATGGGCCTTTCGTGCAGCGGCTCGCGGGTCCGGTTGAGAAACTCGACGAACTCGATGATTCCGCCGTCGTATTTGAACACTTCCTGCTGTCCGGTTCTTTCGTCCGTGATGGAAATGCGGACGCCCCTGTTCAGGAAGGCGAGCTCGCGGAGCCGACCCGCCAGGGTTTCGTAGTCGAATTCGGTGGTCTCGGTGAAAATTTCCGGATCGGGCCAAAAGCGCGTCTCCGTCCCGGTCTCGTCCGATTCCCCGACCACCTTCACGTCGTAAAGCGGCGTGCCGCGTTCATATTCCTGCTGGTAAATGTAGCCGTCGCGGCGCACGCGGACGAGAAGCCGCTTGGACAGGGCGTTGACCACGGATACGCCGACGCCGTGCAGGCCGCCAGACACCTTGTAGCCTTCGCCGCCGAACTTGCCCCCCGCGTGCAGGACGGTCATGACCACTTCCAGGGTGGCTTTTTTCATTTTCGGGTGTTCGCCGACGGGAATGCCGCGGCCGTTGTCGATCACGCTCACGCTGCCGTCGGCGTGGACGGTCACCCTGATGTCGTCGCAATAGCCCGCCAGCGCCTCGTCGATGCTGTTGTCCACCACTTCCCACACCAGGTGGTGCAGCCCTTTCGGTCCGGTGGAGCCGATGTACATGCCCGGGCGTTTGCGAACCGCCTCCAGGCCCTCGAGCACCTGGATCTGCGATTCGTCATACGTTTGCCCCGAATTTGCAGCCAATCCGTTCACCGCCTTTTTGTGCGAAACGCCCGATTCCTTCTCCGTCATGCGCCGCCTCCGTCAAACGGTAAGCCGGGTGGTCCTGCGCTTCAGCGTCGCGGACGACACGGGCGAATAGTAGACTTTGTCCGTTGTCACGACGATCGATTTCGGTTCTTCGTCGCCGATGGTTTCCATCCGTTTGTTTTTCCGGCAATGTTCCATGAACTGCCCGGTGTCTTCGGCCTGCCGTTCGATGGAAATGTCGAAAATGGCGACGATTTCGGATGCGCGGATGATCTTCTCTCCGCCCAGGTGAATGTATATGGCGCCTCACCTCCGCATCCCGCTCAGGTGAAAATCCTGCCCTGACGGACATGGTAGACGACCGCGTTTTCCAGGCGTCCCAGGTCCAGTCCGTCCAGGCTGGTGGTCGTAATAAACGTCTGGACGCGGCTGCGGAACGCCTCGACCAGCTGCGCCTGCCGCGCCGGATCGAGCTCCGACAGCACGTCGTCCAGAAGAAGCAGCGGGTATTCCCCGATTTCCTCGCGCATGAGTTCCAGTTCCGCCAGCTTCAGGGACAGGGCGGCGGTGCGCTGCTGGCCCTGCGACCCGTAGGACTGGGCGTCCCGTCCGTCGATGAGCAGCCGCACGTCGTCCCGGTGCGGACCGACCAGCGTGACGCCGCGGCGAAACTCCTGTTCCTTGCTCTGTGTTAACATTAACATAAATTGCTCGATTAAAGAAGAATCATCTTCTTCGGCCACCTGCGCGGCGGTTCCGAAGGAAGGCTTGTACTCGACGGTGAGCGTCTCCGCCGAACGGGTCACGCCGGCGTGGATCTCCCCGGCGAGGGGCCGGATCTTCCGGATGAACCGCTCCCGGCGCCGCATCATGCGGACGCCGTAGAGGGCCAGCTGTTCGTTCCAGACGTCCAGCTCGCCCGACGCCGCGCGGCCGGGATCCGCCGTTTTCAGGAAGCGGTTCCGCTGCTCCAGCACGCGATGGAACTGGAGCAGATCGTGCAGGTAACCGGGGTGTGTCTGGCCGATCTCCATGTCCATGAACCGGCGGCGCACGACGGGCGGGCCTTTGACGATGTCCAGATCCTCCGGCGCGAACAGCACCACGTTCAGCCGGCCGACGAAATCGCTCAGCCTCCGCTGCTCGACGCCGCCCACCCTTGCCTTCTTGCCCCGGGCGGTCAGCTCCAGTTCCAGCGTCACACCGCCATGGCGGCGCTCCACTTCCCCTTTCACCCTGGCCGATTCCTGATCCCAGGCGATGAGCTCGCGGTCGTTTGACGTCCGGTGGGACCGGGCGAGGGCCAGCACATGGATCGCTTCCAGCAGATTCGTCTTGCCCTGCGCGTTGGGACCGAGCAGAATGTTGACGCCCGCGCCGACGTCAAGCGCAAGTTCCGCGTAGTTCCGGAAAGCGCGCAGTTCCAGTCGCTTCAGCCGCATGTCGGGATACCTTTTTCTTCCATTATCGTCATCCGCGTTCCACCGTAAACCGGCCGCACCCTTCGGCTTCGACCGCGTCCCCGGGATACAGCTTGCGCCCGCGCCGCTCCTCCGGATGGCCGTTCACCGTCACCCGCCGCTCCCGCAGGAAACGCTTCACTTCCCCGCCCGTGTCGACGCAGCCGGCCAGCTTGAGCAGCTGCCCCAGCGTTATGTACTCGGTGGAAATGGCGATCTTCCGCATGGCGCACCTCCGGCGCGGGATCAGCCGCTGGTGCGGTACGGAAGGATGAGATGCAGGTTGTCCTCGCTGTCGCGGGGCCGCAGGACAACGGGGCTCATCGGCCCGTTGAAACCCAGGAAGATTTCTTCGGCTTCAATCACCCGCAGGGCATCGATGAAGTACTTGGAGTTGAAGGAAATTCGCAGGGGTTCTCCCGTAATCCCGGACGTCTGCAGCGTTTCCGTCACCCGGCCGATTTCCGACGAACTCGAGTTCAGCTCGATCCGGCCGTCTTCCAGCGTGGACAGGCGGACGATGTTCGTCTTTTCCTCGCGGGAAAGCAGGTAGGCCCGCTCGATGGCGTCGGCGAACGCGGCGGCCGGCAGGATGAATTCTGTCTTGAACGTGCGCGGAATGATGCGCGACGTGTCCGGATAGGCGCCGTCCAGCACACGGGCGAAAAACAGCACGTTGTCCAGCCGGAACAGCACCTGGCTGTCGTCCACCACGATGTCCACCATCGTGTCCTGATCCGGAAGGATCTTGACCAGCTCGTTCAGCGTGCGGCCGGAGATGACCACGTCGGAAAACTGGACGGACGGATCCGCCCCGGTCCGCGCGACGCTGCACGCCAGGCGGTGGCGGTCGGTGGCCGTCGCCTTGAGCACCCCGTCCTGCAGCTGCCAGTGCACGCCGGTGAGGATCGGCGTCGACTCGTTGGTCGAAACGGCGAACGACGTCTGCCGGATCATGTCCTTAAGCAGGCTGCCGGGCAGCGATAACACCCGGTCCTCACGGACGCTGGGCAGGACGGGGAATTCTTCCGGATCGAATCCGACCAGCTGGATTTCGGTGGCGCCGGAGACGATGGTCGTCTGGAACCGGTCGTGCACTTCCAGATGGATTTCCTCCGTCGGGAGCTTGCGCACGATTTCCGCAAAAAATTTGGCCTGAAGCACGACGCTTCCGGCGCGTTCCACGTTGATGGCGACCTGGTCGTCGACGACGGCGGGAATGAAGCTGCGGATGGAAATGTCGGTGTCGCTGGCGGTCAGGCTCATCCCCGATGAATCGGCCTCCAGCTTGATTCCTCCGAGAATCGGAATGGGGGGCCGCGGCGAGACTGCCTTGGAGACTTGTCCAACGGCTTCATTGAGGGCGGAGCGGAGCAGGGTGATTTTCATGAAGGAAAGACACCTCGGATCCCGGTATATTTTTTATGAAGTAAAGATAATTAATAAGATGGAAGTGGTGGCAGTAGGCGCCCTGAATTTGTGGAGAAGCGGCGAAAAATGGCGAAACGAAAAGCCCTCCCTCCGCATGCGGGCTGTGGACAGGCTGTGGACGAATGCGCCGGGAGGGGCGGCATTCGCCGGCCGCGGGGCGCCGCCGCGGTCAGGCGAAGTTCTTGATCCTTTCCGTGAGCTGGCGGATGATGTTCTGCAGCTCCGGATCCTTCTGCATCAGCTGCACGACGCGCTCGTGGGCGTGGATGACGGTGGTGTGGTCGCGTCCGCCGAAGGCGCTGCCGATCTTGGGCAGCGAGAAGTCCGTCAGTTCCCGGGCCAGATACATGGCGATCTGCCGGGGGAAGGCGACGGCCTTCGTTCTCTTGCGGGCTTTGAAATCTTCCGGTTTGAGGCCGAAATACTCGCCGACCCGCTGCTGGATGTCCTGGATGGTGATCACCCGGTCGCGTTTCGAGGGAAGGATGTCCTTGAGCGCCTCCGCCGCCAGATGGACGGTGATGTCCTGGTTGGTCAGCGAGGAGTAGGCGACCACGCGGATGAGGGCGCCCTCCAGCTCGCGGATGTTGGTGTCGATCATGCTGGCGATGTACATCATCGCCTCGTTGGGGATGTTCAGGTTTTCCGCCTTGGCCTTTTTGCGCAGGATGGCGATGCGCGTCTCCAGATCCGGCGGCTGGATGTCGGTGATCAGGCCCCATTCGAAGCGGGAACGGAGCCGCTCCTCCAGCGTGGGGATTTCCTTCGGCGGGCGATCGCTGGAAATGACGATCTGCTTGCGTTCCTCATGGAGCGCGTTGAAGGTGTGGAAAAATTCCTCCTGCGTCTGTTCCTTGCCGGCGAGAAACTGGATGTCGTCGATCAGGAGCACGTCGATGTTGCGGTATTTGTTGCGGAAATCCTCGCCGCGGTTGTCGCGGATGGCGTTGATGAATTCGTTGGTGAACTTCTCCGAGGAAATGTAGAGCACCTTCATGCCCGGATGGTGCTCCAGTATGTAATGGCCGATGGCGTGCATCAGGTGAGTCTTGCCGAGTCCGACGCCGCCGTACAGAAAGAGCGGATTGTAGGCCTTTGCGGGAGCTTCCGCCACCGCCAGCGAGGCGGCGTGGGCGAAACGGTTGGCGCCGCCGATGACGAAGGTTTCAAAGGTATATTTCGGATTGAGCATGGGGGCGGCGTGTTCGACCGGAGAAACCGCGGGAGCCTTGTACGCCGGAGGCTGCGGCCTGACCGCCGGCGGTTCCGCGTCGGCTCCGTCTTCCACGGTGAAGCGGACTTCCGGCTCGAAGCCGAGGACTTCGTCCAGCGCGCGCGCGATGTGGCGTATGTACCGGGTTTCCAGCCACTCGGCGGCAAACACGGTCGGCGCGCTCACCACGATGAGGTTCTGGTCCGGATAGAAGCGCGCCCGGGTGGATTTGAACCACGTTTCGAAACTCGGCTTGCTGAGCTTCGCTTGGATCAACGACAGCACCCGTTGCCAGATCTCGTTGCTCGCGCTGTCCACTTTCTGTCACTCCTTCTGAAGAAAAAGCAAGACCCTTGTACGATTTCAGGGTATTATCCGATGCGGGTGAGGCAATTTGTCCACAACATTCCCAGAATTGCCGCCTGGAAAGTCAACAGACGGGGAGAAATGTTCACAAAATTACTCACAGGCTGTTGATAAAGATGAGGATTTCTGGTGTTGTCCACAGCAGAGGCAGATTTAATCATAGCAAAACACCCCGTCAAATTCAATGAATCGGAAGTCCTTGTCCACAACGTTCCACGATGTCAAAGGCGCTTTTTCCACAGGTTGCGACTTTTGTTGACGGATTGTGAGAAATTTCGCCAGGCCGGACGCCCGGAACGCGGGGGGTGTGGACGAGTTGTGCATGGTCCGGGACGGACTTTTGTCGGGATCAGGAACATTTTGTCCGGCGATGGCTGAAAACGGTTTCAACATTTACGGAATTTCACGGCAAAATTCCGCGTCCGGCCGTTTCGTTGCGGGAAAAACATTGACTTTGTCCCGTTTGCGTGGTTTAATAAAAAAACGCGAGTTTTTTCGAGCATTGGGTCCGGGGAGGTGCAACCGGTGGGTCCGACCTTTCAGCCGAACGTCAGGAAGCGGAAGAAAGTGCACGGTTTCCGCAAAAGGATGAGCACGAAGAGCGGACGCAAAGTGCTGCGTGCCCGCCGCCGCAAGGGACGGAAAGTGCTGACCCCGTAAGCGAAAGGACCACGGACCGTGGTCTTTTTTTCATCGCCTTTTGACGTTTCATCCACATGAATGATCGAAAGCCGGCGCTTCATTTTTAAAGAAAGGAAATGACCGGCCGCGCAAGGGAGGCTGTGGCGCCGATGCAACGCAGGCTGCGGCTGCGCAGCCGCAAGGATTTCTGCCGCGTCTACCGGGACGGGCGCTCCGTCGCCAATTCCCGGTTTGTCGTCTACTGGCGGCGGCGAAGCGAACCCGGACCGTTTCGCCTGGGCGTGTCGGCCAGCGCGCGCCTCGGGAAGGCGGTGGTCCGCAACCGCGCACGGCGGATGGTGAAGGAAATTGTCCGGCTCAACGCGGACAAGCTCCAGGACCAGGTGGATCTTGTCATCATCGTGCGCAAGCCGGCGCTGGAGCTGGACTTTTGGGAAATGGAAAAAAGCGTGCTGCACCTGTTGCGCAAGGCCGGCCTGACCCGGGACGGACACGCGGGTGCGGGTCCGGACAGGGATGACGGCGGGCGCCGGAATCCGGCGAAGGACGGCGGCGGGAACGGCTAGACGCCGCGCCGCGGGAGCTTTCCTTTGTCCAAATTGATATGGTATATTTGTTTTTGACTATTTGTTTTTGATGTTGAAGCCGAGAGGAGTTTTTCGTTTTGCTTCGAAACCGCAAATGGCGGCCGGCACTGACCTTCGCGGCCATCGCGGCGCTTCTTGCCGGTTGCGTGCCGGAGATGCCCGATACGACTACCGAAGATCTGCTGCACGGCAACTGGTGGGAGCGCAACGTCGTCTACTACTTTTCGCTGATGCTTGACACGTTTGCCGAGTGGTTCAACGGCAATTACGGCATCGCCATCCTGCTTTTGACCATCGTCGTGCGGACGCTCATCCTGCCGCTCATGATCAAGCAGTACAAGAGCGCGCAGGCGATGCAGAAGCTGCAGCCGGAACTGATGAAGATCCGGGAAAAGTACAAGGACGACCCGCGCAGGCAGCAGGAAGAGATGATGCGGCTGTACGCCGAGCACCAGGTGAATCCCCTGGCCGGCTGTCTGCCGCTGCTCATCCAGATGCCGATTCTGATCGCACTGTACAATGCCATTTATTATAACGGGGCCATCGCCAAGCACACCTTCCTCGGCATGCAGCTGGGCAAGGCGCCGATGGACGGCGAATGGTACTACTATTCCATCCCCATCGTCGCAGCCGCGACGACGTATATCCAGTCGAAGATGATGCAGGCCCATTCGACGGGCATGCAGGCGGGCGCGATGCGGGCGATGCTGGTCATCTTCCCGGTGATGATCTTCGTGATGGCCCTGTCGTTCCCGGTGGCTTTGCCGCTGTATTGGATCTACGGCAACATTTACACAATCGTGCAAAACTATTTCATGTACACGCGCCGCGCGAAGAAGAAGAAGGAAGAAGAGACGGAGCAGAAGACGGAGAAAAAATCGGAGAAGAAAACGGAGGGGAAAGGCAAAAGCGGAAAAGCGGCGGGGAAAAAACCCAAGCGCAAGGGGGCCCGATCGAAATGAAAAAGCTCGTCGCATCGGGGAAAACGGTGGATGAAGCGGTGGAGAACGGCCTGGCGCAGCTGGGCGTCGGCCGCGACCGGGTCAGGGTGACGGTGCTGGAGCAGCCCGCCAAGGGACTGTTCGGGCTGATCGGCGCCAAGGAAGCCAAGGTGGAGCTGGAGCTGATTCCGGACGCGGCGGAGGAAGCGGAGCGCTTCCTGCGCGAAGTGGCGGAAGCGATGCGCATCACCGTGGACATCACCCGGCAGGAGGCCGCCGGCGCGATCTATTTCAACGTGACCGGCGCCGATCTGGGCATTGTCATCGGAAGGCGCGGCCAGACCCTCGACGCGCTGCAGTACCTGGTCAACCTGGTCGCCAGCCGCCGCTGCGGCCGGCACCTGCCCATCATCCTCGATGCCGAGCAGTTCCGCGAGCGGCGCCGCCAGACGCTGGAGTCGCTGTCGGACCGCATGGCCAACCGGGTCGCGCGGACCCGCCGGGAGATCGTGCTGGAACCGATGCCTTCCCAGGAGCGGAAAATCATCCATCTGCGGCTGCAAAACCACCCTCTGGTGAGAACGTACAGCCAGGGAGAGGAGCCGAACCGGTGCGTCGTCATCGCGCCGAAGACGTAAGGTGTTTCCGCCGCGCCGGCGCGACGAGGCACATGCGCGGCGGAAGCGGAAACCAAGGGCCGCATCGGCGATATGAGCGGTTTGTCCACGCAATGACATGTCCCCGGACGGCGGTCATTGCTTTTTTGTTCGCCGCGCGTCCGCTCAAGGCGGGTGATGCTGCATGACGGAAGACACCATCGCCGCCATCGCCACCGCCCTCGGGGAGGCGAGCATCGCCGTCGTCCGCGTCAGCGGTCCGAAGGCGGTGGACAGCGTCGCCGCGCTGTTTCGCGGCAAGGCGGATTTGCGGACGGTGCCGTCGCATACCGTGCATTATGGATGGATCTGCGACCCCGACACCGGGGAGCGGATCGACGAGACGCTGGTCACCGTCATGCGCGCGCCCCGTTCCTACACGGCGGAAGACGTGGTGGAAATCGGCACCCACGGCGGCATCGTCGCCGTGCAGGCGGTGCTGCGCGCCGTGCTGCGGCAGGGGGTGCGCCTGGCGGAGCCCGGTGAATTCACGAAACGGGCCTTTCTCAACGGCCGCATCGACCTGGCCCAGGCGGAAGCGGTGATGGACCTGATCCGTTCCAAATCGGAACGGGCCTTCCGCGTCGCCCGCCGCCAGATGGAAGGCGTGCTGTCGGACCGGATTCGCGGGCTGAGGCGGCGGCTGGTGGAGCTGCTGGCCCACGTGGAGGTCAACATCGACTATCCGGAACACGACGTGCCGGAAGTAACAGCGGAACTGGTGGCCGGCGTCTGCGGCGAAGCCTTGAAGGAAGTGGAAGATCTGCTCGCCCAGGCCGGGCGGGGAAAGATTCTGCGGGAAGGCATCGTCACCGCCATCGTCGGCCGGCCGAACGCCGGCAAGTCTTCCCTGCTCAACGCCCTGGCCCGGGAGAACCGCGCCATCGTCACCGACATCCCGGGGACGACGCGGGACATCGTGGAAGAGTCGGTGTCCCTCGGCGGCATTCCGATTCGCCTGCTGGACACCGCGGGCATCCGGGAGACGGAGGACGTGGTGGAGCGCATCGGGGTGGAAAGGACCCGCGAAGCGCTGCGGGAAGCCGATTTGATCCTGCACGTGATCGCCGTGGACGAACCGCTGCACGAAGACGACGTGCGCCTCCTGGAAGAGCTGGCGGACCGCCCGGCGGTGATCGTACTCAACAAGATCGACCTGCCGGGAAAGCTGGATGAAGCCGAAGTGGAACGCCTCGCCGGCGGCAAGCCGGTGGTCCGCGTCTCCGCCCGGGACGGGAGCGGCCTCGACCGGCTGGAGGAGTCCGTCCGGGAGCTGTTCTTCGGCGGATCGATCGCTGCGGACGATTTCACCTACGTGAGCAACGCGCGCCATATCGACCTGCTCCGGCGCGCCGCCGATTCACTCAGGGACGCGAAGGCGGCCGCGGAGGCGGGCATGCCGGTGGATATCCTGCAGATCGACGTCGCCGCCGCCTGGGAAGCGCTCGGGGAAATCGTGGGCGAGGCGGCCGGCGAAGCGCTGATCGACCAGATTTTTTCACAGTTCTGCCTGGGAAAATAAAAGGAACGGAAGGAGGGATTCCGATGGGATTCCACGCCGGAACGTATGACGTCATCGTCGTGGGCGCCGGGCACGCCGGCTGCGAGGCCGCCCTGGCTTCGGCGCGTCTCGGATGCGAGACGCTGCTGCTCACCATCAACCTCGACATGGTGGCGTACATGCCGTGCAACCCGTCCATCGGCGGTCCGGCCAAGGGCCACGTGGTGCGGGAGATCGACGCCCTCGGCGGGGAGATGGGCCGCAACATCGACAAGACGTTCATCCAGATGCGCATGCTGAACACCGGCAAGGGGCCGGCGGTGCATGCCCTGCGGGCGCAGGCCGACAAGGTGCTGTACCAGCGGGAAATGAAGAAGACCCTGGAAACGCAGCCGCGTCTGACGCTGCGCCAGGGGCTGGTCGAGGACCTGATCGTGGAAAACGGCGTCTGCGCTGGCGTCGTCACGCGGACGGGGGCGGAATACCGCGCGAAGGCGGTGGTGCTCACCACGGGCACCTACCTGCGCGGCAAGATCATCATCGGAGAAGTCGCGTACGAAAGCGGCCCGAACAACCAGCTGCCCGCCGTGAAGCTCTCCGAAGCGCTGCGCCGCCTCGGCTTCCAGATGGCCCGCTTCAAGACGGGCACGCCGCCGCGGGTAAACGGCGACACCATCGATTTCAGCAAAATGGAAATCCAGCCGGGCGATCCGAAGCCGAAATACTTCTCCTATGAGACGGAATACATGCCGCACGCGGAAAACCAGCTGCCGTGCTGGCTGACGTACACGTCCGAGGAAACGCACCGCATCATCCGGGACAACCTGCACCGGGCGCCGATGTATTCGGGCATGATCGAAGGGGTCGGCGCGCGGTACTGTCCGTCGGTGGAGGACAAGGTGGTGCGCTTCGCCGACAAGCCGCGGCACCAGGTGTTCCTGGAGCCGGAAGGGCGCAACACCAACGAATATTATGTGCAGGGACTGTCCACGAGCATGCCGGAAGAGGTGCAGTACCAAATCGTGCGCTCGGTGCCGGGGCTGGAGAACGCCGAACTCATGCGCACGGGCTATGCCATCGAGTACGACGTGATTCTGCCGACGCAGCTTTGGCCCTCGCTGGAGACCAAGTTGGTGCCGGGGCTCTTCACCGCCGGACAAATTAACGGGACTTCCGGCTATGAAGAAGCCGCCGCCCAGGGCCTGATGGCGGGCATCAACGCCGCGCGGAAGGTCCAGGGCAAGGAGCCGGTCATCATCGAGCGTTCCCAGGGTTACATCGGCGTCCTGATCGACGACCTGGTGACCAAGGGCACGAACGAGCCGTACCGGCTGCTGACGTCCCGAGCAGAGTACCGGCTGCTCCTGCGCCACGACAACGCCGATTTCCGCCTTACGCCCCTCGGGTATGAAATCGGGCTCATTTCGGAGGAGCGTTACCGGAAATTCCTGCGCAAGAAGGAACGGGTCGAGCGGGAGCTGGCGCGGCTGAAGGAAATCCGCATCCGGCCGGAACCGGCGGTGCAGGAGAAGCTGGCGGAGCTCGGTTCCGCTCCGCTTACGGGCGCCGTGGACGGGGTCACGCTGCTCAGGCGGCCGGAAATCTCCTACGCCCACATCGCCGCCTGGTCGCCGCCGCCGGAGGAGCTCACCGAGGAAGAAATCGAACAGGTGGAAATTCGCGTCAAGTACGAAGGCTATATCGAAAAGCAGCTGCAGCAGGTGGAACGGATGGCCAAAATGGAGCGGAAGCGGATCCCGCCCGACATCGACTACGCCTCCATCCACGGCCTGGCCTCGGAGGCGAAGCAGAAGCTGGCGCAGGTCCGCCCGTTGTCCATCGGGCAGGCGGCGCGCATTTCGGGCGTGACGCCGGCGGACATCTCCATTTTGCTGATCCATCTGGAGCAGCGGCAGCGGCTCAAGCGGAGTTCGTGACATGGACGCGGTGCGCGCCCGCTTCATCGCGAACCTGGAGCCCCTGGGAATCGCCCTGGGGCCGGATCAGGCGGAAGCCTTCGAAGCGTATTTCCGCCTGCTGACCGAATGGAACCGGAAGATGAACCTGACCGCCATCACCGAACGGGCGTCCGTCTACGAAAAGCATTTTTACGACTCCCTGACGGTGGCGGCGGTCGCGCCCCTCGCCGGTTCGCCGCGACTGGTGGACGTGGGCTCGGGCGCCGGCTTTCCGGCCATTCCGCTCAAGATTGCTTTTCCCGGGCTGCGCGTCACCATGGTGGATTCCCTTGCCAAGCGCGTACGCTTCCTGGAGGAAGCGGTCCGGGAGCTGGGCCTGTCGGACGTGGTCTGCCTCCACGCCCGGGCGGAGGACGCGGCGCGCCTGCCGGGACACCGGGATGGCTATGACGTGGCGACAGCGCGGGCGGTGGCCCGTTTGTCGGTTCTGAACGAACTTTGTCTGCCCTTTGTGCGCCCGGGCGGTCTTTTTGTGGCCATGAAGGGCAGCGATGTGGCGGAAGAAATCGAGGAAGGCAGGTACGGCGCTTCCCTGCTGGGCGCAAGGCTGAGGGAAGTCAGGCGCATGATGCTGCCGGAGGAAGGGGCCGTACGCCATCTTGTCGTGTGGGAGAAAACCGGGCCGACGCCCGCCCGGTTTCCCCGCAGGGCGGGGGAACCGGCCAGGTCTCCCCTGCTGCCGGACGGAAAGAAACCGCATACGCCCCGGCGGTAAAGGGACGCGTTTGCAGCGGAACACGGCGATGTTCCACGTGAAACATTTTTTATTTTTTCGCATGCCTTCGGCAGGATTTTCCCTGCGCGGCGGCGAATTAGGTTAAGCGACGTGCCGCATTTCCGCCCGGAAGGCGGGGACTCGCGGCGCTTTTTCATCGTCAGCGGACGAAGCCGGTGCGCACGTGCAATCTTTGAAGTCGTGGTGATCCGATCATGAGCAAGTCCATCACGCGGTTGTTCGGGCTCTCCGAGCGGTCCGGACAGGAAGAGGTGCGGCAGATCCGGGTCGATGACATCGTGCCGAGCCCGTATCAGCCGCGCAGCGTGTTCGACGAGGAGCGCATCGAGGAACTGTGCCGGACGATCCGGACGCACGGCGTCATCCAGCCCATCATCGTGCGGGAGAAAAACGGCAAATACGAACTGATCGCCGGCGAGCGGAGATGGCGCGCCGTCCGCAAGCTCGGCCTCGAGCACATCCCGGCGATCGTGCGCAACCTGAACGATTCGCAGGCGGCGTCGATGTCGCTGATCGAAAACCTGCAGCGGGAGGAACTGACGGCGATCGAGGAGGCGATGGCCTACCAGCAGCTCATCCAGCTGCACGGCCTCACCCAGGAAAGCCTGGCCCAGCGCCTCGGCAAAAGCCAGTCCACCATCGCCAACAAGATCCGGCTGCTGCAGCTGGGCGAGCCCGTGAAGCGCGCGCTTCTCGAACGCAAAGTAACGGAAAGGCACGCGCGGGCCCTGCTCGCCCTGCCGGACGAGGAACTGCAGAACAAGGTGCTCCGGGAAATCCTGGAGAAGGATTTGACCGTCAAGCAGACGGAAGCCCGCGTTTCGTTCCATTTGCAGGTGCTGGAAGCGGGCAAAGAGAAGCGGAAGGATCGCCGAAGGGTTTCGTTCGCCAAAGATGTCCGGCTGGCCATCAACACGATCCGACAATCCCTCGACATGGTGGCCGGCGCCGGATTGCGCGTCAGGTCGGAGGAGCACGACCGCGGCGACCACTACGAGATCATCATCCGCATTCCGAAGCGCTGAGCGGGCGTGCCCTTGAAAAACCCGACGACCCATTGCCGGCGGAAGCGTCCGGTTCCCTCCGGGAGGCGAATCGGTTCCCCGCCGGAGACCCTCGCCGAACGACGGCAAATCCGGAAAACGGGGTGATCATGCCTTGGCCAAAATCATCGCCATCGCCAACCAGAAAGGCGGCGTCGGCAAGACGACGACGGCGGTCAATCTCGGCGCCTGCCTGTCCTCCCTGGGGAGAAAGGTGCTCATTGTCGACATCGATCCGCAGGGCAACACGACCAGCGGACTTGGCATCAACAAGGCGGACGTCCACCATTGCATTTACGATGTCCTGGTGAATGAAGTCGACACGCGGCAGGCGATCATGGAAACCGCCACGCCGAACCTCTGGATCATTCCCGCCACCATCCAGCTGGCGGGCGCGGAAATCGAGCTGGTGCCGGTGGCCGCCAGGGAAATGCGGCTGAAGACCGCCCTCACAACGATCCGCAATGATTACGATTATGTGCTCATCGACTGTCCTCCGTCGCTCGGACTGCTCACCGTCAACGCCCTCACCGCGGCGGATTCCGTCATCATTCCGATCCAGTGCGAATATTACGCCCTCGAAGGCCTGAGCCAGCTGCTCAACACGATCCGTCTGGTGCAGAAGCACCTGAACCGCTCGCTGCAGATCGAAGGCGTGCTGCTCACCATGTTCGACGCCAGGACGAACCTGGGCGTCCAGGTGATTGAGGAAGTCAAGAAATACTTCCAGCACAAGGTGTACCAGACGATCATTCCCCGCAACGTCCGGCTGAGCGAAGCCCCCTCGCACGGCAAGTCGATCATCGCCTACGATCCCAAGTCGAAGGGCGCGGAAGTGTATCTCGAGCTGGCGAAGGAAGTGATTGGCTATGAACAGGCGGCTCGGTAAGGGACTGGACGCGCTGATCTCGTCGCTGTCCGTGAACGAGGACGACAAGATCGTGGAAATCCCCCTCTCGCAGCTTCGGCCCAATCCGTATCAGCCGCGGAAAAACTTCTCCGAGGAAGCGATCCGCGAGCTGGCCGAATCCATCCGGGAACACGGGGTCCTTCAGCCCATTATCGTTCGTGAGGTGCTGCGGGGCTATGAAATCATCGCCGGCGAACGGAGGTTCCGGGCCTCGCAGATGCTCGGCAAGGCCACGATCCCCGCGGTGGTGCGCACCTATGACGACCAGCAGGTAATGGAAATCGCCCTTATCGAGAACCTGCAGCGGGAGGACCTGAACGCCCTCGAGGTGGCCGCGGCCTACCAGACCATCATGGAGCGGTTCTCGCTGAAGCAGGAAGAGCTGGCGGCCAAGGTGGGCAAATCGCGTTCGCACATCGCCAACTTCCTGCGCCTGCTTACGCTTCCGCAGGAAGTGAAGGATCATGTTTCACGTGGAACATTGTCGATGGGCCACGCCCGGACGCTGGCCGCCATCAAGGACGAAGCCCGCTGCCGCGAACTGGCGCGCATGGCGGTGGAGAAGAACTGGAGCGTCCGCGAACTGGAAGAGGCCGTGCAAAATCTGGACCGGAAGGCGAAGAAGCCCCGTTCGGCGGCCAGGTCGTCCAGACGCGATCCGTATCTGGAGGAAATCGAGCGGAACCTGCGGGAAAAGTTCAAGACCACCGTGCGGATCCGCGCCGGCCGGGACAGGGGAAAGATCGAATTCAGCTACTACGGGCAGAGCGATCTGGAAAGACTATTGCAGATGCTGCAGGTGATGGCGTAACCGGGACCTCGGGCACCCGGCGCCGGAGCATGCGGGGGGAGCGAAGATGGACAGACCCGTCGTCTATCTGGACAACGCGGCCACCTCGTGGCCCAAGCCGCCGGGCGTGCTAGAAGCGATGACGGAATGTCTGCAGAAATACGGCGCCAATCCGGGGCGGGGAAGCCACGGATTGGCGCTGCAGGCCGGACGCGTGCTGCTTGAAGCCAGGCAGGCGCTGGCCCGGCTGTTTCGGGTGGCCAACCCCAACGACATCATTTTTACGCTGAATACCACCCACGCCCTCAACATCGCCATCCAGGGTTCGCTTCGTCCCGGTGACCACGCCGTCACCACCGCCATCGAACACAACTCGATCCGCCGTCCGCTGGAAGCGATGCGCCGGCTGCGCGGCGTGGACGTGACATACGTCCGGACGGATGAAGCCGGGCGCCTCGACCCGGCGGATCTCGTGGCGGCCCTCAGGCCGAATACCCGGCTGGTCGCCGTCACCCACAGCTCCAATCTGCTGGGCACCCTGCTTCCCGTCGGCGAAATCGGCGCCGTCACCCGTTCCCGCGGCATCCTCTTCCTGGTGGACGCGGCGCAGACGGCGGGCACCGTGGACATCGACGTGGAAGCGATGAACATCGACCTGCTCGCCTTTCCCGGCCACAAGGGGCTCATGGGCCCGCTGGGAACGGGCGGCCTTTACATCCGTCCGGACGTCGAACTGGAACCCCTTATGTATGGCGGGACGGGGAGCCGCTCGGAAGAACCGGCGCAGCCGGAGGTCAGGCCGGACAAATATGAAGCGGGAAGTCCGAACACCGTGGGCATCGCGGGACTGGGAGCCGGCGTGCGGTTCGTGCTGGAGCGTTCCGTCCGGGAAATCGCGGCGAAGGAACGAATGCTCACCCGGCGACTGATGGACGGGCTGAGGGACATCCCGGGCGTGCGGATTCTCGGTCCGGGGCCGGAGGAAGAGCGGACGGCCATCGTTTCTTTCGTCCTGGAGGGGATCGATCCGGCGGAAACGGCATTCCGTCTCGACCGCGAGTACGGCATCGCCGTGCGCGCCGGTTACCACTGCGCCCCGCTGGCCCACGAGCGGGCCGGCACGCTGGACAGGGGCGCGGTGCGCGCGAGCCCGGGCTATTTCAACAGCGAAGCGGACATCGACGCCCTGGTCGCGGCAGTGGAGGAGCTGGCGAAACGCCGGCCCTGACCGCGGCGGGCGGGCGGAAATTCCGTACGGGATAACCGAATCTTGTCGTTGCAGGAGCGAAAGGTATGCAGGATTGGCAGGAAAACGGATACCTGGTCATCGTGCTGGCCATCGCCTTTGTCGCGCTGGCCGCGGCTTTCGTCTGGATCGGCTGGCTCACGTCACGCCTGAACGCCCTGAAGGCCGCCCACCGGAAGTTGATCGGCGAGACCGGGGTGTCCAACCTCGAGGACGTCCTCGCGGCCATCCACCGGAATCTGGCGGAACTGCAGAAGGACGGGGAAGAACTGAAGAGCCGCCTGACGCAGGCGGAAAAGCGCCTGTCCGAAATGAACGGGCGCGTCGGCATTCATCGGTTCAATGCATTCGAAGGGACGGGAAGCGACCTGAGCTTCTCGCTGGCCATCGTCAACGACTCGGCGAGCGGTGCGGTGCTGACGGCGATCCACGGCCGGGACCAGACATTCCTCTACGCCAAGCCGGTGGAAAAGGGCGAATCCTCCTATCCCCTTACTCCGGAGGAAAAGACGGCAATCCGTCTGGCGACGCAAAGGGAATGACCGCGCCGCGGCTCCGCTTGACGGCTCCGAGCAGGCTTTGCGCGATGACGCCGGCCATGTTCATGACGAGGCTGAGACGGGTGTTCTGCAGCACGAAGTATTCCATGAATCCCCCGACGTTGACGATGCCGGTCAGATGAACGTCGCCCACGGGTGGCAGCTTTTTGTTCACGCCGGATCCCGGCCGGACGGGACCGGAACCGAACTGGATGCAGCCGACGCTTGACAGCTGCCCGAGGGACGCATCCACCGCGATGATGAACGGGTCGCTCACGGTCTTCTCGATCTTTTTCAGCGTGTCTTCCAGGTTGACGGCATGCACGGGATCCTCAAGCGTACCGTAGACGTCGAACAGCGGGCACCCGCTGCGCGCAAGTTCCGTGCCGACCAGCGGACCCAGCGCGTCTCCCGTCGAGCGGTCCGTGCCCACGCAAAGGATGACGATGCGCGTGCCGGAATCCAGCGTGCGCAGTTCCATTTCGATCCGGCGGGACAGACGTTCCCGTGCCATGGGCGCGTCATAGGGAATCTTGACCGAAAAAGCCGGGCGGGTTCCGGGGACGCCGTTCACCTCGTGCATTCGCCTCCTCTCCGAAATATAGTATTAGTATATGGACAAATTGGCTGAACTATACCCGCCTTTCCGGAAGGACGCCGGCCGACGGGCATGCGGCGGCGGAACCGGCGAAGGAAGGCCACGGAGTTGGAACGCATGGAACCGGAATCGCTGCTCATGGCGTTCGATTCCACGCAGCAGGCGCTTCGCGCGGAAATGCTGCTGGAATATGCCGGCATCGAAATCGACATTCGCCCGACCCCCAAAGAGATCACGGCGGGCTGTTCGCTGACCATCGCGTTTGCGGCCGCGGATTTGCCGGAGGTGCTGCGGATCATCAGGACCGAAAACGTGGAGATCCGGGGGGTTTTCCGACCAACGGCGGACGGATACGAGCCGCTCGAAATCCAGTGAGCGATGGAGGAATGGCGCATGGAGCCGACCGTCGACCGGCTGTGGCAGCAGTTTCTCGACCGTGTCTGGCTGTTTCTGACCGACGAGGAGATGTGGCTTCAGTCCCTCACGGTGCTGGTCCGTGTCCTGTTGATCTTCCTGGTCAGCCGCGTGGTGCTGTGGCTCATCAACCGCATGATCGACCGCGTGACCGGCCAGCGCGGCCGCCGCGCCGCCAAACTGCGCGTCCGGCGGACGCAGACGATGGGCCGGCTGTTCAAGAACGTCAACGTCTACGCGATCAATATCATTACTTTCTTTCTTATTCTTGGGGAGTTCAACGTGAACCTGGCCCCCCTGCTGGCCGGGGCGGGCGTGGTCGGGCTGGCCATCGGGATCGGCGCGCAGGCGCTGGTGAAGGACGTCATCGCCGGGATTTTCATCCTGATGGAAGACCAGTTTGCGGTGGGCGACGTGGTCCGGATCGGAGGCGTCACCGGCACGGTGGAAATGATCGGCCTCCGAACCACCCGCCTGCGCAGTTGGACCGGCGAGGTACATATCATTCCCAACGGCTCCATCACGCAGGTCACCAATTATTCCGTGTATCCGTCGCTGGCCGTCCTCGATGTGACCGTCCCCGCGGAATTCAAGGTCGAGGAAGCCGGCCACATCATCCGGGGCGTGCTGGACCGGTTTGACGACACGGCCGTGATCGGCAAGCCGGAACTGCTTGGATTGCAGGCCGTCGACGCGGCGGGCGCCGTGCTGCGGGTGGCGGCTGCGTGCAGGCCGGACGACCGGCTGGCGGTTTCCCGGCGGCTGAACGAAGCCCTCCGGAAAGCCTTCGAGGAACGGGGAGAAGGCGCCGCCGTTCCGCGGATCGCCGTGGTGTCCCCCGAGTGAGGCGGAGCCGCCGGCCCAATGTCCGGAGCCGCGGTCGCCGCGGCCGTCCGGGATGGATGGGTGCGCTCTGGGATCCGGGGTTTCCCGGAGGCGCAGGCCTGCTGTGGGACCGGAGCTGTACGGGGATGAAGACCGGCGTCCAGACCCGCGGTCCTGCCGGGAAGGGAAGGCCCGTGTCAGGACCAGGCGGGGCCCGGGACGAAGCCCCGCGTCCGGACCCGCGGGGGGATGCCGGGCAAACAAGAGGTGGCGGGACATGGAGCGGAAAACGTATCAACTCGGCGACATCGTGCAGATGAAAAAGCCGCATCCGTGCGGCGCGAACGAAATGGAAATCATCCGCATGGGCATGGACATCCGCATCAAGTGCGTCAAATGCAGGCATTCGATCCTGCTGCCCCGATCCAAATTCGAAAAGAACCTGAAAAAGGTACTGCGATCCGCGTACCCGGCGGATCCCGAGTCCTCCGGCTGACGGGCGGCGACGGGTTGCGGTTCGCGGCCGCATGTGCTATCATATTTCGTGCTGCGCGGAAAGGTACCCAAGTGGTCCAAGGGGGTTGACTCGAAATCAACTAGGCGCCGCAAGGCGTGCGTGGGTTCGAATCCCACCCTTTCCGCCAGCTTCCCACAGCATACGCGCCACGCGTTCCTGTCAGCGGCTCCGTGTTGAGGAAGCGAGCCGTTTTTTCATCCGCTTCGGCGCCGGCGGGACGGCCGCAGACCGGACCCGGGCCGGGTCCGCACGGACGAGGCGGCTTGTCGTGTTTGGGCGCGTGTGATATGATACAGTGGTATGCATTTCTTCTTGCTCCTTGCTCTCCGGCCGGGCGATCCGCCCGTTCGCGGAGGGCCTTAGGTCCAAAGGGAGGTGAACGGAAGATGCGCAACTACGAACTCATGTACATCATCCGTCCGGACCTGGAGCCGGATGCCGTTCAGGCGGTCACGGAGAAGATCCAGGAAGTCATCCGCGGCGGCGGCGGGGAAATCCGCAAGCACGAAGTGATGGGCAAGCGCCGGCTCGCGTACGAGATCGGCAAGTTCCGCGAAGGCATCTACGTGGTGGTGCAGTTCTCGTCGGAACCGTCGCACGTGGCGGAAATCGAACGGGTTTTGCGCATCACCGACGAGGTGGTCCGGCATCTCGTGATTCGCGACGTCGTGGCTTGACGCGGAGGCAAGCGATTGGGAGGAGCCCTTGGGGCGCGCATTCGCCGGCGGTTCCCCCGCCCGGCCTTGAGGGAGGATGGAAGCCGTGCTGAACAGGGTCATTCTGATCGGCCGACTGACCCGGGATCCCGAGCTCCGCTACACGCCCTCCGGCGTGGCGGTCGCCCAGTTCACCCTGGCCGTGGATCGTCCTTTTACGAACAGCAAGGGGGAACGCGAGGCCGATTTCATCCCGATCGTCACGTGGCGGCAGCTCGCCGAGACATGCGCGAACTATCTGCGCAAGGGACGGCTTGCCGCCGTGGAAGGCCGCATCCAGGTTCGCCATTACGACAACAACGAAGGCCGGCGCGTTTACGTGACGGAAGTCGTGGCCGACAACGTCCGTTTTCTGGAATCGCCGAACCGCGAAGACGCCTCTTCCGTGCGGGATGATTCCCCGCCGGATCCGTTCGCCGGCGGCCAGCCCGGATATTCCGGCGGACGGCCGGGA
>DATCLN010000059.1:0-7014 GCA_036563895.1 Paenibacillaceae bacterium
GCCGGGAAGCGGAAAACGGGACGCGTTCGACGACGACCCCTTCGCGGACGCCGGCAGACCGGTGGACATTTCGGACGACGATTTGCCGTTCTGAAACGATGCTGAGGAAAAGGAGGAGAAACAATGAGCGAACAACAGGCCCAGGCGCCGGCGAAGGAAGCCGCCGCGCGCGAAACGCAGACGCGGGAAAAGAGCGCGGAAACCCGCGAACGCGAGCCGAAGAAGTACCGCCGCGGCCGCAACAAGCGGCGCAAGGTGTGCTATTTCACCGTCAACAAGATCGAGTACATCGACTACAAGGACGTCGATCTGCTGCGCAAGTTCATCAGCGAACGGGGCAAAATCCTGCCGCGCCGCGTGACCGGCACCAAGGCGAAATACCAGCGGATGCTGACCGTCGCCATCAAGCGGGCCCGCCAGATGGCGCTGCTCCCGTACACGACGGATTGACGCGGTCCGCGAAAGCACGCCCGCCCTTCCGCCTCGAGCGGCGGGGCGGTTTTTTTGATTTTTTTCGGCAATTGAAAACAAAACCGCGGGCTGCGTCGTCCATATTAACACGGGAATTATTTTTCTTTGAGGTGCAGAGGGGGCATTTTCATGCGATGGTCGCGCAAAAAGCGTTGGACAGCCGGGGTGCTGCTGGCCGTCCTTCTGCTGGGTGCGATCGCATACTGGCAAAGGACGGCGCTCGCTCTGTGGGGCTTTGATCTCTTTTTCGCCAAATCCGTGGAGAGAAAACTTCAGAAATCGTATCAGCCCATTGACGGGAGAACCGAAGAACAGCCGGCCGGGCAGGGGCTGAAAGAGGAAGCGAAAAGACCCTATACCCTGCTCCTGCTCGGCGTGGATCAGCGGGGCAAAGAGCGCGGGCGGTCCGACACGGTGATCCTGGCGGCGGTGCGCCCGGCGGACGGCGCCGCTCTGATGATCTCGGTGCCGCGGGATTCCTATGTGGAAATGCCGGGCCGCGGCATGGACAAAATGGCCCACGCCTACGCCTACGGGGAAGCCAAACTGGCCGTGGAGACGGTGGAGAAGCTGTTCGGCGTGCCGGTGGAGCATTACGCCGCCGTCAATTTCCAGGGCTTCCGCGACGCGGTGGACGCCATCGGCGGCGTCGAGCTGCCGGTGGAACGCGATCTGGTCAACAACGATCCGGGCCACGAAAAATTTGTCGTAAAGGCGGGAAAGCCGGTCTACAACGGGGAAGAGGCGCTCAATTTCGTGCGCTTCCGGGAGGACGCCGGCGGCGACATCAGCCGGACGCAGCGGCAGAAGCAGTTTCTGGAGGCCCTGCTTGCCAAGGCGACGCGGGTGAACCAATGGACGAAGATTCCGGAACTCTTCGACATCATGGGCGACAACTTCCGGACCGACATCACCCCTGCGGAGCTGATCGAGCAGGCCAAATGGGTGCTGTCCGCCGACACCCGCCTCATCTACAGCCACACGCTGGCCGGCAAGGGCCGGATGATCAATTCCCTGTGGTATTATGTCCTGGATGAAGAGGATGTCGCCCGGGCGTCGGAATGGCTGAAGGCCTGGCTTGACCCGGCGAAGAGCCTGTACGAGCTGCCGAAGCCGGGACTGGACGAACCGGTTCCGGGGATGGACTAGGCGGGCAAAATGACGATAATGACAGTAAAGACGGCAAGGGCGCCGGCGGGAAAAAGCCGCAGGCCGTCTGAACTGCATCTGAACGGCGGGAGGTAGGGCGATGGAACGGCTGGCCGGCGGAAGGCGCCGGAGGATGCGCCGCCACATGCGGATCGCGGTGTTCGCGCTGACCGCGGCGATTGCGGCGGTGCTGATCGGGGTCTGGGCGGCCCAGGAATGGCCGGTCCGGATGCCGGGGCTGGGCGGCGAACCGCCCGCGCAGCCGCAGCAGCCGTCCGGCGCGCCGGGCGCTCCGGTGCAAAACGGGCAGGAACCGGGCGGGACCGGCGACGGAGCGAACGGCGCGGAGCCGGGCGGCGGGACGGCGGACGGCGGGGCGGCCGGAGAAACGGAAGAGGCCGAATACGACCCGGACGCCTTCGTGACGCAAGAGGATTTGGCCATCGAATACGATATCGTGATCCAAAACGGCCGGGTCATCAATCCGGAGACGAAGCTGGACCGGGAAGGGCTCAACATCGGCATCATCGGCGGAACCATCGGCGTGGTCACGTCGCATCCGCTGAAGGGCAAACGGGTCATCGACGCCACCGGCCTGGTGGTGGCGCCCGGCTTCATCGACAATCTCTCCTACGATCCGAACCCTTACGGCGTGTGGAACAAGATCGCCGACGGCGTCACCGCCAACATCGCCATGCACGGCGGCACGTCGTCTCCGAAGAGCTGGTACTCCTATTACGAGCGCAACCGCACGCCCGTGCATTTCGGCGCTTCCTTCTTTTATACGCAAGCCCGCAACCAGTTCAGCCTGAGCCGGTACGCTTCGGCAAGCAAGGCGCAGATCGGCAAGCTGGTCAGGGACGCGGAAGAGGCGCTGAACAACGGGGCGCTGGGCATCTCCTTCAGCCTCGAATACGTGCCCGGGATCGGCCCGGAAGAGATCCTGCCGCTTATGGAGCTGGCGCACAAGTACAACGTCCCGGTATATTTCCACGCGCGCTACTCCGACATGGAGGAGCCGGGCACGAACATCGACGCGCTGAATGAGATCATCGGGTACGCGCGGGCCACCGGGGCGGCGGTCCACATCGACCACATCCACAGCACCGGCGGCACGTTTTCCATGAAACAGTCCCTGCAGATGATTGCCGAAGCGCGGGCGGAAGGGCTGGACATCACCGCCTGCGTGTACCCGTACGATTTCTGGGGGACCTACCTCAACTCCGCGCGGTTTGACGAAGGCTGGCAGCAGCGATTCCGCATCAGCTACGAAGACCTGCAGATCGCGGGGACGTCGGAGCGGCTGACGGCGGAGACCTTCCGGAAATACCGCCGGGAAGGCAAGCTGGCCGTCGCCTACGCCATCCCCGAGGAGGACCTGATCGACGCACTCAAGGCCGATTTCGTCATGATCGGCAGCGACGCGATCCTGGAGCCGGGCAACAACAACCATCCGCGGGCGTCGGGCACCTTCGCCCGCACCATCGGCATGTATGTGCGGGAAAAAGGCGTCATCGATCTCATGGACGCCATCGACAAGATGACGCTGATGCCCGCGCAGCGGCTGGAGAAGCAGGCCCCCGCCCTTCGCAGGAAAGGCCGCATCGCCAAGGGGATGGACGCGGACATCGTCATTTTCGATTACAACGAAATCCGCGACCGCTCCACGGTGGAACGGCCCGACCTGCCGTCCGCGGGCATCCGGTACGTGCTGATCGGCGGCCAGGTGGCCATGGACGAAAACGGCGTGAACAAAAACGTGCGCGCGGGGCAGCCGATCCGCAGCGAGTTCGTCCGCGTGGCGGACGTGACGGAAAAGCTGTTCCTGGATGAAATGACGGTTCCCCTCGTCGGGTACCGCGGTCAGCGCTATTTTGACCTGGAAGCGCTGAAGGGGTTCGGCTACGGCCTGTCCTGGAACCGGACGGACCGCACCTGGACCATCACCGGCGGCGCGGCGGAGGGGTCGGGAGCCGGAAGCGGCGTGGAGATTCCCGTTCCGGAGCGGGGAGAGCTGATGCTGGAACGCGGCTACCGGGCGGTATGGAACAGCGGCGGGAAAACGTCCGCCGTCGAGCTGCTTTCCATCGGCGAACGGGCCTATGCGCCGCTGTCGCTGCTTGAGGCGCTCGGCTGGGAAGTGGCCGAAGAAGCCGGAGGCGCGCGGGCGGTGCCGCCCGCCGGTCTGTAGGCATCGGCAAATGAACAAGGACGGGCCTTGTCACGGGTTATTCCGCGGCAAACGCGGAATAACCTTTTTTGTGCTATAATCAACTTTACGGTTACACTCCGAAACCGAGGTGACGCGGTTGAACACGGGTGGGAAGCCGCTGCTGCTGGCGGCGGCATTGGCTCTGGCGCTGGCCGGGACGATGACGTCCGCCGGCGTCGTGACGCTATGGTTCGTCATGCCGCTGACCACGGCCCTGATCGTCCTGCTGAATCCCGTCGCCGCGGCCTTCCACATCGCGCTCGGTTTCGCAGGCGCCTTCTTCCTGCTCGGGGAAAGCGGCGGACTGCCGGCGCTGTACATGGGAGCGTTTTTCCTTGTGCCCGCCGCCGTGACGGGGCATCTCTACCGGCGGGGCGCGAATGCCAAAACGGCGGTCGTCGCCTGTTTTCTGACGGTGCTGGCGACGCTGCTTTTGCAAATGGCCTTGGCCCAGGCCGTGTTCCGCTTCGACCCGGCCGCCGGGATCCGCGATTATCTGGAGCGGACCGCGGCGCAGCTCGGCTCCGGAGACCCCTCGATGATGCCGGGAAACTGGGAGGAGGCCGTGCGCGACATCGCCGAGGGAACGATGGCAGTGCTTCCGACCCTGCTTTGGTTTGCCGCGTTCGTGCTGACGGTCGTCAACCAGTATGTGGGCAGACGCCTTGCGGGTTGGGCCGGCGTGTCCGTGCCCGGGCTTCCGCCAATCCGGACCTGGCGCCTGCCGCGCCATCTGGTGCTTGTGTATCTGATCGCGCTGATCGCCGCTTTGTTTCCGCTGGAAGGTTTCCTGAGCGGCGCGGTGAACAACCTGCTCCCGCTGCTCAGGCTGGCTTTCACGATCCAGGCCATCGGTTTTCTGTTTTTCATCGCCGACGCCAAGCGCTGGCCGCGCGTCGTTCCCGTGCTCCTGTCGGCTCCGGTTCTGCTGTTTCCGCCGTTTTATCTGGTCGGGCTGCTGGATACGGCGTTTCCGCTGCGGAAGTATTTCGTCAAATAAACGGGAGAGAAATGCGACATGCCCAAATTTCTCATCCGGCGATGGCATGGCATGCATGTGCTTTGGGCTCTCGGGCTCATCTTCCTGCTGACGGTGGCCCTGGCCTGGTACGAGTGGCTGCTCGGGCTGGTCGGGCTCGTGCTCGGCGGGGTGGTCTGCGTCTATTTCATCCTGGCGGAACGCGCGTTCCGGCGGGACTTGCAGGATTACGTGCTGACCCTGACCCGCCGCATCCGCAACGTGGGGGCCGAAGTCATTGCCCATTTGCCCTTCGGCATCATTTTGTACAACGAGGAACGGGAAGTGGAGTGGCACAATCCGTTCGTCGCGGAGGCGACCGGCCGGGCGTCCGTCGTCGGCGTGCCGCTGGACGAGCTGTTTCCGGAACTGAAGAACCCCTCCCGGGATGAGGCACAGCCGGGCAAGACCGTGACCCGGCTCGGGGATCGGGTGTTCGAGCTGGTTTTCCGCCAGCAGGAACGGCTGGTCTACATCATCGACATCACCGAACGCTGGAGCCTGGCCAAACGGTACGAGGACGAGAAAATCGCCCTTGGCATCGTGATGATGGACAACTTCGAGGAAGTCGCGCAGGGCATGGACGAACAGAAGCGCACCCTGGTGCTGTCCCGGGTGACCGGACGGATAAGCGAGTGGGCCCAGGAGCACGGCATGCTGCTCAGGCGCATGTCCGCGGACCGCTACCTGATCGTCACCAACAAGCAGACGCTCCGGCAGCTGGAGCAATCCCGCTTCGACCTCCTGGACGATGTCCGGGAAATGACGGCGGATCTCAAGCTGCCGCTGACGCTCAGCATCGGCTTCGCCGCGGGATTTGACAGCATCCTGGAGATCGGCCAGCAGGCGCAAAGCAGCCTGGACATCGCCCTCGGCCGGGGAGGCGACCAGGCGGTGGTCCGGGTCGGCCAGCGGCAAAGCTTCTACGGAGGCAAAAGCAGCGCCGTGGAGAAGCGCACCCGCGTCCGCGCCCGGGTAATCGCCCACGCGCTCCGGGACTTGATCCGCGACAGCGACAACGTCATCGTCATGGGCCACGCCGAGCCGGACATGGACGCCATCGGGGCGTCGGTGGGCGTGTGGAAAATGGCGCGGCATCTGGGCAAGGAGAGCTTCATTGTCCTGGAAGACGTCAATCCGTCCATCGAGCGCATGATGAACCTGCTGAAGGAAGACGAGCAGCTGCATGCAAGTTTCGTGAAGCCCGAACAGGCGCTCATGCAGGCGACGAGAAGAACCCTCGCGGTGGTGGTGGACACCCACCGGGCGTCGATGGTTCCCGAGCCGCGGCTGCTCGAGCAGACGGAGCGGGTGGTGATCATCGACCATCACCGCCGCAGCGAAGAGATCATCCAGGACGCCGTGCTCGTCTACATGGAACCGTACGCGTCCTCCACGTGCGAGCTGGTGACGGAGCTTCTGCAATACGTGCACGAAGACATCGAGCTTGAGCCCCGCGAGGCGACGGCGCTCCTGGCCGGCATCACGGTGGACACGAAAAGCTTCTCCGTGCGCACGGGCGCGCGGACCTTCGAGGCCGCTTCCTACCTCAGGCGCAATGGTGCGGACGGCGCAGCGGTGCAGCGCATGATGCAGGAGAAGCTCGAGGAATACGTTCGCAAGGCGGAAATCGTCCGCCACGCGGAGATTTGGGGAGACGACATCGCCATCGCCGCGGTGGAACGGGGCGAACCCGTGCCGCAGCTGATCATCGCCCAGGCGGCGGACATGCTGGTGAACATGTCGGGCATCGCCGCTTCCTTCGTGATCGCGAAGCGCCCGGACGGCCTGGTCGGCATCAGCGCCCGCTCCCACGGGAAAATCAACGTCCAGGTCGTCATGGAAAAGCTGGGGGGAGGCGGCCACCTGAACGACGCCGCCGCCCAGCTGAAGACCTCGGTCCGGGAAGCGGCGGCGCGGCTCAAGGCGGTGCTGCAGGAACTCAAAGAGGGAGAGGGGCAGGCGGAATGAAAGTCATCTTTTTGCAGGACGTCAAAGGCCACGGCAAAAAGGGCGAAGTCAAGGACGTCGCCGAGGGTTACGCGCGCAACTACCTCATCCCGCGGGGCCTGGCGAAAGCCGCGACCGAAAGCGCGCTGAAATCGCTGGAACAGATGAAGGCGGCGGAAGACCGGCGCAAGGAGCAGGAGCGGGAAAAGGCCCG
>DATCLN010000060.1:0-22144 GCA_036563895.1 Paenibacillaceae bacterium
GCGGCAGGCACCCTTGCCTTTGGCTAATGGTAGGCGCTCGCCAGCCCCCATTCCGGACTTTCACCGTAGAGATGACGCCCATGCTGGGCGTACCAAACAAAGCCCAAAGGCGTGGATGCCTTTGGGCTTTCGCGGGGGAGTCGGAACGTCTCCGGATTCCCTGGTTCCTCATCCCACTCCGCTTCGCTTGTTGCCTGCGGTGTTGATTCCGAAGGGCCTCACCACAGGACGTAACCCTTGGCGCCGGGCGCCGGGTTGGCGATCATGTCGGCGATCGGAATCGCGTAAGCGACCACGATGAGCACCGCGGCCAGGCCGACCCATACGCCCCAGCGTTCCAGCCAGCGCGGCGTCGCTTCCGCCGGCGTCAGGGATTCCGCCACCGGATATTCCGTCTCGCCCTTCGGCAGACGGATCATCTTGATCAGGGCCACCGCCATGACGATAAGGCTGAGGAACAGGATGGCGCCGCCGATGGCCATGAGCAGGTTGTACGGATCCCATTGCGCCGCGATTTCGTTGCCGTTGTAAGTCGTGTCGGAAGTGCGGCGCGGCGCGCCGAGCAGGCCGGAGATGTGCATCGCCCCCGACATCACCAGAATGCCGAGCGCCCACAGCGAGACCTGGATGATGCCCAGCCGGTTGATCGACGCCGTCATCCGCCGGCCGGTAATCGCCGGAATGAGCCAGTAGGCGATGCCGAAGAAGGTGATGGCCACCGCCGTCGCCACCGTCAGGTGGAAGTGCCCCGTCACCCAGATGGTGTTGTGCACCAGGGCGTTCATCTGGTGGCTGGCGTTGATGATGCCGCCGATGCCGCCGGGGATGAAGGCGACCATGCCCATGAACGGCGCCAGGAACCGCACGTCTTTCCAGGGCAGGGCCCTGAACCACCCGAACAGCCCCTTGTACCCTTTGGCGCGGCCCGTGGTCTCAAACGTGGCAAACAGCGCGAACGCCGTGATGAGCGACGGCACGACAACCATGAAGGTCAGAATGACCTGCAGGAACTTCCAGAACGGCGTGATGCCGGGTTCCATCAATTGATGGTGGAAGCCCACAGGCGTGGAAAAGAGAAGCAGCAGAACGAACGCCAGCCGGGCCAGCGCGTCGCTGAAGATTTTGCCGCCGATGACCTTCGGCACGATCACGTACCAGCAGATGTACACCGGCATGAGCCAGAAATACACGAGCGGATGGCCGAAGTACCAGAACAGCGTGCGGCTCAGCATGACGTTGATTTTTTCCACCCAGCCGAAGGACCAGGGGATGAACTGGAACAGCACCGTGATCGCGACGCCCAGCGTGGCGATGTACCACAGCCCCATCGTGGCCACCGCCATGAAGGCGAACAGCGGCGAAATTTTGCCCTTGTTGTTTTTGCGCCACGAGACGTATTGCGCGATCATGCCGGCGCCGCTCAGCCAGCTGCCCACGACCACGAGGGCCAGGGCGATGTAAAACCAGGGCGACGCCTTCAACGGGGCATAAAACGTGTACAGCACCGTCGCCTTGTTGGCCAGGATCATCACGGTGCCGAGGACGGTGCCCACGGCCATGAGCCAGAAACCGGCCCACCCGAGGCCGCGCGCCGTGCCGGTCAGCCGGCCTCCCGTCACCTTGGACAAGCCCGAAAACATGAAACCGATGATGAAAAACGTGGTAAACACCAGCGCCATCAGCACACCGTGCGCGGTGAGCAGCTGATAGTAGCCGATGCCTCCCGGCAGTTCAATCACGCCGCCGCGCACCATGCCCTGCAGCATGCCCGCGATCCCGCCGATCATCAGGGCGGCCAGGGCAAAAAGGATGTGCGTCAGCGCAAGCTTTCCGTCTGCGCGATCAAAAGTTTGCGCCATGGGTGTTCCCCTTTCCGCAAGTGACTCATCTGTCCGATGTCCGACAAATCAGGTCACGATCAGTTTCGTGTACATCGCCTGGTGTCCGACGCCGCAATACTCGTTGCAGAGGATCAGGTATTCGCCCGGTTCGTCAAACGTATAGGTGACCCGGTTCACTTCGCCGGGGACCGCCATCAGGTTGACGGTGGTGCCCACGATTTCAAAGCCGTGCACCACGTCGGAACTGGTGACGACGAAATGGATTTTCGCTCCCGCGGGCACCGTGATTTCGTTCGGCGTGAAACCGAAGGCGTAAGCAATGATGACCGCTTCGTATTCGTTTTCGCCGACCTGGTAAACCCCCGGCTGGTCAAAAGGCGGCGTCTCGGACAGCTTTTCCGGATCGACGCCTTGGTGCGCATAGCTGTGCGGTGTCTGCACGCCCTGGGAAAACGCGAAGATGCCCAGCACCGTCAGAAACACCGCCAGCATGACCAGGCCGAAAACGATCCATATTTTTTCCAATCGATGGATGTGCATCGCTTTGCTCTCCTCCCGCACAGGGCGTCAGTTTCGTTCCAGGAACAGGGCGAATGCGCCGAACCAGCCTGCGACAAACAGCGAACCCATGATGAGTACCGCCACGAACGTTCCCCACAAAGCCGGCTCCTTTTCGTGTCCGTTGCCGTTGGCCGGCTGGCGTTTCACGTCGTTGGCCATCTCCGTTCCCCCCCTTTGTCAAGGGTTTTCGATGCCCTGCTTCACTCGACGATCAGCTTTCCGATCATGTCCGCGTGGCCGGTGCCGCACATGATGTCGCAGACGAATTCGAATTCGCCGGATTTGTCCGCCACAAAGGTAACGGGTTTGCCCGCCTCGATCTTTTGGTTGTATCCCTTGATCAGGATGCTGTGCAGCCCTTCCGCGTTCACCAGGGAAATCGTCACCGTTTCGCCCTGCTTGACGCGGATTTCCTTCGGTTCAAAATCCCAGTTGGTCGCCTTGATTTCAATTTTCGTGCCTTCGCCTTGCGGGGCGGCCGAAGAACCGGAATCGCCGCCGCTGCTGCCTCCTCCTCCGCAGCCGGCCAGCAACACAACCCCCGCCGCCAGAACCATTGCCGTCAGAAACCTTCTGTTTTTCGTTTTCATCAAGCCAACCTCCATCGGGGCATTTATTTGCCTTCATGCCTCCATTCTAGAAACCGGGTCCCCGTTTCACTGTGACGGCGGTCACAAGATCTGGTTCAACACGGTGAAAAGCTTGTGAAAGATTTTCGAATTTCGGTATAATGGGGCAGACGCGCCGGACCTTGAACCGGCAATTTTCGCGGATTTCGGGGAAGGGTTGCCTTTTGATCGCGGTGGCAGACGATTGGCGGGATTTCGAACTGATCGATGCGGGAGACGGGGAAAAACTGGAGCGCTGGGGTCCGTACGTCCTCAGGCGTCCCGATCCCCAGGCGATCTGGCCGCCCGTGACCGGCGACCCCCGCTGGAACGACCCGGACGGCCATTACCACAGAAGTTCTTCCGGCGGCGGCAGATGGGAATTTCGCCGGCCGCTTCCCGAACGCTGGCAGATCGGCTACGGAAACCTGCGCTTTTACATCCGTCCGACCGGCTTTAAGCATACGGGTCTGTTTCCCGAACAGGCGTCCAACTGGAACTGGATCATGGACCGCATCGCCGGTGCCGGCCGCCCGGTGCGGGTGCTCAATCTGTTCGCCTATACGGGGGGCGCCACACTGGCCGCGGCGGCGGCCGGCGCCGAAGTGTGCCACGTGGACGCGGCCAAGGGAATGGTGCAATGGGCCAGGGACAACGCGGCCCTGTCCGGGCTGGCGGACGCCCCCGTCCGCTGGATCACCGACGACGTGTTCAAATTCGTGCGGCGGGAAGAGCGTCGCGGCCGGCGCTACGACGCCATCATCATGGATCCGCCCGCCTACGGCCGCGGTCCGGAAGGCGAAATGTGGAAGCTGGAGCTGCATCTGGGGCCGTTTCTCGAACTGTGCGCCCGGGTGCTTTCCGACGAGCCGCTGTTCGTGCTGGTGAACACCTACACCTCCGGCTTGTCGCCGACGGCGCTGGCCAATCTGCTTCATCTTTCCTTCGGGCGCCTGTGGGGCGGCGCGTGCGAATGCGGGGAAATCGGCCTGCCCATCGGCCGCACCGGGCTGATCCTGCCCTGCGGCGTCAGCGGCCGGTGGACCCGCGACGGCTGACCGGAACGGCGGACCGCCGGAAATCCCGGCGCGCTCCGGCCGGATGAAGCCTGTCCAGGCCAAAGAATGACGAAAGGGAGGGAACCCGCATGCGGGCATCCGTCCGGAAATGGCTGCTCCGGGCCGCGTTCCTCGCGGCGGTATCCCTTGTTGCCGTTTTCGCCGCCTTCCTGGGTTCGGCGTGGCAGGAGCGGAAGGATGAGGCCGCTCCGTCCGCTTCCTATTCCCCTCCTCCGGCCCCCGAAACGCGGACCGCTCCCCCTCCCTCGCCGGAACCTCCGCCCGGCCCCGTCGTGCGCGAAGCCGTCCTGTACGCGGTCGGCGACATCATGGTGCATATGCCGCAGCTGCCCGCCTATTATGATGAAGCGGCGGGCAAATACGACTTTTCACCCTGGTTCGAGGACGTGCGCCCCGTCTTTGCGGATGGCGGCTGGGTCGCCGGCAATCTGGAAACGGTGCTGGCGGGAGCCGACCTGAAATACTCCGGTTTTCCCCGTTTCAATTCGCCGCCCGAGCTCGCCGGCAATCTGCGGGAAGCGGGCTTTCACGTCCTGTCCACCGCCAACAACCACAGCCTGGACCGCGGTTGGGCCGGAATCGTCCGTACCCTGGAGCGCCTGCGCGAGGCCGGCATCGTGCCGGTGGGAACGGCGGAAGACGAAGAGGCGGCGCGCCGTCCCGTCATCGTGGAACGAAGCGGCATCCGGCTCGGTTTTCTTTCCTACACCTACGGCACGAACGGCCTGCCGGTCCCGAAGGACAAACCCTTCGCCGTGAACCTCATCGATCCGGAGCGCATCCGGGCGGACATCGCCCGCACCCGGGAAGCGGGCGCCGATTTCGTCGCGGTTTTTCTCCATTTCGGCAATGAATATGAAAAATGGCCGAACGACTTCCAGCGGGACATCGCCCGCGGGGCGGTGGAAGCCGGGGCGGATATCATCCTCGGCTCGCACCCGCATGTCGTCCAGCCCTATGAAATCTGGAGCGTTCCCGGAGCCGGCGGCGCGGAAAACGGGCGCCGCGGGCTCATTTTCTATTCCCTGGGCAACTTCATCTCCAACCAGACCGGAAACGGAACGGACACCGGCCTGATCGTCAGGGTCCGCCTCACCCGCACGGAAACGGCGGACGGACGCGTCACCCTCTCATGGGACCTTCCGCAGTTCGTCCCCACCTGGGTCCACATCCAAAAACAAAGCGGGAAGCGGCACTACCGCATCCTGCCGCTTCCCCGTATCCTGAACGACGACCGGCGCGACCGCTTCACGCCGGACGAATATGCGCGAATGGAACAAATTCGGAAGGAAACCGAAGCCCACGTGCGGTCTCTGGAAGCGTCCGGAGGCTGGACGGCGCCCGGCCGTTCCTGAACAACGAAAACGGGGTGCCACTCAGCCCGGGTCAGGCGGTGGCTTCCGCAGCGGGTTCGCCTGCCGCGGGTTCGCCTGCCGGTCGGATTTCCGCCTCCGCTTCCCGGTCCGCCCCTTCCCGACCGGCATTTTTCCGGTCCGCGCCCTCCTGCCTGTCCCCTTCCCGCTTTACGCCGGAACCCGCTTCACCGGCAATCTTTCCGAGCAGATACACAAGAAGCTTGCGGTTGTGAAGGGAAAGCCGCTCAAGGGAACGGGCGACGATGGCGTTTCGCAGGGCCACGCCGCGCTCCGCTTCCCGCCGTCCGAGGTCCGTCATATGCACCCAGACGATCCGCCGGTCCCGTTCGTCGCGCCGGCGTTCCACCAGCCCGCCGCGTTCCATCCGGTCCAGCAGCGTGGTCACCGCCGCGGGCGTCGTCTCGAGGAGCGGCAGAAAGTCCGACGGCTTCATCGGCTCGCGTTCCCGCAGGATCTCCAGCACATGGAGCTGTCCGGACGTCAGCCCCGGCGCCAGCGCCTGATCCAGCTCCGCGTTCCATTCCTTTGTCAGCTTCATCCAGCTTTTCACGAATTCCGCCGCGGACTCCATGGAATCCCCCCGGTTTCCCCAAAAACTGCCTGTACTTTCATTATACGCGGGGGAGATGTCGAATCCTAGTTTTGCAACATTAAAATTTTATGACGTTAATCAACAAAACCGGACGAAAGATAGCCCGCGCCAACAAAAATCCCCGGCATAGATCGGGATTTCATTTCGCCGGCGCGTCAGCGGATCGCCGCCGGCAGGGCGAACGCCTCCCGCAGCGGATCGTTCCGTCCGGCGGGAACGACGGATTTGCCCGGGCTGCGCCGGTCCTCAAGGGGCGCATCCTCCGACGAAAAGCGATGCACGGCGCCCTGGGCCGTCACGGCGACAAACGCCGCCTCCTCTTTCACATGGGCGGCGGCGACCAGCGCGGTGCCGCTCGTCCGCCTTCCCTCCCGGAACTCGATCGTCTGCACGCCGCGGCCGCCGCGTCCCTGCAAGGGATAGTCAAAAATGAGCGTCCGCTTGGCGAAGCCGTAATCCGTCACCACGAGGATTTCGCCTTCCTCGCCGATCACGGGCAGCGCCCGCACGACGGCGTCTCCTTCCTTCAGGGCGATGCCCCGCACGCCGCCGGCTACCCGCCCCTGCACGCTCACTTCCTCCTCGCGGAAGCGGATGCACATGCCCTTGCGGGTTACCAGCAGGATGTCCGCAGGGTCGTCGCTGCGGAACACGTCCGCCACTTCGTCGCCTTCCGCCAGCTTGCAGGCGGCGATGGCCATGCTGCGGGTGGTGGCGTACTCCGACAGCTTCGAGCGCTTGACCTGGCCGAGGCGGGTGGCGAACACCAGATGCGGCCCGTTTTCCCGTTCTTCCCACTCCTGCTGCTTCACCGGCACCACGCCGACGATCCGGTCCTCCTTGCCCAACGGGATCACGTTGACCAGCGCGGTGCCGTTTTCCTTCCACTTGAACTCCGGGATGACGTGGACGGGCAGCAGGAAATATTGGCCGGACTGCGTGAACAGAAGCAGCGAGTCCAGCGTGTTCACCGGCAGGATCCAGCGGACCGCGTCGCCCTCCTTCACGCCGGCGCTTTGCCATTCGCCGCCGGAACGGGTAAACGACAGCTGGCTCGTCCGTTTGATGTATCCCTCGCGGCTGATGGTCACCAGCACGTCCTCCGACGGAACGGTGACCTCCAGGTTGACTTTAAGCTCCTCGACTTCCTCCTGGATCGCCGTGCGCCGGTCCACCCCGTATTTCTCGCGGATTTCGAGGAGTTCCTCGCGGATGACGGCGGTTAGCTTCTTCGGATCTTCCAGAATTCCCCGCAGGCGGGCGATGCGCTTGCGCGTTTCGCCAAGCTCCTTCTCCACCTGCGATATTTCCAGATTGGTGAGCCGGTACAGCTGCAGCGTCAAAATCGCGTCCGCCTGGCGCTCCGAGAACCCGAACCGTTCCATGAGGTTGTTTTGCGCGTCTTCCCGGTTCCTGGAGGCCTTGATGACGGCGATGACCTCGTCCAGCAGCCCGAGCGCCTTCGCCAGCCCTTCCAGCACGTGGGCCCGTTCCTCCGCCTTCTCCAGCTCGTACTGCGTCCGGTGCGTGACCACTTCGCGCTGCCACGCCACGTAGGCCTCCAGCAGCTCTTTCAGGCCCAGCTGCCGCGGCGCCCGGTTGACGATGGCCACCATGTTGAAGTTGTAGGCGATCTGCAGGTCGGTTTTTTTCAGCAGGTAGGCAAGGACCCCTTCCGCGTCCGCCTCCCGCTTCAGCTCGATGACGATGCGCAGGCCGTCCCGGCCGCTTTCGTCGCGGACTTCGGCGATGCCCTCCACTTTCCGGTCCGCGCGGATCTGCTCGATGGCGCTCACCAGGCGGGATTTGACCACCTGATAGGGAATCTCGGTGATGACGATCTGTTTGCGCCCGCCGCGCAGCTCTTCGATGGCCGTTTTCGCCCGGATGTAAATGCGGCCCTTCCCGGTGGCGTAGGCTTCCCGGATGCCGTCCACGCCCATGACGATGCCGCCCGTCGGGAAATCGGGCCCCTTGACGATGGCCATCAGCTCTTCCGTGGTGATGTCCGGCCGTTCCAGGAGCGCGATGGTGGCGTCGATGGCTTCCCGCAGGTTGTGGGGCGGAATTTCCGTGGCGAATCCCGAAGAGATGCCGCTGACGCCGTTCACCAGCAGATTGGGGAAACGGCACGGCAGGACCACCGGTTCCTTGGCCGTGTTGTCGAAATTGTCCTTGAAGGGTACCGTCCGCTTTTCGATGTCCCGGAGCAGCTCCATGGCGATGGGCGACAGCCGCGCCTCGGTGTAGCGCATCGCCGCCGGCGGGTCGTCGTCCAGGGAGCCCCAGTTGCCGTGGCCGTCGATCAGCGGATGGGCCATCTTCCACGGCTGCGCCATCCGCACCATGCCTTCGTAGATGGAGGCGTCGCCGTGGGGATGGAAGTTGCCCATGACGTCCCCGACGGTCTTGGCCGATTTGCGGTACGGCTTGTCCGGCGTGTTGCCGGCGTCGTACATGGCGTACAGGATGCGCCGCTGCACGGGCTTCAGGCCGTCCCGCACGTCGGGGATGGCCCGGTCCTGGATAATGTATTTCGAATAGCGGCCGAACCGGTCGCCCACCACTTCTTCCAGATAGGCGGGCAAAAATTGCTCCAGCACGCTCAAGCGCGATTACCTCCCGTCATCCGACCAGCGGTTCATTCCTCGAACTCGGTGAAGTCGACGTGGTCGAGAATCCATTGTTTGCGCGGCTCGACCTTGTCGCCCATCAGCGTGGACACCCGGCGTTCGGCCTTGGCCGCGTCTTCGATGGTCACCTGCAGCAGCGTGCGCGTCGCCGGGTTCATCGTCGTCTCCCACAATTGCTCGGGGTTCATCTCCCCGAGGCCCTTATATCGCTGCAGTTCGACGTTTTTGCCCAGTTCCTTCAGCTGCTCCTCCAGCTGCTCTTCCGTCCAGGCGTACCGCACCGTCTCCTGTTTGCCGCTTTTCTTCGTGATCTTGTACAGGGGCGGCTGGGCGATGAACACCCGTCCGGTCTCGATCAGCGGCTTCATGTACCGGTAGAAAAACGTCAGCAGCAGCACCTGGATGTGCGCGCCGTCCGAGTCCGCGTCGGTCATGATGATGATTTTCCCGTAGTTGCAGGCGTCCACGTCGAACTCAGAGCCGATTCCCGCCCCGATGGCGGCGATGATGGCCTGGTATTCGTCGTTTTTCAGCACGTCGGCGAGCTTCGCCTTTTCCGGGTTCATCGGCTTGCCCTTCAGGGGCAGGATCGCCTGGAAACGGGAATCGCGTCCCTGCTTGGCCGAGCCGCCCGCGCTGTCCCCTTCCACGATGAACAGCTCGTTGCGGAGGTAATCCTTTGACTGGGCCGGGGCGAGCTTGCCGCCCAGCGACGGGCTGTCTGTGCGCTTCTTGCCGCTGCGGATTTCGTCCCGCACCTTGCGGGCGGCCTCCCGCGCCTTGGCCGCCTGGATGGCCTTCTTGACGAGCATCTGCGCGACCTGCGGATTTTCCTCCAGGTAGGCGGACATTTTCTCCGCCACCACCGCGTCCACCGCGCTGCGCGCCGCCGTGCTGCCCAGCTGGTCCTTCGTCTGTCCGACAAATTCCACGTCCGCCATCTTGATGTTGATGACGGCCATCATCCCTTCCCGCAGATCGGATCCTTCCAGGTTCTTGTCCTTCTCTTTCAGCAGGCCCATCTTGCGGGCGTAGTCGTTCATGACGCGGGTGTAGGCGGTCTTGAAGCCGGTCTCGTGGGTGCCGCCGCCCCGCGTGGGGATGGTGTTCACGAAGGAAAGGATGGTTTCGGTATAGCCGTCGTTGTACTGGAGCGCCACCTCGACTTCGATGTCGTCCTTTTCCGCCGCGAAGTGGATGACGTCGTGCAGCACCGTCTTGTTTTCGTTCAGGAACTGCACGAACTGCCGCGCGCCGCCTTCGTAGCGGAATTCGTCCCTTCTTCCGGTGCGCTCGTCGGTGAGGGTCACGGTCAGGCCGGAGTTGAGAAAGGCGATTTCCTGCAGCCGTTCGGCGATCACGTCGTAGTTCATGCTGATGTTGCCGTGGAACACCTTCGCGTCCGGCTTGAAGGTCACCTTGGTGCCCGTACGGCGGGTCTCGCCAATCACTTCCAGGCCGGTGACCGGCTCGCCGACGTGTTCCTTTCCGTCCTTGTCCACCCAGGATTCAAACCGCATGCGGTGGATCTTGCCGTCCCGGTAGATTTCCACTTCCAGCCATTCCGACAGTGCGTTGGTCACCGACGCCCCCACGCCATGCAGACCGCCGGTTTTCTTGTACCCTCCGCCACTGCCGAACTTGCCGCCTGCGTGCAGCACGGTGAAGACGACCTGCGGCGTCGGCACGCCCAGCTTGTGCATGCCCGTCGGAATGCCCCGGCCGTTGTCGAGCACGGTGACGGAGTTGTCCGGATGCACCGTGACGTCGATGCGGGTGCACGCCTTGGCCAGATGCTCGTCCACCGCGTTGTCCACGATTTCCCACAGCAGATGGTGCAAGCCGGAGGAAGAGGTGCTGCCGATGTACATGCCCGGCCGCCGGCGCACGGCGGTGAGCCCCTCCAGCACCTGGATGTCGTCGGCGTCGTACTTCGCCGCCTCCGGCGCGGCGGACGCCGCGGAACTTGCGAACAGTTCCAGTTGTTCGGCCACGAACGCTCCTCCCTTTGGGCTTCATCTTTGGTCATTTTAAGGGAAAAGTTCCCGCCGCGTAAAGATGACCGGTGTCGAAGTCGAACCCGTTGTCCCCTCCCGGGCAAGCAAAAAGGCTCATTTGGACAAATGAGCCTCTTTGCGCGCCTTTGCGTTCTTTTTCCCTTGGACCGTCCCTTTCATGCGCGCCTTCCCCTCCTTGCAAAGATCAATGAGGGGGCAGACGTCGCAGGCGGGATTTTTCGCTCTGCAGTGGTAACGGCCGAAAAAGATGAGGCGATGGTGCGTGATCGTCCACTCGTCGCGGGGCACCAGCTTCATGAGCCGGCGCTCCACTTCCAGCGGCGTGGCGTCCGGTTTGGCGATGCCCAGCCGCTTGGCCACCCGTTCCACGTGGGTGTCCACCGCGATGGCGGGCACGCCGAAGGCGTTGGACACCACCACGTTGGCCGTCTTGCGCCCGACGCCGGGCAGGCGGACCAGCTCTTCCCAATCTTCGGGAACCCGTCCGCCGTGCTTCTCCAGCAAAATGGCGCACATCTTGCGGATATTGGCCGCCTTGTTGCGATACAGGCCGATCCGCCGGATGTCGTTTTCCAGTTCTTCCTGGGTCGCGCTGACGTAATCCTCCGGAGTCCGGTATTTTTTGAACAGCGTGGCCGTCACCTTGTTGACCGTTTCATCCGTGCACTGGGCGGACAGGATGACGGCGACCAGCAATTCGAAAGGATTGCTGTGGTTCAGTTCGCAGCGGGCGTCCGGAAACATCTCCGCGATGGTGTCCAGCACGCGCCGCATGGTGGCTGCGTTCATGGATCCCTCCGGTGCGGCGGCACCTTTACTGCTTCAAGACTTCCACAGCCATGCCCCGCAAGATGTAGATGACAATGCTGTCATCGCGCTTCAGCGCGGACCATTGCAGCGTCTTTTGGCCGTCGTGGAGGTACGCCTCGGGATGAAGCGCGACGTAGTTGTTCTCGGAAAGTGAAGCCTTTTGCCAGTACAGGCGCTTCGCGTTCGCGTCGTAAAGCAGGAACTTTTTCTGCAGAACCTCCGCCAGCGTGACGATCGTCCGGCCCTGCTCGTCCGTGCGGATTTCCACCCGGTCGTTCGGCTGCACCGTCGAGAGGGACGCGTACATGGTGGTCCCCTTGAAAATGACCGGGGACGTCAACGTGTGCCGGCTGACGGTGCCGTTGTAAGCGGCCAGTTCGATGACGCCGGCCGCCGCGTCCACGGATACGACCCGGCCGACATGCACGGGCGCGACGTCGGTGCGGATCGCGTTGTCGCCCATGAAGGTGACGTTCACCACCGTGCCGACGGCGAGGGAGCTCACCTGGATCGCCGCGCCGCGGGCGTCGTACAGAGGAGAGGAAGTGCCCACCGTCCACATGTGGGTGCCGCCGTCGGCGCGCCGGCCCGTCAGCCGGTTCGCGACCGAATCCACCGCGGTGAGTTCAAACTGCACGACCCGCTGTACCTGGATGAGGCTTGCCGTATTGGGCGAGCCGGGGGCAAGGTGCACCGTCACCCGGTCGCCGGCCTTCAAGTCGCTGATGGTTTCGCCCGTGCGGCCAAAGATGTCCACCGCCGGCGCGTTGTATTCGAGCCTGACGGTCGAACCGTCGTCCATGCGGAGCCGGATGGTTTTCGCGGCGGTGTCCAGCTCCGTGATGACGCCCGTATATTTAGTGATGAACGAGATGTAATAGGCGGTGTTTTCCCCGGTGTGGCCGATGCTGACGGCGGCGCCCCGGACCAGCCTTCTCGTTCCTTCCGTTTCGTTCAGGGAAGTCCCGTCCGTGTCGAAACGGACGTTCGGAGCCAGCGTGTAGGAGCGCAGGCCCCCGTTCACGTCCACGGTCAGGTATCTCCGGTCCGCGTCGTAGGTCCACACGACGGCCCCCCGCAGGGTCTCGACGGAGCGCCGGTGCACCTGGATGGCGGTCACGCGTCCGTCGTCGTCCAGCGTCATCGTGATCTCGTCGCCCTTCACGAGATCCGCCACGCCCGGATTTTCCAGCCCCTGGATGAGGACCTCCACATCTTCAACGTAATTCAAGAATTTATTTTCTCCATTTTCGACAAACAGGATAATGCCGTCGGCTTCGACGACGCCCGTGAACGTGCCGGTCACCGTATGGACGACCCGCCGTTCGACGTTGATTTCCTCAATGATGCCGTCCGTGACCCGGTAGGTGATTTCGTCGCCCGGCTGAAGCTCATCCAGTTCCAGGAGCAGCCGGTTCATCCGGACCATGGCGCCTTCGCGCAGCAGCCGGGTCTCCTGTTTCCCGTCCGCCAGGCGCACCGTGACGGACCCTTCCGCGGCATTCACGGACACGATGGTCCCTCTGTCCGTCTTGTCCACCGTCGATTGCAGGACCTGGATGGAAATGACGGTGCCCGGGGTGCGCAGGGTCTCCACGGAAGCCCGAACGGGCATGTCCTTCTTCAGATCCCCGATTTGGAGCGTCAGTTCTTCCAGATCGGTGATTTTCGGCGGGCGCTGCGGGTCGTAGGCGAATTCCTGCGCGGCGCCGTTGACCAGAAGGGATATTTTCCTTGCGGCTTCATCAATCTCGAGGATCGTGCCTTCAACGGTCGTCAGCCGGGGTTGGTCGTCGGTCAGCTCCACGAAGTCCGCCCGTTTGCCGTCGCGGCTGATGACCGTCACCGCGCCGTACCGCACGAGATCGGAGTAGGACGCGGCCGTTTCCGTATCGGCCAGATAGTAGAGGGTATCCGGGGCAAGTTCGTATTCGGTGGTGTTGCCGTCCGCATGCAGAACGGTGAGCCGGTCCGGAGCCAGCTCCATGATGATGCCCGCCGTCTGCCCGGAAAATGCCACCGGATAAATCGCCTGCGCGCGGCTGAACAGCGTGGCGATGGTCGCCCGGTCCACGACCGCCTTCGGCCTGAATTCCGTGGGCGTCACGCCGCGGATGAGGCCCTTTTCCGCCGCCACCTGCACGTATCCGGCATACTGCGGATCGATGTCCGCGTGGTCGGCGAAGCCGGTGACCCCCGACGCCGCCTTCGCTTCCGCTTCCAGGCCGATGGTGCGGATCAGCAGGCGCGCCAGCCATTCCCGCGTGGCCGGCGACGAACCCCAGTGCCGTCCGGGCTCGCTGCGGGCCAGCGCGAATTCTTCCGTGCTCGACAGCAGGCCCGCAATGAACGCTTCATTGACGTATTTTTGAAAATAACCGTTTACCTGAAAATCCGACGGAAAATTCACTTCGATGTCCTGTACGTCTTCTGCCTTGCCCAGAAAGCGAAGCGCGATCAGCACCGCCTCTTCCCGCGAAACCGGTCTGGCGGGTTGATAGGTGCCGTCTCCGTAACCGGTGATGAGTCCCTGGAGATAAAGCCGGTTGATGTGCTTTTCCGCCCAGTGGCCGACCCTGACGTCGGGGAACGGCGTCGCGGCCTCCGCCTTTTGCGCGCCGGACGGGAAGAATCCCGCCAGGAGCAGCGCCGCCAGCGCCGCACAGGCTGCCGCTTTGAACCAACGAAATGCGCCCGTCATTTCCTAGCCCCTTTCCTTATTGCATCGCGCGCCCGACATCCGGTGCGAAAGACCCGCTCACGGCAGCTGCAGGTATTCCTTGATGCCTTTGACGATCGCCTCGGCCACCCTTTTCTGCACGGTCGCGTTGAACAGCCTGCTGGCGTTTTGCGAGTTGGACAAATATCCGATCTCCAGGAGCACCGCGGGCATCGTCGTGTACTTGGTCACCTTGAATCCCTGGGTGCGCACGCCGTTATCCTTGAATGCGGTCGCCTGGAGGATGTGCCGGTGCATGATTTGCGCCAGCGGCAGGCTGTAGTCGTGCGTGTAATAGGTCTCCGTGCCGTTTACGCTGCTGCTTTTGTGGCTGTTGGCGTGCACGGAAATGAACAGGTCCGCGCCGAGGAAATTGGCCAGCTCGATCCGCTCGTCCAGCGTCAAATATGTATCGTCGTCGCGGGTCAGCACCAGCCTGAGCTCCTGGCTGTCGGGGAGCAGCTCCCGCACCTTGCGCACGATGTTCAGATTGAAATCCTTTTCCCAGCGGCCGTTTACGCTCTTGGCTCCCGGGTCGCGGCCGCCGTGTCCCGCATCCAGCACCACCACGTAGGGGCGCGGGCCCGTCAGCTCGATGCGCAGTTCCCCGGCGGCATCGTCCCGCACGAGCTGGAAGTTCCAGCGTGCATGCAGATCGAGGACGATGCGCGGCTTGCCTTCGTGGACGGCGTACCGGATCCGGTACAGCGCCTCGTGGCCCGTCACGGCCTGTTCGCCGTAAACCATGGATCCCGGCGCGGCGGCATCCGCGGCCCCCGCTTGCCCTTCCGCTGCGCCCGTGCCCGAAGACGCGGCTCCGGAAGACGCGTCTCCGGAAGGCGCGGCTCCGGAAGGTCCGAAACCGGCAGGCGCCGAACCGTTTGCCGCGGAACCGTTGGACGCGGGATCACCGGAAGGCATCGCGGAGACGTTCACGCCGAAACCATCCGTTCCGGTTCCCCCGTTTTTCGCCGATCCGCCGAGGGTCCCGTCGAGGAAGGCTCCCCCGTATCTCGCCCCGGGGAAATCGATGGCGATGCGATGCGGTCCGGTAAATACTTCGCTTTTGGGCGCGATCATTCCTGCAAATTTGACAATGACCGCGTTATTTTCATAGCGGAGGTCGAGCAGTTCCCCTTCCGCGTATTCCGGCTCTTCGGCCGGATTCGAACCGTCTTCCTCCCCGCCGCCGGACGGCGAGTCGCTTCCGCCGACGGAACCCACCAGTCCGCCGGCGCCCGGGGCGTCCGACGGAACATGTCCCCAGGGAGGATCGGTGCGGTTTGTCGTATACAAAAAGGCCGATTTTGTCGAATTGTCCCAATACACTTCCAGCCCCATCGTCTCGCCCACGAAACGGAGCGGCACAAGGGTCGTGCCCTCGACCACCACGGGAGCCGCCGACATCGTCAGCTTTTCCCCGTTGACGGAGGCGGAAGGATTCCCGATGTTCATGCGGATTTCCCTGACGGCGCTTTGGATGACCACTTCGCGCTTGGACTGGATGTATTCCACCCGGTAGCCCAGATTCTCGGAAATGACGCGAAGCGGCACCATGGAGACCGAATCGATCAGACTGGGCGGCTGCGGCGGCTGAAGCGTTTCCCCGTTCAGCACCAGCCTGGGCGTCACCGGCGCCGACAAGGCGGAAGCGCTTCCCGCGAAGCAGAACACGGCGAAAAGCAGCATGGAGAACAGCCAAACCCGCTTCTTCATGATCCACCCCGAAATCGAACGATTGCCGCAAGTCCAATGGCGGCCGAGCGCCAAGTTCATCCAACCACCACTTTAGACGGAACTTGGCGGCAAAAGTTTCGTCACGGAAACAGAAAAAAGGCCTTTCGTCCCGAACGTTGCCGAAATCGGGACGAAAGGCCCTTATCCCTGCCGCCGGCGGCGATTCCGAAGGCGGATCACCAGGCGACGCGTCTCGCCTCGTAGGCGGCGATGGCGTCTTCATGCTGCAGGGTGAGCCCGATGTCGTCCAGCCCCTGCAGCAGGCACTGGCGGCGGAAATCGTCCACCTCGAATTCGTAGCGCAGCCCTTCCTCGTCGGTAACCGTCTTCGCTTCCAGGTCGACGGTCAGCTTGTAGCCTTCCTTTGCGAAGGTGCGCCGGAACAGCTCGTCCACCTGCTCCTCGCTCAGCGTGACCGGCAGGATGCCGTTCTTGAAGCAGTTGTTGTAGAAAATGTCGGCGAACGAAGGGGCGATCACGCACCGGAAGCCGTAGTCGAGGATGGCCCACGGCGCGTGCTCGCGGGACGAACCGCAGCCGAAGTTGGCCCGCGCCAGCAGAATGGTCGCTCCCTTGTAGCGCGGCTGGTTCAGCACGAAATCCGGATTGGGGTTGCCGTTTTCGTCGAACCGCCAGTCATAGAACAGAAACTGTCCGAAACCGCTGCGCTCGATGCGCTTCAGAAACTGCTTCGGCACAATCGCGTCCGTGTCGACGTTCACGCGGTCCATGGGCGCGACGATGCCCGTTTCTCTCACAAACGGTTGCATGGCGGTTTACCTCCCAAAGGCGTCCGGCCCGTCCGAACGGGCTTACGCCGTCACTTCGGTCTTGAATTCCCACTTGCGCACGTCGTAGAAACGTCCCATGATCGCCGCGGCCGCCGCCATTTCCGGCGACACCAGGTGCGTTCTGCCGCCGCGTCCCTGGCGTCCCTCGAAATTGCGGTTCGAGGTGGACGCGCAGCGTTGGCCCGGCTTCAGGATGTCGGGGTTCATCCCCAGGCACATGGAGCAGCCCGCATCGCGCCATTCGAAGCCGGCCTCGATGAAGATTTTGTCCAGGCCTTCCTTCTCCGCCTGCTCCTTCACGGTGCGGGAACCGGGAACGACGATGGCGGTGACCCGCGGATGCACCTTGTACCCCTTGACGACCCGCGCCGCGGCGCGCAGGTCGTTCAAACGGCCGTTCGTGCAGGAACCGATGAACACGTAATCGATCTCGATCTCGCTCATGGGCGTGCCCGGTTTCAGACCCATGTACTCGAGGGCGCGCCTTGCCGCCTTGCGCTCGTTTTCCGTCGGGAAGCTGTCCGGATCGGGCACGACGGAATCGATGTCGGCGCCCATGCCCGGGCTGGTGCCCCACGTGACCTGGGGCTTGAGGGTGGAGACGTCCAGCTCCACAACGCGGTCGAACACCGCTCCCTCGTCCGTCACGATGGATTTCCAATATTCCACGGCGCGGTCGAAATCGGCGCCCTTCGGCGCGTAGGGACGGCCGCGCAGCCATTCGAAGGTCTTTTCGTCCGGCGCCACCATGCCGGCCCGCGCGCCCGCCTCGATGGACATGTTACAGATGGTCATCCGTTCTTCCATCGACAGCTCGCGGATCGGCTCACCCGTATACTCGATGACATAGCCCGTGGCGAAATCGGTACCGTATTTGGCGATCAGGCCGAGAATCATGTCCTTCGCCGTGACGCCCGGCGGCCGCTTGCCGACGAAGCGCACTTCCATCGTCTTCGACTTGTACTGCTGCAGGCATTGCGTGGCCAGCACGTGTTCCACTTCGCTGGTGCCGATGCCGAACGCCAGCGCTCCGAAGGCCCCGTGCGTCGACGTGTGGCTGTCGCCGCACACGATGGTTTTGCCGGGCTGGGTGAGCCCCAGTTCCGGGCCGAGCACGTGCACGATCCCCTGCTCGGGGGAAAACAGGTCGAACAGCTTGATTCCGAATTCCTTGCAGTTGCGCCGGAGCGTTTCGATCTGCTGCCGGGAAATCGGGTCTTCGATGTTGTGCCGGTCCTTGGTCGGCACGTTGTGGTCCATCGTGGCAAAGGTCAGATCCGGGCGCCGCACCTTGCGCCCGCTCAGGCGCAGGCCCTCGAACGCCTGGGGCGACGTGACCTCGTGGACCAGGTGCAGATCAATGTACAGGATGTCGGGCTTGCCGCCCTCGCCGCGGACCACCACGTGGTTGTCCCAGATTTTTTCGTACATCGTCCGCTTTTGACCCATGTCCGGATCCTCCGTCTTTCCTGATTTTAATCTTCATGATAACATTCTTCATGCAATTGTTCCAACATATAATTTTTATAAAATTCATAGATGTCACCTATAAATGGACATGCCGGTGCATCCGGTCGGATGGGCCGGCTCCGGAGGGATCGCCTTGGAACTTCGCCAGCTTGCATATGTGGTGCAAATCGCGGAAGAACGGAGCTTTTCGCGGGCCGCGGAAAAGCTCCACATCACCCAGCCGTCTTTGAGCCAGCAGCTTTCCAAGCTGGAGAAGGAACTGGGCGTGCTCCTGTTCAAGCGCAACACCAGCTCGGTGGAACTCACCCACGCCGGAGCGGTGTTTGTCGAAAAAGCGACGCGCATTCTGGACCAGGTGGAGCAGCTGCGCCGGGAAATGGAAGACATCGCCGAACTGCGCAGCGGGCGGCTGGTCATCGGAAGCCTTCCCATCACCGGGGCCCATCTGCTGCCGCGGGTCATTCCCGTCTTCCGCGCCGCCTATCCGGAGATCGAGCTGGTGCTGGTGGAAGAGACGACGCGCCAGCTCGAGAAGCTGACCGCCGAAGGCGGCACGGACGTGAGCCTTCTGACGCTCCCGCTGACGGAGCCGACGCTGGTCGGCGAACCGGTGTACGAGGAAGACATCCTGCTGGCGGTTCCGGCAGGCCACCCGCTGGCCGCCGCCGGGAAACCCGTGTCTCTGGCCGAGCTCAAGGGCGAACCCTTTGTGACGCTGAAAAAGGGCCAGGGCTTCCGGGCGATGGTGCACGAACTCTGCCAGTCGGCCGGCTTCTCGCCGAAAGTCGTTTTCGAAAGCACCAACATCGAGACGGTCCAGTCGCTGATCGCCGCCGGGATGGGCATCGGCTTTGTGCCCCGCATGGTCATCCGCCATGCGCCGGATCCGGAGGAGCCCGTCCCGGTCTATCTTCCGCTGGCGGAGCGGCCCACCCGGACGCTCGTCATCGCCTACCGGAAGGGCCGTTATCTGTCCAAGGCCGCCGAGGCGTTCATCCGCACCTTTCGCAGCGTGATCGCCCCGCGCGGCCAGGCGCAGGAATGATCGCCGGACAATCGGAAGCCCTTCGGACAGCCGCGGACCGTCAAAGCCCGTAAAGCTCCGGCCTGCGGCATTCCCACACCGGCAGGCGCCGCCTTGCCTCATCCACGGCCGCCGGATCGATGCGCGCCGTGAGTATGGTTTCCTCTTCCCCCGCCTCCGCGACGACTTCGCCCCAGGGGTCCACCACCATCGAATGGCCGAAAAATCGTGTGCCGGCGCTCTCCCCAACCCGGTTGCAGCCGACCACCCAGATCTGGTTTTCGATGGCCCGCGCCTGCAGCAGCGTGCGCCAGTGGTGCTTGCGGGGATGCGGCCACTGGGCGGGCACGAAAAGCACCCGGACGCCTTCCAGGGCCAGGCGCCGCGCCAGCTCGGGAAAGCGAAGGTCGAAGCAGATCATGACCCCGGCTTTCAACCCCTCCAGTTCTGCCAGGGCGATCCCCTCTCCGGCGCGCAGATGGTCGGGTTCGTCCATGAGCGGGAACAGGTGGATTTTCGCGTAACGGCAACCGACGCGTCCGTCGCGGTCGAAAAGGTAGCTCACGTTGCGCACCCCGTCTTCGCCCCGTTCGGCGATGGAGCCGGCCAGCACATGGATGTGATGCCTGCGGCAGAATCCGGCGATCATCTCCCGCGTGCGCCGCCCCTCCGGGTCGGCCAGCTCCCCGATGCGGTCCAGGGCGTATCCCGTGTTCCACATCTCCGGGGCAACGATCATGTCCGGCTTCTCCGGCCCTTCCGCCGCCCGTTCCAGCCGGCGTTCCAGCTCCGCGAAGTTGGCGTCGGGGTCGCCGATTCTGACGTCCATCTGAAGAAGCGCCACGCGCAAGCTACCCGCGCTCATCCTGCTTCCCTCCCGCTTTGCCCCCATCCTACCGCACTCGTCTTCGAGCGGCAAGAGCGCCTTGCGCGGCCCGGACCCATGGCTCCGCTCATGAGGCGCGGTTCCGCCCTGCGTTCCGTGGCTCCGTCCATTTTATACGATTTTTAGGACATACCAAGTCTCCATGCCACTTGCGGGTCGCGCGACTTTTTTGTCCCCGTTCTCCGCTAGACGTTAAAATAATAAAAGTATTGCCGGCTCCGCCTGAATCCGGAGGCAAAGGAGGATGCCCGTGAACCAGGTCCGCCTGTGGTTTTTCATCCAACTGTTCGTTTTTGCGGCGGCACACGTTTTCGTGAACGCCTATCTGCTGCGTGCGGCCGCCGTGCCGGATGCGCTTGTGTTCCTGCGGGAACCGATTCTGGAAGGGAAAATTTTCTACTCCCACAATTCCAGCGGATTGTTTCTTCATCTCATATGGACGGTTGGCCTGGCGGTCCATGCCGTCTTCGCATTTTCTCCCTTTTATAAAAGAGGAAAATCCGTTGCCGGCAAATCCCCCGGCACTCCCTCCGCCCCGGCATCCGTCACCCCGGCTGCAGCACCGCAGATTCCGGGCGACCGGATGCAGACGGCTCCCGCCCCGACACCTCCCGCCAACCCCGCCAGGGCCTGGTGGATGGTGGCGGCCGGCGGCGCCATGGAAATCGTGTGGGCTTCGGGATTCAAGTATCCGGAAGTCCCGTCGATCCTGGTGATCGCCGCCCTTTTGCTCAGCTTCGATCTGCTCATCCGCGCCGCACGCGTCCTGCCCGTCGGCACGGTGTACGCGGTCTTCACCGGCATCGGGACGCTTGGCACGACGGCGGTCGAGGCGATCGTGTCCGGCAATTTCGGCATCGGCAAACTGCTGCTGATCCTCCTGCTTCTTGCCTGCATCATCGGGCTGAAACTGACCGGAGAGGAGCGGACCGGCTGATGGCGTGGCTCAGTCTGATTCTGGCCGGCCTGCTGGAGGTCGTCGGCACCATCGGACTCAAGCGGACGGCCCTGCATAAAACCTGGCCCAACTATCTCATCCTGATCGGCGGATTCGGCGCCAGCTTCCTGCTGCTCATCCGCGCCATGGAGGAAATCTCGCTGGCGACGGCCTATGCCGTCTGGACCGGCATCGGCACGTTCGGCGCCGCCCTCGCGGGACGGCTTCTCTACAAGGAAAAGCTGGGATTTTTCAAGATCGCCTGCCTGGCGGGCATCGTGGGCTGCGTGATCGGGCTGCGCCTGATCGATTGACCGATTGAAGACGCCCGTAACGGAAGCCACGGAGGCGAACTTTCCCGTTTCGATCCCGATTTGACACATTCACTCGAACTCTGGTATAGTTTAAGTGCTTAATTCCCGGTATGCACACCGGGAAACGGGGGAACCACATATTGGGGCGAATCGGGACTTCGGAACCCGTTTCCGGCGTCCCGTAGGAAACCATCTCTTCCGAGCCCGTCAGCTAACCTCGTCGGCAATGGATGGGTCAATTTCACACTCCTCCATAGCGCATGCTTTGGAATTCCAACCACCCAGGGACCCGTCGAGGGTCCTTTTTTGTTCCGCTAACCGATCCCCGCACGCAACCATGCTTTATTCCCGCCACCGCATTCCCCTCTTGAGCCCATCATCTGTTGTCGTCGAAGCATCCGCCCCGTCCCCCTGATTCCCGTCAGGCAAAGGAGGTCGTCCATGGTCAGATTCGACAATGTGAGCAAGACCTATCCGGACGGTACGCAGGCGGTCAGGAATCTCACCTTTGAAATCAGAAGGGGCGAAATCGTCGTCCTCATCGGCCCGAGCGGCTGCGGCAAAACTACCACCATGAAAATGATCAACCGGCTGATCCCCCACACGGAAGGAACCATCACCATCGACGGCCGCGACATTTCGAAGGAAGATCCCGTCGCCCTCCGCCGCAACATCGGGTATGTCATCCAGCAGATCGGGCTTTTTCCCCATTACACCGTCGAGGAAAACATCGCCCTGATTCCCACCC
>DATCLN010000061.1:0-2585 GCA_036563895.1 Paenibacillaceae bacterium
CAACCATCCCCCGGCTCACCCGGGCGATGCCGTTCTCCGTCAGCTCCCTGAGCGTGGACGTGCGCAGGAATTGGTGCGCGGGCGTTTCAAACAGATGCGGCATGTGGCGCCGCACCGCCGCGGCCGCCCTCTCGTCGTTCAGGAGTTCGACGAGACGCGAATCTTCCGTGTACGTCTTGCGGAACAAACGGCTTGCATCAAAGGAAAACCGGTACTCGCCCGAACCGACATCCAGTTCCACGCCCCGCTCCGTCTCTTCCACCGAGACGATGCCTTCGGGATACCGTCCGGCCGCCTGCCGGGCCCCCTCCGACCCGGCCGCCAGCGGCACACCGTCCACGGTCAAATCGCCCAGCTTCGCCCCGCGCAGCACCACCCGGGCTTCCGTGTTTGGCGGAACGACCGCGTGCACGTGCATCCGGCCGCCTTCCACGAACCAGCCCGCCTCGCAGCGTCCATACATCGACAGATGCCACGCTTTCGCATGGGTCAACAGCCCGGCGCCGTAGAGCGGTTCGATGCGCATCCTTTTGAAACCGGGCGCGTCCCCGTCCATGTCCAGGCCGGCGAGCCGCCGGTACATCCACTCGCCGATGGCGCCGTACGCATAGTGGTTGAACGAGTTCATGTCGTCGCTCCAGAAGGAGCCGTCCGGCTTGATGCCGTCCCAGTGTTCCCAAATGGTGGTGGCGCCTTTGGAAATGGAATACAGCCAGCCCGGATAGCTGTCCTGCAAAAGCAGCCTGACGGCCGTGTCGTGATAGCCGTGCTCCGAAAGTACGAAGCAAAGATATGGCGTGCCGATGAATCCGGTCGTCAGATGATAGTCGTTTTGGATGATCAGGTCGTTGAGGTCCCGGGCGATGCGCGGCGCCGCGTCCCCGGCCAGGCCGAACGCCAGGGCCAGCACGTGGGCGGTTTGCGTCGGGGACGCCAGCCTCCCGTTCGGCGTGATGAATTCGTCGCGGAACGCCCGGACGATGTTTTCGTGCAGGCGTCCGTACGCTTCCGCATCCTCCCGCCGACCCAGCACCTTCGCCGCGTCCCTCACGATCCGGGCGGACAGGGCGTAATAAGCCGTGGCGATCAAAGGCAGCGGCGTCGCGCCGACGTAGCTGCCTTCCTTGGCGTCAAGCGCCACCCAATCCCCGAAATGAAATCCGGTGTCCCACAAGTACTCGCTCGTGCCCTGCTTCCGGATGTACTCCACCCAGGCTTTCATGCTGTCATACTGTTCGGCCAAAAGCCGCCGGTCCCCGTAATACCGGTACACCGTCCACGGACAAATGACTGCGGCGTCTCCCCAACCCGCCGAGTTGGCGCCGACGCCGATGTCGGGAATGACGAAGGGAACGCCGCCGTCCGCATGCTGGTCCGCCTTCAGATCCCGCAGCCACTTCGTGAAAAACGGCCCGCCATGATAGTTGAACAACGCCGTTCCGATGAACACCTGGGCATCCCCGGTCCAGCCCAGCCGCTCATCCCGCTGCGGGCAATCCGTCGGCACGTCCAGGAAATTGCCCCGCTGCCCCCACCGGATGTTCTGCTGCAGCCGGTTGACCCTTTCATCGGAACAATCAAAATCGCCCGTCGGCGGCATGTCCGAGTGCAGCACTTCCCCGGCAAAGGCATCCAACGGAAGCTCTTCGTCCGGCCAGCCCTCCACTTTCACATAACGGAACCCCATGAACGTAAAAACCGGAGCGTAGGTTTCCCTGCCCTTGCCTTTCGCGATATAGGTCACCGTCTGTCTGGCCGAGCGCAGATTGCCGAAATAGATATTCCCGTCCCGGTCCAGCACTTCCGCATGGCGCAGCACAATGGCCGTTCCTGCCGGCGCCTCCACCGTCAGCCGGATGCGGCCGACCATGTTTTGCCCCATGTCCAGCACCCGGTCGCCGGCCGGCGTCACGAAGGCGGCGACGGGCCGGATTGTCTCCGTCACGCGGGTCGGCCAGTTTTCCTGCGGCACCAGAATATCCATGGGCAGACCGATCTCTTCCACCGGCGCCCAATGCCCGTCGTCAAACGACGCTTCGCTCCAGCCGTCCTGTTCCAGCCGGGCGTCATACGTCTCCCCGTGATAGATCGTGGAATACGTCACCGGGCTCGTCGACGCGCGCCAGGTTCCGTCGGTGACCACCACTTCCTCCGAGCCGTCCTCATACCGGATGTGAAGCTGCAGCAGGGCCGCCCGACGGTCGCCGTATTTGAAATTGCGCCCTTCAAATCCCATGCCGCTGCGGTACCAGCCGTCGCCCAGATGGATGCCGACGGCGTTGTCGCCGGCCCGCACCCACTCCGTGACATCGTAGGTTTGAAACTGCAACCGGTGCCGGTAACTGGTCCACCCCGGCGCCAGCACGTCGTCGGACACGCGCCGGCCGTTCACGTACAGCTCATACACCCCCGCCGCCGTCGCATATACACGGGCCGAAACCACCCCATCCCTCAGCCGGAACGCCTTGCGCAACAGAAAAGCGGCGTCCGTCCGCGGATCGATGGCCGAAGCCTCCGGCGTGATCCAGCGCGCCCGCCATTCGGACCCGTCCAGCATCGTCGTCTCAAACCAGGCCGTCTCGCTC
>DATCLN010000062.1:0-15972 GCA_036563895.1 Paenibacillaceae bacterium
TCTTCGCCGGTCCGCCTCGCGGCTTTCAGCTGGCGCATGGCCGCTTTCCGCCCGGCTTCCCGCCTGCGCCCGGGCGGCGCTATCATCACTTGCCGCGGCCCCGGCAGCATCCCCGTCCCGCAAAGCGTCCTGTCCTTCCGTGAGCACCACGGTCCACTCTTCCGCGCCGTCATTTTCGTTTGCCGACCCAGCCGGGGGCGGGGCAGCCGCCGGCGGTTCGGCGAGCGCGGCCTTTCCGTGCAGATTGACCGGCTTTTCCCGGGCCGGCACGTCATCCAGCCATTTCAGTTCCTGCTGGTTCGGATTGGCGACAAAAAAAAGCGGACGACGCCGGCGGGATCTTCGCGTCTTCGACTTTTTCATGCCCTTCCCCTTCCCGATGCGTTATATGCCCATCATATGCATGGACCCATGGGCGCGTCACGGATATGGGCGTCCGTCTGTACTCGGGCGCATCCGGCGGGCTTCCCCGGCGCGTCCGGCGCGGTGGCCGATCGGGAAGGGCCGGCCGGAAATGCTTCCCGGAAGAGCCCGCTAAATTTGTTCTTTTTTCAGCACCTCCAGCCACATCGCCGCGGTCCGATCCCAGGAGAACCGTTTGCGGACCCGCTCCCGCCCCCGCGCTCCCATCTCCCGCCGGAGGGCGTCGTCGGTCAGCAGCCGGCGCACCTTTTCCTTCAGCCCCGGAACCGGGTTGGCGGCGTCCACGAGGAAGCCGGTCCGTCCGTCCGCGACGACTTCCGGGATGCCGCCGGCCCGCGTCGCCACCACGGGAACGCCGGCCGCCATCGCTTCCGCGTTGACCAGCCCGAACGCCTCGCGTCCGGCGGAAGGCACCACCGCCACGTCGGCCATGGCGTACCACGCGGGAATCTGATGATGCGACACGTAAGGCTCGAAATGCACATGCTTCCGCCATGGACGGGCCTTGCGGTGCAACCCGCGGACGTAGGCGGTTTTCCTGTGGCTGCCGTAGAAGGCGCTCCCCACGATGACAAGCAGAAACCCGGGAATGTTCTTCGACCAGTCGGGCAGGCACGCCATCAGATGGTGCACGCCTTTTTTCGGGATGAGCCGTCCGACGTACAGCGCGATGCGCCGTCCATTCCACCCCCGCCTGGCCCGCTCCGCTTCCCCGTCCCGTCCGGAAAACCGCTCGGCTTCCACGCCGGGATACACGACGCTGATCCGGATGGACCTGCCGTGCCGGTTCAGGATGAACCGCCGCAGGAAACGGCTGTTGACGAGCACCCGGTCCGCCATCCGCAGGTACCGGCCCACCTTTGCCGGATTGGCGTAAGGCGGCGTGATGAACGTCGTCGAATGCAGGTTGAGCCAGATCCGGGCGCCGGGAAAACGGCGCTTGAACACCGGCACCCAGAGGGGCCGGTTCTCGATCTGGATGATATGGGGACGAAAATCGCGCAGCAGCCGTATCACCCGTTCCCGGTAGCGCCGTTTGCTCGCCGCCGGCATCCGTTCGACCCGGACGTCCCCGAGGTTGCCCCGCGCCTTCTGCCCCCGCCCGATGCGCGCGTAGATTCTCGCTTCCACGTCCGGAGCCGCCCGCGCGATGCGGGGCACGGTTTTCTCCACCACCCGCTCCACCGAGCCGCCGCGGGGCGACGGCACGGGAAACGCGCCGGGGGTCACAAACGCCACCCTGACCATGCATCAGCCCTCCCGCGCAAATAACGCGCCGTGGTTTTGGTCCAGCGTATGCTCCGGACTTGCGGATTGCGCTCCATTGTGTCACACTGGTAACCCGAAAGGGAGGTTTCGACGCCATGACGCGCTGGCTGCTCAGGGCGCTGACCGAGCTGTCCTCCCGCCGGTCCGTGTCCCGGCTCGCGGGGCTTGCGGCCAACTCGCGGCTGAGCCGCCGCCTCATTCCCGCCTTTGTCGCGCTTTACCGGATCGACACGGCGGAGGCCGAACTGCCCCCGGATCAATATCCGACGCTGAACGCCTTTTTCACCCGCCGCCTGAAGCCCGGCGCGCGGCCCGTCGACCCCGATCCCGCGGCCCTGGTCAGCCCGGTGGACGGGCGGCTCGTCGCCGCGGGCCCTGTGACGGGCGGAACGGTCATCGAAGTGAAAGGGCAAAGCTATTCGCTTCCGGAACTTCTGAACGGTTCCCCGCGTGTCCCGATTTACGCCGGCGGCCATTACTGGGTGCTCTACCTGAGCCCGTCCGACTATCACCGCATCCACGCCCCCTGCGACGGGGAAATCGTCGAACAGGAGCGCATCCCGGGCCGGGCCTATCCGGTGAACGAATTCGGGCTGGGTCTGAAGCGCCGCGTGCTGTCCCGCAACGAACGGCTGGTCACCTATATCCGGCACGAAAAAGGGGAAGTGGCGGTGGTCAAGGTGGGGGCGATGAACGTCAGCAGCATCCGCTGCGCGGACCCGCTGCCTTCCCGGCTGGCCAAGGGGGAAGAGTTCGCGCGGTTCGAATTCGGCTCCACCGTCGTCCTCCTGACAGAAGGCGGCCTGTGCGAACCCCGCGGGGATCTGCGGCCCGGCGACCGGGTCCGGGTGGGCGAACGGCTCGGCACGATCCCCGGCACTTCCGATTTTTCGGTGACGTGACGGCGGCGGGATGATATAATAACACGCAAGTTGAAAAAAACGACAGAAATCTTGCAAGACCGAGAGGAAGGAAACGCATGAATCCATTGGCACGGCAGCTGAACGAGACGATTTCCCGGGAGCATCCCCACCTGGCCGGCATGCTGTCCCGCCTGGGGCAAGCCATCTACTTTCCGAAAGTGGGCATCCTGAGCCAGACGGCCGAGGCGCGGCAAAAGGCGAACGTCCACAACGCCACCATCGGCATCGCCACCGAAAACGGCAAACCCATGCACCTGGACGTCATCCAAAGCCGCCTGTCCGCCTTCGATCCGAAGGACCTGTACGACTACGCTCCGCCCGCCGGCAAGCCGGAACTGCGCAAGCTGTGGCGGGAAAAAATGATCCGGGAAAACCCGTCGCTGGCCGGCAAACCCATCGGTATGCCCATCGTCACGAACGCCCTCACCCACGGGCTCAGCATCGTCGCCGACCTGTTCGCGGACGAAGGGGATGCCCTCGTGCTGCCCGACAAAAGCTGGGAAAACTACGAGCTCACCTTCGGCGTCCGCCGCGGCGCGCGGATCGTGAACTACCCGCTCTACGACGCAAACTGGAAATTCAACGCCGCTGGACTGCGGGACGCGCTGCTCGCCCAGAAAGACCACGGCAAAGCCATCGCGCTGCTGAACTTCCCGAACAACCCGACCGGCTACACCCCCGGTCCGTCGGAAGCCGACGCCATCGTCGAAGCGATCCTGGACGCGGCGAAGGCGGGCGTGAACGTGGTGGCGGTGACGGACGACGCCTATTTCGGGCTGTTTTTCGAGGATTCGGTGCGCGAATCGCTGTTCGGCCGGCTGTGCGGCCTGCATGAGCGCGTGTTTCCGGTCAAGATCGACGGGGCGACGAAAGAGGAATACGTGTGGGGATTCCGCGTGGGCTTCATCACCTACGGCGGGGTTTCCGAGGCCTGCCTGGACGCGCTGGAACAAAAAACCCTCGGCATCATCCGCGCCACCATCTCCAGCGGCCCCCATCCTTCTCAAACCTTCGTGCTGGAGGCGCTGAAGTCGCCGGATTTCGACCGGCAGCGGGCCGAGAAATACGAGATCCTGAAACGGCGGGCCGTCAGGGTGAAAGAGCTGCTTGACAGCGGAAAATACGGAAACGAGTGGACGTACTATCCGTTCAACTCCGGCTATTTCATGTGCCTCAAGCTCCTGACGGCGGACGCGGAAACGGTGCGCCGCCGGCTCCTGGACGCCTACGGGGTGGGCACCATCGCCCTCGGGCCGACGGATTTGCGCGTCGCCTTCTCCTGCATCGAAGAAGACAGGATCGAAGACCTGTTCGACCGCATCCACCAGGCGGTACTGGACGTCAAGGCCGTGCGCGCCTGACCGGTGGGAACGGGAAACCGGGAAGCGGCCCGGCGCCCGGCCGCAAAACGCGCCAACACGTCGGACACAAAAAATGCGCCTGAGCCGCGGACGCGTGCCGGACGGCAATAGCGCCCGCGGCAGGCGCGTTTCATTTCCGGTTCGTAAAGCGCACCACCAGCGGCTCCGCCAGCCCCGGAAAAAGACGCGCGATGCGCGCGCCGGCGGCCAGGGTCCAGGGCAGATCCGCCTCCGCCTTGCGCCGCTCGATGACGCGCACCACGGCCCGCGCCACCTGCTCCGGCGTCAGCATGAACCGCCGGACACTCTGGACATATGTCCCCTGCGGATCGGCCCGGTCGAAGAACGGCGTATCCACCGGCCCGGGATTGACCGCCGACACGAGCACGCCGGTGCCGCGCAGCTCCTGGCGCAGGGCGCCCGTGAGGCCGAGTACCGCGTGCTTGGTCGCCGCGTAGCCCGACGATTTGGCCGTGGGCACCTTGCCGGCCATCGACGCGATGTTGACGATGTGCCCGCGGCCGGCCCGCAGCATGTGCGGCAGCACCGCCCGGATGCAACGGACGGTGCCCATGTAGTTGACGTCCATCATGTCCTGAAAATGCTCCAGGGACGCTTCCATGAACGGCACGAATTCGCCGTAGCCGGCGCTGTTCACCAGCACGTCGATGCGGCCCAGCCGCTCCAGAACATCCGCGACCGCGCCTTCCACCGACGCCTCGTCCCGCACGTCCATCACGCGAATCTCGCATGGCCCGGGCAGCCCCGCGGCCACGTCCCGCAGCCGGTCTTCCGAACGGGCCGCCAGCACGACGCGCGCGCCTTTTTCGCAGAGCAGCCGGGCGACGGCCGCGCCGATGCCGCTGGACGCTCCGGTGACCAGCGCGACTTTGCCCCGCACGGTTTCGCCCACGGTCCTCCGACGCCCCTTCCCCCGCCGGAACTAGAGAATGAGCACCTGCAGTTCCATTTGTCCGAGGTCTTCGAGAATGAGCGGCACGGTCAGGGCCTTGCGGGCGTAGACAAGAGGCTGCGAACTGCCATTCATCACCTTCGGCGGCGTGATCTCCACCATGAGGCCGCGGCTGGAAAAGATCGTGCTGGCGTTGCCGCTGATCATGTTCCCCAGCTCGGAAATGGCGCTGCGGCCGATCTCGTCGATCTCCGTCAACGTGAAGCCCCCCATCATGACGGAAACGATGCGAAGCGCCACCTGTTCGTTGAATCCGTAAATGACATCCCCGTTGATCTGTCCCTTGAGCCCGATTTGAATCCAGATGTACCCGTCCCGGAAAACGACGTCCTTGATGGCCAGCTGTCCAATGGTGGGACGGACCCGCATCATCTGCTCCAGGACCATTCGTGCCGATTCCAGAAAGGGATTGATGTACTCTGCCTTCATGCACCCAAAAACTCCCGTGGCTCAAAATCTGTCAAAGGTTTCCTTCACATTATACTTCTTTTGTCCCAGCCCGTACATTCAAAATATTGGTTTTATTGGGACTTTTTTAATCCTTATGGCAGCTGGTCCGTTTGTCCCAATTCCCCTTTGCTACCCGCGGGCAAATTCCCTATAATATGGTGACAAAAGGTTTTTATTCGTTTCATTTAATGTGATAAAATAAACTGAACTCGAAAGGGGGCGGCCCGGTGAACATCAATCAGCTGGAGACGCTGGTCACCATCTCCAAGACGATGAGTTTCCGCAAGGCCAGCGAGCTGCTCAACCTGACCCAGCCCGCCGTTTCCGCGCAGATCAAGAGCCTGGAGGACGAGTTCAAGGCGCAGCTGGTCGACCGCAGCTACCCCGTGACCCTGACGGACCGCGGGAAGGTCTTTCTGGAACACGCCGAGCGCATCCTGCAGATCGTCGAAGAGCTGAAGCAGAAACTGAGCGACCTTGACCAGGTGCCGCAGGGACGGTTCGTGCTCGGCACGACGGCTTCCATCACCATCCAAATTCTTCCGCGGGTGCTGCAGTATTTTCAAAACCAGTATCCGCTCATCAAAATCACGATCATGACCATGAATTCCGCGCAAATCATGGCCAATGTGGAAAACGGAACGGTGGACATCGGCATCGGCTACCTGAGCGACAAAACGCCGCAGCTGGACACGAGCGTTCTGTTTTACGACACGTTCGAGCTGGTGGTGTCGCCGCAGCATCCATTGGCCTCCTTGAGCAGAGCCTCCACCGATATGCTGCGGGACGTCCCGCTGATTTTGCTGACCCCCGATACGGTCTGCCGCCGCTTCGTCGACCAGGTTTTCAGGGAGCGGGGCATCCAGCCGAACCTGGTCATGGAGCTGAGCAGCAGCGAGGAAGCGAAACGGATGGTGGAACTGAACCTGGGAGCGGCGATCCTGCCGAAACTTTCCGTAACGGAAGAAATCCGGCGGGGTACACTGAAACTGATTCCGGTCCGGGAACTGGAAGCGGCCCATCCCGTCGGTGTCATGACCAAGGCCGGCCGTTACCTGAACACGGCCATGCGCCAGTTTCTCAACGATCTCAAGGAACTTCGAAGGGAACATTTTCCGGACTTCAACGCGAACCGGGGAGGCGAAGGATGAAGTTCGACCTGCACACCCACCACTACCGCTGCGGCCATGCGGCAGGCACCATCGAGGATTACATCCGGGCGGCCATCGACGCGGGTCTGCAAGCCATCGGCATTTCCGACCATTCGCCCTACTTCGCGAGGGAAGAAAACCATCCGTCCCCGAAAGTCTGCATGGCGAAAAGCGAATTTCCCGCCTATGTGCATGAAGTGCTGCGGCTCAAAGAAAAGTACCGGGACAAAATCGAAGTGCTCCTCGGCGTCGAATCCGATTTCTATCCCGACCAGATCGGGGTGTACAAGGAAGTTTACGAACAGTATCCCTTTGATTACATCATCGGCTCGGTCCATTACCTGGGCGGCGTCAGCATCTTCAACCGGAACCGGTGGAAGGGGCTGGACGAAGCGGGGAAAAAGGAAGAAAAAAGGCGATATTACGAGCTTGTCCGGGAGTCCGCGCGGAGCGGCCTGTTCCAGATCCTGGGCCATATTGACGCCATGAAGGGCTACTATCCGGCCTTCTCCGACATCCCGGCGGCGGAGGAAATCGACGCGGCGCTCCGCGCCGCGGCCGAACACGGCATCGCCATCGAGATCAACACCAGCGGCAAAACGAAGGACTGCGGCGGCTGGTACCCGTCCGACGACATCCTGGAACGGGCGCTGTATTTCGGCGTGGATGTCACCTTCGGTTCGGACGCCCACACGCCGGAACGCGTCGGCGACGAATGGGAACTGGTCCGCAAGCGGCTGAAGGAAATCGGCTTCACCCGCTGGGTGTTCTACCGGCGGAAGCGGCCGGTGGCCGTGCCGCTGTGAAGGCGCGAAAAAAGAAAAAGGGGAACCCGCCAACCGTCCGGCCGGGTTCCAAGATAGGGGTATATGAAAAAGGGGGTCTTGGCTATTATCGTAGCCGTTCCATGCGACAGAACGGTAACAGAAATGTTTCATTTTTGTAACAATTGCGGAAAATCGCCAAAATCCCTCTCCGCGGCAGTCCCGGTCTTAACCCGCAGCCGCCGGGTATGGTACAATGTAGGGCTGAGGAGCAGAGGGAGATGACCCGCATGAAACAGACCGGCATGGAACAACCCGATACCGGGATGGACTACTCCAAAATGTGTCCCAAATATGAAGCCGCCATCGATCTGCTCGGCAAAAAATGGACCGGGCTGATCATCCGCGTGCTGCTCGGCGGATCCAAGCGGTTCAGGGACATCAAGGAACAGATTCCCGAGATGAGCGACAAGATGCTGGCGGACCGCCTCAAGGAACTGGAAGCCCTCGGCGTGGTGAAGCGGACCGTTTATCCCGAAACGCCGGTCCGCATCGAATACGGGCTTACGGAAAAGGGCGCCGCCCTCGAGTCGGTCATCCGGTCCATCCAACAATGGAGCAACCGTTGGCTGTAATGCGGCTTACATGCCGATTTATTTTTTTTGCTTACTGCCTCACCAAAAAGGCTTCCCGTTCCGGGAAGCGGCGGAGCCGCTCCCGAAGGGAAGCCTTTCGTCATGATCGGATGAATCCGGCCACGACGGTCAGGTCGTCAGCCACTTGCGGAACAGGTACCGGGTCGTCTCCCCGTTGATGGCGGCGATGGACGTGGTCAGCGGAATGCCCTTCGGGCAGGAGCGGACGCAGTTTTGCGAGTTGCCGCACCCTTCGATGCCGCCGTCCGCCATGAGGGCTTCCAGCCGTTCGTGGGCGTGCATCGCGCCCGTCGGATGGGCGTTGAACAGCCGCACCTGGGAAATCGCCGCCGGACCGATGAAGGTCGAGCGGTCGTTGACGTTCGGGCACGCCTCAAGGCACACGCCGCAGGTCATGCACTTGGACAGCTCGTACGCCCACTGGCGCTTGTGCTCCGGCATGCGCGGGCCGGGGCCGAGGTCGTACGTGCCGTCGATGGGAATCCACGCCTTGACCCGCTTGAGCGCTTCGAACATCCGCGAGCGATCGACGATCAGGTCGCGGACGACCGGGAACGTCTTCATCGGCGAAAGCCGGATCGGCCATTCCAGCTTGTCGACCAGCGCGGAGCAGGCCTGGCGGGGCTTGCCGTTGATGACCATCGAGCAGGCGCCGCACACTTCCTCCAGGCAGTTCGACTCCCAGACGACCGGTTTCGTCCTTTCGCCCTTCGCGTTGACCGGATTGCGCTGGATTTCCATCAGCGCGCTGATGACGTTCATGTTCGGGCGGTACGGAATGTCGAACTCCTCGAAGTACGGAGCGGAGTCCGGGCTGTCCCGGCGCTCGATGATGAACCGCACCGTGCGCGCCTTCGTTGCCGTTTCCGCCATGGCTCAACCCTCCTTCTTCTTGTCCTGGCTGTAGTCGCGCTTCCTCGGCTTGATCAGGGAAACGTCGACGGGTTCGTAGTAGATGCTCGGGCCGTCCGGCGTCCATTTCGCCATGGTCGTCTTCAGGAAGTTCTCGTCGTCCCGCTCCGGAAACTCCGGCTTGTAGTGGGCGCCGCGGCTTTCGTTGCGCAGGAGCGCCCCGACCGTCATCGCCTCGGCCAGCTCAAGCATGTTCCACAGCTGGCGGGTAAACGGCACGCCCGCGTTGTTCCAGTTCACCGTGTCGTCGATGTTGATCCGTTTCCAGCGCTCTTTCAGTTCCTTGATCTTGTCGATGGTTTCCTGAAGCTTCTTGTTGTAGCGGACGACGGTCATGTTGTTGGTCATCCACTCGCCCAGCTCCTTGTGGAGCAGATAGGCGTTCTCCGTGCCGTTCATCTTCAGGATGTTCTGGTATTTCTCTTCCTGGCGTTTCCGTTCCGCTTCAAAGATGGACGACGGCAGATCTTCCGCCGATTTCTTGAGGCCGCGCATGTATTCGATCGCCTTCGGCCCCGCCACCATGCCGCCGAAGATGGCCGACAGGAGCGAGTTGGCGCCCAGGCGGTTCGCGCCGTGGTACTGGTAATCGCACTCGCCCGCGGCGAACAGCCCGGGGATGTTCGTCATGTGGTTGTAATCGATCCACAGTCCGCCCATCGAATAGTGGACGGCGGGGAACACCTTCATCGGCACCTTGCGCGGGTCGTCGCCCATGAACTTCTCGTAGATCTCCAGGATGCCGCCGAGCTTGACGTCGAGCTTTTTCGGGTCGATGTGGGACACGTCCAGGTAGACCATGTTCTCGCCGTTGATGCCGAGCCCAAGGTCCACGACGACGTGGAAGATCTCCCGCGTGGCGATGTCCCGCGGCACCAGGTTGCCGTAGGCCGGATATTTTTCCTCAAGGAAATACCACGGCTTGCCGTCCTTGTACACCCAGACCCGGCCGCCTTCGCCGCGCGCCGATTCGCTCATGAGACGCAGCTTGTCGTCGCCCGGAATGGCCGTCGGGTGGACCTGGATGAATTCGCCGTTGGCGTAGATGGCCCCCTGCTGGTACACGGCGCTGGCCGCCGTGCCCGTGTTGATGATGGAGTTGGTCGACTTGCCGAAAATGATCCCGGGACCGCCCGTCGCCAGGATCACCGCGTCGGCGCGGAACTCGCGGATCTCCATCGACCGCAGGTCCTGCGCCACGATGCCGCGGCAGACGCCTTCGTCGTCCAGCACGATTGACGTGAATTCCCAGTACTCGTATTTCTTGACGAGACCCGCCACTTCCCAGCGGCGCACCTGCTCGTCCAGCGCGTACAGGAGCTGCTGGCCGGTGGTGGCGCCGGCGTAAGCGGTGCGGTGGTGCTTGGTGCCGCCGAACCGGCGGAAGTCGAGGAGCCCTTCCGGCGTCCGGTTGAACATGACGCCCATCCGGTCCAGCATGTAGATGATGCCCGGAGCCGCCTCGCACATCGCCTTGACCGGCGGCTGGTTGGCCAGGAAGTCGCCGCCGTATATGGTATCGTCAAAGTGCTCCCAAGGGGAGTCGCCTTCGCCTTTCGTATTGACCGCGCCGTTGATGCCGCCCTGGGCGCAGACGGAGTGGGACCGCTTGACCGGCACCAGTGAAAACAGCTCGACCGGCACGCCCGCTTCCGCCACCTTGATCGTGGCCATCAATCCCGCCAGGCCGCCGCCGACGACGATGACTTTTTGACCCATGGTTGAACCCCTCCTCCTGCTTCAGTTGACGATTCCGCTTGCCGAGACCGCGGCCGCCACCGCAAACTCTTCGCTGCGGAAACCGACGAGCGACAGCACGAACAGCACCGACAGGATCACCCACACCCCCATGCAGATGCGGGCGGACACGCGCTGGGCGCGCGGACCGACCGTGATGCCCCAGCTGACGAGGAACGCCCACAGGCCGTTGGCAAAGTGGAACATCGCCGCGATGGCGCCGATGGCGTACAGCGCGAAGTGAACCGGGTCGCTGGCGATCTGGTGCATGTGGCTGCCCAGCTCCTCATACGTGACGTTGCCGAGCATCACCTGGAAGCGCGTTTCGTAGAAGTGCCAGCCCACGAACACGAAGGTGATCAGTCCGGTCAGCCTTTGCATCACGAACGCCCAGTTTCGGGCGTACGGATAGCGCCCCACGTTGATGTCGGACTGGTAGGCCAGATACAGCCCGTAGATCCCGTGGAACAGAATCGGCAGCCAGATGATGAACAGTTCCAGGAAGAAGATCAGCGGCAGGTTGTGCAGGAAATTGACACTGCGCTGAAACCCTTCCGGTCCCCCTTCGAACGCCGTGTAATTGGCCAAGGCGTGCTCGATGATGAACAGGCCGAGCGGGAAGACGCCCAGAAGCGAATGCAGCTTGCGGGCATAATACGACCTGACGTTCATGGCTTTTTCCCGTGCTCCTTTCGGCAAACCGTCATCGTTTTGTCACACACTTTTAACAATACCCCAAATCCTCTTATAATGGAACTGCGTTTTTTTTATTAATTCTTATGAAAATGAATTATAATAACACGTCGACGGGTTTCGTCGGGGAGGCGACGGCACATGCTGGAAGATTTGCGGATGTTCGCCGCGGTGGTCGAGGAAACGAGCATGAACCGGGCAGCGGAACGGCTGAGCGTCACGCAGCCGGCCCTGTCCAGGCGCATCGCCAGGCTGGAGCGGGAACTCGGCGTCACCCTGTTTCGCCGCGCCGGCAAGCGGCTGGAGCTGACCGCGGCCGGCAAGCTCACCTATGAGCACGCGCTGGAACTGAGGCGGCTCCACGGGGATTTCCTGCGGCGCCTGCAGTCCCTGGAATCGAGGGAAGACGCTTCCGTGGTCATCGGCGCCAGCCTGACGACGCTGCAGACGACCCTGCCGGGGGTGATCTCGGCGCTCACGGAAAAACATCCGCATCTGGAAATCAAGGCTGTCACCGGCAAATCCCACGAAATCGTCTCCATGGTCAAGGAGCGGAAAGTCGATTTCGGCATCGTGGGCTCGGCGGACACGAAGGACCCGGCGGTGACCAGCGTGCCGCTGTTCGACGACCATCTGATGCTCGTCCTGCCGAAGGCATCCTTCACCTTCGAGGGGCGGCGCCTGGAGATGCGCGACCTGAACGGCCTGCCGATGATCCTGTTCGCCCCCGGCACCTGGTACCGGTCGCTGACCGACGATCTGTTCCGGCGCCACGGGGTGAAGCCGGACATCCGCATGGAAATCGACTCCTTCGAGGCCAGCATCCGGCTCGCCGGCGCGGTCCGCGCCGCAACGCTGCTGCCGAAATCGTACCTCAGGCCGCAGCTGCTCAAGGACAACGGGCTGTACGCCGCGGACCTTCCGGAACTGACGCGCACCCGGCGGACCACCGCCCTGGTGCACGCCGACCCTTCCCTGCTTTCCCCCATCGTCCAGCTGCTCATCGAGGAGACGATCACGCTGTTCGCGCGGGGCGGGCGGATGGACGAAAAAGGCGCGGAATGACCGCCGCCGGCCGCACGGCCGGTGGACGACCGATGGACGGCCGGCCGGTGTCAGCCGATGATGATCTTGCCCTCCGCGTACCGGTACAGCGGGCGCCTCTGCCGGGTTCCGAGGGCGTAGGCCAGGGTGAGCGGTCCCAGCCGGCCGATGAACATGAGCAATATGACGATGATCTTGCCGGCGGTGGACAGCTCAGGCGTCAGCCCCATGGACAGGCCCACCGAGCCGAACGCCGACGCGGCTTCGAACAGGATCATCAGAAACTGGCGGTCTTCCGTGACCGAAAGCAGCATCGTGCCGGCCGTCAGCACGGCCAGCGCAAACAGGGTGATGGTCAGTGCCTTGTAGACCCGCTCCTGGGCCAGGCGGTACCTGAACAGCACGACGTCTTCCCTGCCGCGGATCATCGACCAGACCGCGCCGGCGAGCACCGCGAAGGTCGTCGTTTTGATGCCGCCGCCGGTGGACCCCGGGGACGCGCCGATGAACATGAGGATGACGAGGAGAAACTGGGTGGCCTGCCGCATGGCGCCGATGTCCAGGGTGCTGACCCCCACCGAACGCGGAACGACGGCCTGGAAGAAGGCGGCCAGCAGTTTCTCCCCGAATCCGAGGCCGGCCAGCGTGGCACGGTTGGCGAATTCGAAAAGGAAGATCGCGACGGTGCCGGTCAGAATCAGGACGACAGACGTGGCGATGACCACCCTGGAATGCAGCGAGAGCCGCCTTGTTTTCCGATATTCGGCCAGATCGGACAACACGACGAAGCCGAGGCCGCCGGCCAGGGCGAGGAACGCCGTGACCAGCGTGACCGCCGGATCGCCGACGTATCCGGTCAGGCTCCGGAAACCGCCCATCAGGTCGAAACCCGCGTTGTTGAAAAAGGAGACGGCGTGAAAGATGCCAAACCAGACGGCCCGCTCCGGCGGCATGTCAAAGAGGAAACGGACCGTAAGCAGCAGTGCCCCGACGGATTCCAGCACCAGCGTGTAGCGGATCACCTTCAGGACGAGGCGGACGATCCCTTCGATGCTGCTCTGGTTGAACGACTCCTGCAAGATAAGCCGCTCCCGCAGCGTGATGCGGCGCCTGAGAAAAATGGCCGCCATCGTCGCCAGGGTCATGAAGCCGAGCCCGCCGATCTGGACCAGCGCGAGAATCGTCAGCTGGCCGGCAAACGACCAGTGGCCGGCGATATCGAGCGGCGTCAGCCCGGTGACGCACACCGCCGAAACCGCCGTAAACAGCGCGTCGATGAACGGCGTCGGCCGGCCGTCCGCCGCCATGGCCGGCAGCCTGAGCAGCGCCGTCCCCAGCGCGATGACGGCCGCAAACCCGAAAACCAGAACGCGCGGCGGCGACGCCTCTATCCATTGGAACAACCGTCCGATCACGGGGTTCCCTCCGTCATGACTCTTCCGTCCCGAAGCGGTGGAAACGTCAACATTCGTCGAAACACGGGCATTATAGTCTTTTCCCCCGGTTCCGGCAACTGCCGGCTTTAGCGAAAGCGGACGGAATTCGGTCGGGTTTGGCCGCTCCGGGGGATGAGACCGGATGTGCCGGCGGGTTGCCGCATTTTTCTTTCAATATCTTGGACGCGCATGCCGGTTCCGGAAACCGGAAGTTTCCCGGACCGGATGCCGGGCGGCTCTGGAAGCCGGAAACCGGAATGTGGTAATTTGGTAACTGAAATCGCCGAAGAAAAGGAGCAACCGTCTTGACGCACCGACGACAAGCAAGGGTGGACGGGGTCTTGCGGGCAGGCGCTTTGGCCGGTCTGCTGCTTTTTCTGCTCATTCAAGTATTCCCGTTCATCCGGGAATTCGCGAAGGAACCGTTCCAGGTGCTGACCCGCGGGGAAATCCGCCAGCGCGCGGAAGCGCTGGCCGCCGAGCGGTTCGGCGTAGACCCCGGGCGGATCGTTTCGCTTGACGTGACCTACCTGACCGACAGCCCGACCGTCGGATACTTTTCCAAGCACGAGCTGTTGGATGAATACGAAAAAGCGTGGTACGCCGAATTTCCAACCGACACCTATCGGGCGGATCTGCTGCTGGACGACGGTTCCCGGCTGCTGCTTTCCTTCCATATGGAATCGGGAAACCTGGTCGCGTGGGAACATGCGGCGGCGGAACGTACGGACGATTTCCCTGCGTCCGTCCGTCCGGAAGATGCGCTGTCCTGGGCGGCGAAATGGGGCATCCGGCCCGGCGAATGGACGCCGGCCTTCTCATCCGGCGGCCAAGCGAAAAGCGAGTTGGTGTTTCGCCATCGCGGTTCGCCGGTGGGGGAAGCCGGCCTGCTGCTTGCGGTGCGGCCTCCGGCACCCGGGGATGCGGAAGGGGATTTTTTCGGCGGCAAAATTGCCTACCATTACGAGCTGCCGGAGGCGTTCGCCGCCGAAGTGCAGCGCCAGGAGGAACTGGCCGAACGTTGGGCGACGTTTGGCAGTTTCCTGCCGCAAAGCGTGATGCTGCTCCTGGCCATCGTGTTCGCCGCCGTGTACGGCAAATATTCCTCCTTCCGCCGGGGGCTGTTTCTGGCTTCGTTTGCGTTTCTCGCGTATTCCATCGTCATAGCCAACATGTGGCCCGGATTTGGGGCGGAGCTTTTGGCCGACGGCCTCCCGGTGGACGATCTGGTCATCTTTTTCACGGTGTTTGTCAGCATCCTGGTTGCGCTGGGCGTCGCCGTGATGACCTATTTCGGCGCGGTGGCCGGCGACGGCCTGTGGAACCGGATGGAACCGGGCAGCCGCCTTTGGCCCCGGTGGCGGGAAGCGGACTACGGCGAGCACGTGTACGATGCCATGAAACGGGGATACCTTGTCGCGTTCATTCTGCTCGGCCTCCAGTCGTGCATTTTTCTCGTGCTGGAGAAGGGAATTGGCTCCTTCGTCACGACGGACGTCACCCATTCGACCTATAACATGTTCTATCCCTGGCTGTTCCCGCTGCTCGGCTGGTGGGCGGCCGTTACCGAGGAAATCCAGGCCCGCTTTTTCGGCATCGGCATCATGCGCCTTTGGCTGATCGGGCTGGCCGCGTTTCTGCTCCGGGGCGCGCCGTCCGCCCGGACCGCCGCCGTCCTCACCTGGCTGGCGATGATCCCGCCCAATCTGGTGTGGGCGTTCGGCCATGTGGGCTACTCGATCTACCCCGTTTATTCCCGGCTGATCGAGCTGGTCCTGCTCGGCTTCGTGATCGGCGGGTTCATGCTTCGCTACGGGCTCATGACCGTCATTTTCGCCCACGCGGCGCTGGATGGCATCCTGATCGGCCTGCAGCTGCTTACGGACGGGATGCCCGGCGATGAATGGGCAGCGGTGATCTCCATGGCGTCGCCGGCGCTGGTCGGCTGGGCGATCTTCCGCCTGCACCGCCGCCGGCTGCGCCGCAAGGCCGGAAGCGCCTTTGCGTGAGTCGCGCGGGGCGGACCGGACCGCCGCGGGAATCGAGTAGAAGGGGGCGGCTAGCCCCCGTCCTCTCACACCACCTGGCATGCGGGTCCGCACCAGGCGGTTCCGAAGAGTTAACGAAATGCCAAGCAACATTCAAGCATGCTGACCAGCCCTTGCGCCTGAAAATATCGG
>DATCLN010000063.1:0-5090 GCA_036563895.1 Paenibacillaceae bacterium
GGCGACGGCGTCCGCCAGTTCGTTCACGGAAGTTTCGGTCCCGGTGGAAAGGTTGTACACTCCGGTCAGATCGGTCAGGGAAGCCCGGTAAACGGCGTCGGCGACATCTCCCACATAGATGAAATCGCGGGTTTGTCCGCCGTCGCCGAACACGATCAGTTCCTCCCCGGCCAGCGCCCGCCGGATGAACGCGGAGACGACGCCCCCTTCGCCTCCGTGCCCCTGTCTCGGGCCGTAAATGTTGGCGATGCGGAAGCAAAGCGTTTCCAAACCGAACATGTCCCGCCACTTCAAGAGGTACTGTTCACCGGTCCATTTGCTGATCCCATAGGGCGATATCGGGGCGCACGGCGCGCTTTCCCGGATCGGCACCTCTTCCTGCGGACCGTACACGGCCGCGGAGGAGGCGAAGATCACTTTTTTCACGCCGTACTTCGCCGACAGGTTCAGGATGTTCACGAGCCCCAGCACGTTGGACCGGGCGTCCCCCTGCGGATTTTCGAGAGACGAGGAAACGTCCGTCTGCGCGGCCAGATGCACCACCACGTCGAAGCCGCCGCTGCGGAACACCTCTTCGCAGGCCGGATCTTCCACGGACATGACGTAACTTCGGTGTTTGAAATCCGCGTATTCCTTGCGGCCCGTCGACAGGTTATCCAGGATGGAAACGTCCCATCCTTCCCGGTAAAACCTTTCGGCCACGAAAGAACCGACAAAACCGTATCCGCCGGTAACCAAAACTCTCATTTTGGGTTCCTCTTTCCTCCGTTTGGAAGATGACAACCTTGTTCATTTCATATTCAGGCCGCGGGAAAAACATTCCAAAGGGAAGGACAACGGAAAGAAGGCCCGGCGGACGGCGAACGGCGGACATGCGCGGACGCACCGGAACATTCGCACTTCGTCGACAAAATGCCATGGAACAAAATAAGGGAGAACCCGGGGCGTTTGCCCCGCGGTTCTCCCGCCGTTCCGCGGCGATGGTCCGCTTTTTTACCGCTGGCTTGCTTTCAGCGCCTCGTCGAGATCGTACAGGATGTCCTCGATGGCTTCGGTTCCGACGGACAGCCGGACCAGGCCCGGCGTGACGCCGGTGAGGAGCTGTTCCTGCGGAGACAGCTGCTGGTGCGTCGTGCTGGCCGGGTGGATGATGAGGGATTTGCTGTCGCCCACATTGGCCAGATGCGAAAACAGGCGCACCGCGTTGATCAGCTTCTTGCCGGCTTCCACGCCGCCCTTGACCTCGAAGCTGAGAATCGCGCCCTGCCCCTTCGGCAGGTACTTTTTCGCCAGTTCATAGGAAGGATGGGATGGCAGGCCGGGATAGTTCACCCATTCCACGGCGGGATGCCCTTCCAGGAACCGGGCCACCTTCAGGGCATTCTCGCTGTGCCGCTCCATGCGCAGGTGCAGCGTCTCCAGTCCCTGCAGGAACAGAAACGCGTTGAACGGCGACAGCGACGCGCCGATGTCGCGCAACAGCTGCACCCGCGCTTTGATGATGTAGGCGAGGTTGCCGAACGTCTCCACATAGCGAAGCCCGTGGTAGCTCGGGTCGGGCTCGGTAAGTCCCGGGAACTTCCCGCTCGCCGCCCAGTCGAACTTGCCCGAATCCACGATGATGCCGCCGATGGAGGTGCCGTGGCCGCCGATGAATTTCGTCGCGGAGTGCACCACGATGTCCGCCCCGTGGTCGATGGGCCTGAGCAGGTAGGGCGTCGGGAACGTGTTGTCCACGATCAGCGGAATGCCGTTTTCATGGGCGATGGCGGCAATCCTTTCGATGTCCGGCACGTCGCCCTTCGGATTGCCGATGGTTTCCAGGTACAGCGCCTTGGTCTTCGCGGTGATGGCCCGCCGGAAATTCTCCGGGTCGGCGGGGTCCACGAAATGGACCTTGATGCCGAGCTTCGGGAAGGTATGCGCAAACAGGTTGTATGTCCCGCCGTAGAGGCTCGTGGCCGAAACGATTTCGTCGCCCGCCCCGGCGATGTTCCAGATCGCGTAGCTGATGGCGGCTTGTCCGGACGACGTGGCCAGCGCGCCGACGCCGCCTTCAAGGGCGGCCACCCGTTTCTCGAAAACGTCCGTCGTCGGATTCATGATGCGGGTGTAAATGTTGCCGAACTCCTTGAGCGCAAAAAGGTTCGCGGCATGCTCCGTGTCCCGGAATCCGTAGGACGTCGTCTGATAGATCGGCACCGCCCGCGACAGCGTCGCGGGGTCCAGTTCCTGGCCCCCGTGGACGGCCAGCGTCTCCAGTCTGTAGTTTCTCTGTTCCGCCATTTTTCTCGCCTCCGCCAAAGTTTATAATTGTCCCTTTTGCAGAAATCCTTAGTTATCTGATCGGATTAATCTGATATTAACCTCATCTTACTCCGTCTGTTCGCGGACGTCAATGGTTTTTTTGGTTTGCATGCGAAAAACCCAAAACCGGCTTCCGGCGTAACCCACCGCCAGGGACGCGGCGATGGAGACCGCCTTCGCCCACAGCGGTGTCCACCCCGCCCCTTCCGCAAGAAGCAGAAGAACCGCCGTGGCGGCGGCAAAGGCGGCCGCCTGGTTCGCCCCGAACCGCAGCCATTCGCCCGGATGCGGCCGGCGGGTCACCCGAAACGTCCAATGACGGTTCAACAGGTAGCTGTTCACCACGCCCGCGCCGTACGAGACGGCCTGCGCCCAGAGTACGGGAACTCCCGCAGCCAGCGCCAGCAGCGCAAAAACGGCGAAATCCACGCCGGTGTTCAGCGCGCCCACCAGCGCGAATTTCGTCATTCTCTTCCATTCCGTCCCCGGGATCATCGGACTTGCCCGCCCCCTGCCGTTTCGGCGCGTCCGGTCAGAACATCCGGTAGCCCCGGCGCCTGAGTTCCCGGATCGCCCAGCCGCTCCCGACCGCGCCGACGGCCCCGCCGATCAGCGGGAAAAACCAGACGAGGAAAAACGCCGCGAGGTTCTGGCCAATCGACAGCTCCGGTTTCCAGGCGTACCAGATGCCGAGCGGGATGACCACCACCACGTACAGCACGGCCGGCAGCCAGGTGGTTTTCACCAGCATGTTCAAAATGAAGCCGATGCCGAAAAACAGCACGAAAATCAGCAACGTCCCCACTATTTCCTGCAGGACGCCAAATATGACGCTTCCCATGGTCTTGTAAGCGATCCCCCTGCGCCTGCCGGTCGCCCGGCGGCGCGTTTTGTTCCAGTTTACCGAATGGCGGAGGCGCCCGTCAAACCCGCCAGGACGGCCTTCACGCCCGCCGGGACGAACGGGCGGCGGGATATCCGGGGCCCTGCGGGCGGTACGGAGGAAGGTCCGGTATATCCGGGATCGCCCAGTCGATCTCCTCCATGCCCACGCTGCGCAGGAACGCGTTGGTCCGGGAAAAAGGCCGGCTCCCGAAAAAACCTCTGCTCGCCGACAGCGGACTGGGATGCGGCGAACAGATCACATGGTGGCGCGAGGTGTCGATCAGCGGCAGTTTCGACTGGGCATGGCTGCCCCACAGGATGAACACCATCGGCTGCTCACGGGCGCTCAGCACTTCGATGACCCGGTCGGTGAACGTCTCCCAGCCGATGCCGCGGTGGGAATTGGCGACGCCCGCCCGCACGGTGAGCACCGTGTTCAGGAGCAGCACGCCTTCCTCGGCCCATTTGACCAGACAGCCGTGGTTGGGAATCGGACAACCCAGGTCGTCGTGCAATTCGCGGAAAATATTTTGCAGCGAGGGAGGCTGCGGAATGCCCGGTTTGACGGAAAAGCTGAGCCCGTGGGCCTGCCCCGGCCCGTGGTAGGGGTCCTGACCCAGGATCACCGCCTTCACCCGGCTGTAGGGCGTCAGGTGAAAGGCGTTGTAAATGTCGTACATGTCCGGATAGATCGTTTCTCTTCGGTAGGCTTCCTTGAGGAACTCGCGGAGACGGAGATAGTAGGGCTTGGAAAATTCCTGCTCCAGAAGCGGCGCCCAGTCGTTGCGCAGAATGGCCACCCTTGCTTCCACCTCTCCCGAACGTCCTTGCGCACAATTCCATCCGACACCATTCTAGTGGAAATTCAGCCTTTCGTCACCGTTTGTTCGTTTGCCTGCGGCCGGACCGGTCGGATACAATGGGGACGGAACACTTCGCGGACAAGGACGACACGCTGCGCCCGACGCATGGCGCGGCCGCCAAAGGAGAGATGGGCATGAGCGAAGCGGTGCAAACCCTTGAAGGCTGGTATGCCTTGCACGATTTTCGCACGATGGACTGGACGGCCTGGGAGGAAGCTACGGCGGACCTGAAGGAACGCGCCGTCCGGGAGCTTCTGGAGCAGGTGGCCGAATGGGAAGCGGCGGAAGCGGACAAAAAGGGCAGCTATGCCGTTTACGCCGTCGTGGGACAGAAAGCCGACCTGCTGTTTCTCAACCTGCGGGAGACGCTGGAGGAGCTGAACGCCGTCGAGACGAAGCTGAACCGGTCCGCGTTCGGACGGTTCACCAGCCCTGCCTGGTCCTACGTGAGCGTCGTCGAGCTGAGCGGCTACACGGGGGACCCGAACGTCGACCCGATGCAGGTGCCGGAAATCGCGGCGCGGCTGAAGCCGATTCTGCCGAAGACGAAGCATATCTGCTTCTACCCGATGAACAAGCGGCGGCTGGGAGACGACAACTGGTACATGCTGCCCTTTGACAAGCGCCGTGAGCTGATGCAGGCTCACGGCATGACGGGGCGCAAGTACGCGGGCAAGGTGCGGCAGATCGTCACCGGGTCCGTCGGCCTGGACGACTGGGAATGGGGCGTCACCCTGTTCTCGGACGACGCGCTGCAGTTCAAGAAACTCGTCTACGAAATGCGGTTCGACGAAGTAAGCGCCCGCTACGGCGAATTCGGCCCGTTCCTGGTCGGGAACCTCCTCACCCGCGAAGGGCTGGAAAATTATCTGCGTTAAATGCGCGCGGTCGCCGAATCGAGTAGAAGGGGGCGGCTAGCCCCCGTCCTCTCACACCACCTGGCATGCGGGTCCGCACCAGGCGGTTCCGAAGAGTTAACGAAATGCCAGGCAACATTCAAGCATGCTGACCAGCCCTTGCGCCTGAAAATATCGG
>DATCLN010000064.1:0-32104 GCA_036563895.1 Paenibacillaceae bacterium
CTGGCCGAAAGGTGGGACGGGGAACCGGAGCGCCGGCACGAACTGTCGCCGTTTCTTGGCGCCGGGAAGCTGGTGGTCACCAACAACGCCATCCGGGTTGTGGACAGGGCGATGCGCATCGCCGGGATCGCCGGCCTGAGCCGCGACTTGCCGCTGGAGCGGTATTACCGCGACGTCCGGGCCGGACTAAGCAATCCCCCGATGGACGACAGCGTCCTGTCGGCGCTGGCCGACACGGCGCTCCGGGATGCCGCGTCGAAACAAGAAAAAACGCCCGCCGGCGCCGAGGCGTCGAACAGCCGTTGACGGAACCGTTGATGCCATTCATGAAAATGGAAACGGAGGAGTCAAACCATGGCGATTACCCACGTGGACCACGTGCTCCTACTTGTTCCGGACCTGGACGAAGCCGCCGAAAAATACGAACGGCTCGGCTTCCACATCACGGAAGGCGGCGAGCATCCGGGCCGGGGAACCGCCAACCGCCTGGCGGTGCTGGATTCCGGCTATCTGGAGCTGATCGCCGTCCGCGACCGCGTCGCCGCCCGGCCGGAACTCGTGCAGCATCTGGACCGGCACGGTCCCGGACTTTTCACCTTCGCCTTCGCCAGCGACGATCTGGACGCGGACGCTGCCGACTTCAAGGCCCGCGCCGCCTCGGGCGTCACGCACCTTGCCATCGAGGAGCCTCAGGAAGGTGCACTCGTCACCCCGGGAGGCAAACGCCGCGGCTGGCGCAGCGCCCACGTGTCCGGAGGCGCCGGCGCGAATCCTTTTCTCATCCAGCATGACAGCGCCGGCGAGGAACTTCGGCGCCGCCTCTTCGGCGACCGTCCGCCGCAGCCCCACCCGCTCGGCTACGGGCACATCGACCGGCTGGAAGTGGTGTTCCCTTCGCTGGCCGTGGGCGAGTCCTATTTCCGGGACGGCTACGGGCTCCGCCGCGAAGGGGAGCCGTCCGTCTGTCCGAGCCGCCAGGGCGACCGGATTTTCTTCCCGCTTACGGTCGGCCGGCTTGAGGTCATCGCGCCCAACTCGCCGGACAGCCCGCTGCAGGATTTTGCGGCAAAACGGGGTTACGGCCTGCGCGGCGTCGTCCTTACCGTGCCCGACACCGACGAGGCCGCCTCCGCGCTCAAAAACCGGGGCGTCCGCTTCACCCGCTCGCAGGTCACGGGAGCGGTCCAGATCGACCCGGACGACGCCCTCGGCGCCAGACTGATTCTTATAAAAGGTTAAGGGATCCGTCCAGGATGTGAGGCGATGATATAGGTTTTTCACCCACATTCTTTTCTCAGAAAATTCACAATCCCTGGTGCCAAAGTCGGTGGAAAATCCGCGGAATATGACGGATACTAAAATCAAAGCCGCGGCAATCTCATTTTCTTCCATTTGCATCCCGGTCCGAAATGCGCTAACATTTTTTATACTCCTTGTAAAATCCATGTCAACCGGGTCGTGATGCCGCCGGGCATGGGCGATTGTCCGGCCGCCTTTGGACGAAAACTGTGGGTGTCTTCAAAATCTGTACAGAAAGGTGAGGGTGAACATGACGGAAAAACGGAACAAGCGCGTCAGCGAATCCGGCAACCGTGCACACCGCACCCCACGCAACCCGTCGGAATCCAAACGGCTTGGCAAGGCATCCTCCGTCCCGTCCGGACTTACGCCCGGATACGACTACGTCTGGGCCAGGGAAGAAGACTATCCGGATCCGGACTACGTGCCCGACCCGGACGATTATTTCTACGACGCCGCGGATGATCACGAGGAGTATCGATAAGCGACAAACGGAAGACCCGCTTAACGCAAGTACCGGCGCCGAACCCGGAGGTTCGGCGCCGGTACGTTTCAGGCGGCAGGGCCGTCAATTCACATGCCAACCCGCCTTGCGCAGATGCGAAATGCTGCTTAAAATCCCTTCCTCGGCTTTGGCGGGAATAATTTCCAGGATGCATTCGCCCGTAAAATCAATTTCCCGCAAAGCCTCTCCGATCGCTCGAAAATCGATGTCGTTTTCGCCCACGGGGTTATGGGCCCACTTTTGCCGCGAGGTGTCGTTCAAATGCAGCACCCGGATCGCGTTGCCGAGCGTCCGTATCCCCTCGGCGGGATCTTCGACCATGAACGCATTGGACACATCATAGGCCGCGGCAAAATGGCCACTCCCGATTTCGTTCAATGCCCGTTTGATCTCCTCCGCCGTCTGGAAAAACAAAGACGGCATATTTTCAATCAGGACGACGACCCCGTGCGATTCCGCGAAACGGACCACCTCTTCGTAACACGGTCTGCACATTTCCCAAACCCGCTCAAAATCGGGCGGCAGGAGCGGATGCAGTTTCCCCGGATGCATCAAAATGTACGGCGCTTCCAACTGTGCCGCCAGCCTGATCAGTTGCTTGTACTGATCAACCGTATAATCCCTCATTTCGGGAAATACGCTGGCGATATTGATATCCAGCCCGGGAATGTTCAAGGTCCGCACATTCAGGTTTTCGTCGCGAACCTTTTTTTTGATTTGACGGACATCATCCATCGTCAGTGTGCGAAACGAAAGATGAGGGGGAGAAACCAGGATTTCCACGTTTTTGACGCCGATGCGGCTGATTCTTTCCAACGCTTCAAGGAGCGTGCACTCCCACAGGAAAGGGTATGTGCTGGTCCCGACGTCCAAAGCGATCCCCCCGGATTCGCGCATGCCGCGCTCAGTGCGTGATAACGCCGCCGTCGACGAAAATCGTCTGGCCCGTCACATAATCGGATGCGGGACTGACGAGGTAGATCAGCGTGCCGATCAGATCTTCCGGTTCGCCAAAGCGGCCGAGCGGAATTTCCGAGACCATCTGCTGGTAACGCACCGGGTCGCTTCGCAAATCTTCGTTCATTTTGGTTTTGATGTAACCCGGTCCGATGGCATTGACCTGGATATTGTCGGGACCCCATTCCATGGCCAGCGTCCGGGTCAGCTGGATGACCCCCGCCTTTGACGTGCAGTAAGCCAGACGCAAATCCATCGCCTTGACTCCGGCGATCGAGGCGATATTCACGATTTTTCCTTTCTTCCGGCTTCTCATATGTTCGCCGAAATATCTGCAGCACAAAAACGTCCCCCGAAGATTCACGCCCATCACGCGCTCCCATTCCGCCGCGTCCATGTTCGCGGTGGCGACGCGTTGAACGACCCCGGCGTTGTTCACCAGAATATCCACTTGCCCATGGCGCTCGATGACCCGTTTCGCAAAGTCACGCACTTCCTGCTCAACGGCCACATTGACCGCGTGCCCTTCCACATTCCCGTAGGCCTTGAGCTCGGAAACGGCCTGTTCGACCTGCTCCGGAACCAGGTCGCAGATCACCACCTTGGCGCCAAACTGCAAAAGAGCCCGGGCATACACGAATCCAAGGCCTCTTCCGGCACCGGTCACAACGGCGACTTTATCCTTGACGGAAAACAAATTTTCCATTTTCTCTATTCTCCTTCAATAACTTATTTATAGTCAGGATGAAGGACGCTGAAATCCCTTCAGCGTCCTTCTCTTTTCCGGCATGATTCAATTTTCGGTTATTTCAGGGCCCGCACGCGTTCAAACAGGTTGGGCGCCAGTTCCTTTTGCAGCTGTTCTTCCACGCCGCTTTCCATGTACTTCTGGACGAACAGATTCCGGTCGACTTCCACGATGGTCATGCCGGCTTCCTGCAGCTTCTTCTTGTATTCTTCCTGCGATTCCTTGACCAGCTGGTTCTGATACGCGGTCGCTTCCTGGACGGCCTCGTCGAAGGCCTTTTTGATGTCGTCCGGGAACCCGTCGTACCGATCCTTGTTGACCAGGAACAGCCACGGCGAATAGGTGTGCTGGGTCAGCATCACGTACTTCTGCACTTCGTAGAACTTCGAAGTGTAAATCAGGTCGAACGGGTTTTCCTGCGCGTCAACCGTTCCCTGTTGCAGGGCGACGAACAGTTCGGGGAACGGAATCGGCGTGGGATTGGCGCCGAGCGCTTTCCACGATTCGATCACGAGGGGAATCGTGGTGACGCGCAGCTTCAGGCCTTGCAGATCGTCCGGAGTGCGGATTTCCTTGTTCGCCGTCAGGTTTCTGGCTCCCCGGTGCCAGACGGCCAGCAAGCGCGCGTTTACTTTTTCTTCCAGGATCTTGCTGATTTCCTGACCGATCTCGCTGCTGTACACCTTGTCCATGTGTTCCACGCTTTCAATCAGGAAAGGAAGCACCAGACCCTGATATTCGGGGAAGAACGTTCCAAAGATGCCGTCGCCGGGGATCACGATGTCGATGACGCCCTGGCCCAGGTTCTCGACCATGTCGATTTCGCTGCCGAGCTGCGCGCTCGGGAACACGGTGACTTTCACTCTGCCGTTCGTTTTTTGTTCAACGAGTTCCGCGAATTTTCTCGCGCCTTTGTCCATTTCGCTGTCCACCGTAACGTTGTGGCCCAGCTTGAGTTCATACACCTTGTCCGAGCTCCCGCCGCCGGATCCCCCGGTTCCGGTGGTCGCGGTTGCTTCCGACTGGCCCGAACCGCCCGACGATTGGCTTCCGCTTCCGCTTCCGCCTCCGCCGCAGCCGGACAGAATCGCCGCGATCAGAAGAATGACTGCCCCGAAAAGCAACAGCCCTTTTCTTGTTCTCATGATCTTTTCACCTCGAGCTGTCTTTTTGTGAATGTTTGAACGATTTCTAATTTTCTAAGATTCGTTGCCCCTTTTCCGATCCATCCATGCGGTTTCCCCCACTCCGAATCGCTCTTTCGCCCCGGACCGGACATCACCTCCCTTAAATCACATCAGACTCGGAAGCCACATGCTGAGAGCGGGCCAGTAGGAAATGAGCAGGATGTTGAACAATAGCACGATGTAGAACGGCAGCACCCCTTTTGTGACTTCCTCCAGTGAAATGTTCGCGATCTGGCAGGATACGAACAGATTGACGCCCACCGGCGGGGTCACCATCCCCATGGCCAGGTTGACGATCATGATGATGCCGAAATGGACGGGATCGATGCCGAACTGGATCGCCACCGGAGTCAGAATCGGAGCCAGAACGAGGATGGCCGAACTGGCTTCAAAGAACATGCCCACGATGAGAAGCAGCAGGTTCACGAGAAGCAGGTAGACGATGTGGTTGCCGCTGATCTCGGTCAAAAACTCCGCCGCCTGCTGCGGAATCATGTTCAGCGTCAGATACCAGCTCAGCAGTCCCGCCGCGGCGATGATGATCATGATGGAAGCCGTCGTGATCGCCGCTTCGGCGAAAAAGCCGATCAGCGAGCGGATTTTCAATTCCTTGTAGACGAATTTCCCGATGATGAGCGCGTACAGAACCGCCACGGCTGCGGCCTCCGTCGGCGTAAACACCCCCGCGTAAATGCCTCCGAGGATGATGACCGGCATGAACATCGCGGCGGCGGATTCCTTGATCGCCTTCAGCTTCTCTCTCCAGTTCGCCTTTTCCACGTCGCCGCCATAGCCGTGCCGTTTCGAAATGACGAATACGGTCGCCAGCAGCATCAGGCCAAGGATAATGCCGGGGATGACGCCGGCGATGAAGATGGTGCCGATGGAAGTTCCCGTGGTCACCCCGTACAGAATCATGGGAATGCTCGGGGGAATGATCGAGCTCAGTTCGCCCGGCACGGCGATGGCCCCCGCGGAAAACCGCGGCGAATACCCCCGGCTGATCATGGCCGGAATGAGAATGGATCCGATGGCCGCAACGGTCGCGGCGCTCGAGCCGGTCATCGTTCCGAAGAAAAGGCAGGTCACCACGCCGACCGCCGCGTATCCCCCCGCCGTGTGGCCGACGAATGCGGAAGCCAGATTGATGAGCCTTCTGGAAATGCCGCCGGTTTCCATCAGCTTTCCCGCCAGCACAAACAGGGGAATGGCCAGCAGCGGGAAGGAATCGAGGGCGGTAAACATTTTTTGCGTGACCACTTCGATCGGGAAATCGGAGAAAACGTATACAGACACAATCGTGGCCGCTGCCATTGCAAACGCGATCGGCACGCTCAGGAAGAGGAGGACGAACATCAGGACCAGCAGAACCGCGGTCAAGTTGCGGAAGCCTCCTTCTCCGTGAACATTTCAATCATCGCCGCAATGGCGTTCAGCAGGGTGAGCAGCGTGCCTATGGGAATGGCTGCATAAGGAATCCACATCGGGATGCCCATGGCGGTGGACGTCTTGTTGGATACCGTGATGCCCATCCTGATGCCGAAGTAAAACAGGAAAGCCATCAGAACCAGGGATACGAGCAGCACAAGCATCCTGAACGCGAATTCCAATTTTTTGGGAACGAACTGCACGACGACTTCGACCGCAATCAGCCGTTTTCTCCTCAGTCCAAGGGCGACGCCCAGAAAGACGATCCAGATGGTCAAATACCTGGCTGCTTCTTCCGACCAGCTCAGCGACGAATTCATGACGTACCGGAAATACACCTGGCTTACGAGCAGGACAAAGACGGCCCCGAGCAGGATTCCGACGATCCAGAACAGAACCTGGTTCACCTTATCCATCAATTTCAGATAAAGCCGCAGGAAGTACACAATTCCCCCACACCTTTCCCGTCAGTATGCCGGCATCAGTCCCTTTCAACGGTCCAGCCCTCCCGCCTGAGCTTGTCGATGCTCGAGAGAATGCCGTTTTCGGCTTGAGGCGCGATGATTTCCAACATGCAGATCCCGTCGAATCCGATCTCCAGAAGCGCTTTGTTGACGGCACCAAAATCGACGGCTCCGGAACCGATCACGTTGTGTTCCCATTTGCTCCGCGTCGTGTCCGACAAATGGATCAGCCTGATCTTGGCGCCCAATTTGCGGATGCCTTCCGCCGGATCTTCCACCATGAAGGCGTTGGCGACGTCATAGGCGACCGCGAAATGCCTGCTTTTGATTTCCCCGGTGGCCCAATCGATCTGCTCCGCGGTTTGCAGAAACAGCGTCGGAACATTCTCGACGAGCATCGTAACCCCGTTCTTTTCGGCGTACTCGACCAATCGTTCAATATGGGGTTTCGTGACGCGCCAGATCCACTCAAAGTCGGGCGGAAGCAGCGGATGCAGCCTTCCCGGGGGCATGACGATATAGGGCACGCCCGTTTTCCGCGCGAAATCGATGAGTTTGCGATACTGGTTTTCGGTGAACACCCTCATCTCTTCGTATGGACTGGCCAGGTTGATGTCCTGTCCGGGAAGGTTCAACGAATGGATGTTCACGCCCGCTTTTTCGACAATCCGCATGAAGTCGTCCGGCTTGATCCGCTCGCGCTCGGACAACGGGAAAAACGGAGGGGAAGCCAGGATTTCCACCTGGGTGAACCCCAGATTTTTGATCCTGGGAAACGCTTCATCCATGGAGCTTGTCCACAAAAACGGATAGGTGTTGATGCCGATTTTCAAGGTCTCTGCCTCGCTTTTAGCCGGCCTGTCATCCTTTACGGGGATCAAGGCCTCAAGTTCATTTGAATGATTTTCACTTCCGTCATTTCCTGGATGGCGTATTTCGGGCCTTCTCTCCCGATGCCGCTCGACTTGACTCCTCCGTAAGGCATGGCGTCAAAGCGCGTGTTGGAAGTCTCATTGATATTGACGCCCCCCACTTCCAGCGCTTTGGCCACTTTCATCGCCAGATTGATATCGTTGGTGAACACGCCGGCCTGCAGCCCGTATTCCGAATCGTTGACCAGCCGGATGGCTTCGTCGATGTCTTCGTATTCCACAATGCTCAGGAGCGGGCCGAACACTTCCCTGCACACAACCTTCATTTCCTGTTTCGCGTTTGCGATCAGGGTCGGCTCAAAAAGCGCTCCTTTCCTCTTACCGCCGGTGACAATGCGGGCTCCGTCCCGTACGGCTTCCTCGACCCACTGTTCCAGTTCCTCGGCCTTTTTCTCGCTGATGAGCGGCCCCACATCCGTGTCGGGCTCCAGAGGATTGCCGACCTTCAGCTTCGAAATCGCTTCCGCAAGACGTGCTTCAAGTTGTTTGGAAATGTTTTTGTGCGCATAAATCCTTTGCAGGGACACGCATACCTGGCCGGCCTTCCGGAACGACGCCCGAACGATGATCGGAACCGCAAAGTCGAGGTCGGCGTCCTCCGCCACAATGGTTGCGGAGTTGTTCCCCAGTTCCAGGGCCACCCTTCGCAAACCGGATTTCGTCTTGATGATTTCTCCGACCCTTGTCGAACCGGTAAAGGTGTAAAAATTGATCTTCCGGTTGGCCAGAAGCCAGTTGCCCGCGTCGGCGTCCCCGTGAACGACCTGCACATGGTTCCCGGGCAAACCGGCCTCCAGCAGGATGCGAAGCACTTCCAGCGCGGATCGCGGCGTATGGACGGACGGTTTCAAAACGACCGTATTGCCCGCCGCAATGGCCGGCGCGACTTTGTGCACCACATTGTTGAACGGCGCGTTGAAGGGAGTGATGGCGCACACGACCCCCACGGGAACCCGCATGGTGAACGCGACGCGGTTCTCCATGCCGGGGTGCGCTTCGACCGGCAGCACTTCGCCCGTGATTCGCTTGGCCTCTTCCCCCGAGATGATGAACGTCTGGATCGCCCGGTCGATTTCGCCCACTGCGTCTTTGTAGGTCATTCCGGATTCTTCGACCATGATGCGGGCGATCCGTTCCTTTCGCTGCTTCGTCAGGTCGGCGGCCTTCAGCAAGATTTCATACCTTTGGTAAGGAGTCAACGGATGCTTCGCGAATTGCGCTTTGGCCGCGTCGACCGCCGCGTTCACGTCCGCTTCGGTCGCCAGATACACGATCCCGATGTCGCTGTTGTCGTATTTGTTCTTCAGGATCGTTGTGACATTGCTTTTCACGAATTCCCCGTTGATAAACATAGGGATTTCTTCCAACACTGTACAATCACCCGGCCTTTCCTGTTGCTTCGCTTCCGCGGCTGGTTCCCCGTCACGCAGGTTCGATGACGACCTTGAGACATTTCCGCTGTTCCAGCAGGGCAATCGCCTCGTTGATCTGTTCCAGCGGCAGGCGATGGGTGACCAGCTTTTCCAGTTCCGGAATGATCCTGCCCATCAGCTCCATCGTCTTGGGCCAAGTATCCAGCCTGTAGGCCCTGCAGCCGATCAGTTCCTTTTCGGTGAACAGAAGCTTGGTCGTGTCGATCGGCGTCTGCCCGGCGGCGATGCCGACAAGGGCGATTTTCCCGGTGGACTTGACCAGATCGATGGCAAGATTGATCGAATCGTTCGTTCCGGCCACCTCGAAGCAGACATCGGCTTCCGGCTTGCCGATGTATTCCGTCATTTTCCGGCGCAAATCGTCTTTTCCCAGATTGATGGTCAGGGCGCCCATGCTTTCCGCCAGCTTCAACCGCTCGGCGTCCACATCCAGGCCGATGACGACGATTTTCTCATAGCCCATGGCCCTGCAGGCCAGAAATTGCAACAGCCCGATCGTGCCCGCGCCGACGATGGCCGCGGAAGCTTTGTTGTGTTCCTGATAAACCCTTTCCAGGGCGTGCACGGCCACGGACAGCGGTTCGGCGAGGCAGCCCAGATGCGGCGGCAGCCCGTCGGGAAGCTTGAAGACGTTCATCTCCCTGACATTGATGAATTCCGCCAGTCCCCCGCCGACATGACAGCCCAATATCGGCCTGTTGGGACAAATGTTTTGGTTGCCCTGCCGGCAAAATTCGCACGCATTGCAGGAAATGTGGGGGTTGACGGCCACCCGGTCGCCGATCCGCAGCGATTTGACCCCGCTGCCAATGCTCACGACGGTGCCGGAAAATTCATGGCCCGGAATATGCGGAAATTGCGGGTGGTATTCCCGGGCGACCGTCTCCGTCCATTTGTAGATGGACAAATCCGTGCCGCAAACCCCGACGGATTCCACTTTGATGGTGACCTCGTTTTCCCGGGGCCGGCCGGGACGAGGGACCGTAATCACCTCAAAGGGCGCTTTGTACGGTCCCATCTTGGCCGCTGCACGCATCAGCGTATTCGTAAAGACCACCCCTGACGAAATTGCTTCACGTTACTTCATTGCTTCACGTTTCTTCACGTCACTTCGCGGGGAAATTGGGCTCCGGATGTTTGAACGGCGGCAACACCCAGGTCCCGGTGCCGGGCGGTCTGATATCCCGGTCCACATGGACTTCGATCAGATACGGTTCGTTCAGCTCAAGCGCCCTTTTGACCGCGGCGGAAAGTTCGTCCGCTTCGTTCACCTTTTCCGCCTTGACGCCGAAGGCTTTCGCGTAGGCCACGAAATCCGGGTTGTACAGCTCTCCGGTCTTGTCGATCTGGAAGCTCGTGATCAGCTCTCTGCCTCCGAAATAGCCGTGCTGCAAATCCCGGATGGACCCGTAGGCGTAGTTGTTCCACACCACCCAGACGGCCGGGATGCCGTACTCTTTCGCGGTGGCCAGAATGTGTCCGTGCATCAGGAAGGACCCGTCGCCGACGATGGCCACGCACGGGCTGTCCGGGGAAGCCAGCTTCGCTCCCAGGATGCCGCAGGTTGCCAGTCCCATGCTGGCAAACCCCCACGACTGCAGCAGTTTTTGCGGGGCGTATGCCTGCCAGTATTGGACGACCCAGTTGTGGTGCACGCCGACGTCCACGCCGAGAATGCCGTTTTCGGGCAGCGCCTTTCTCACTTCGCCCACGACTCTCGCGGGATGGACGGGGTATCCGCCTTTCCGGAATTGTTCCTCCACATGGTCCGTCCAGATTTTCTTCCATTCTGCAACCTGTCTGAGCCACTCGCTGTAGTCCGGTTTTTGATCGGCGAAAACTTCCTTCGCCCTGGCCAGGATCTGTGCCGCCACCGTCTTGGCGTCGGCGACGATGCCCAGATGCACTTCGTAGTTCTTTCCGATTTCGTGCGGGTCGATGTCGATATGAACGAGCTTCGTTTTCGTCATATCGTACGTGTACCCGTCCAGCCAGGCGCTGGTGGAACGGTCGTCAAAGCTGGAACCGAAGGCGATGAGCAAATCGCAATGCTTGCCCGCTTGGTTGGCCGGATAGGTGCCGTTGCGGCCGGTCGCGCCGAGGCTGAGCGGCTTTCTTTCGTCCACGATGCCTTTCCCCTGCGGCGTGGTATGCACGGGAATGTTCAGGAAATCGGACAGTTCGGTGATTTCCTTGGATGCTTCCGACAGCACCGCTCCGTTTCCGGCCACGATGAGCGGTCTCTTCGCTTCTTTCAGCAGCTCGATGATCCGGTCGATGGCCTCATTGCTGGCGCTGGTCCGCTGATTGACCGTAATCTGGTAATCGACCTCGTCGAAGACCTCGACTTCGTCTTCCTCGATGAAGACATTAAGCGGGACATCCAAATGGACGGGCCCCGGTCTGCCCACCACCATTTCCTTGAATCCTTGCCGCACGGCAAGCGGCACCATATCCGTCCTGGTCGGTTGATAGCTCCGTTTTACATAGGGACGGACAACGGACGGAAAATCGCCCTGGAAGTACTTCCCTGTTTCCTGGAAGGGTTCCCTGTTGAATTGGGAAGTCGGCACGTTGCCGGTGATCGCCAGGAACGCCGACGAATCCATGAACGCCGCGGCCAGGGCGACGGGCAGATTGGCGGAACCGGGCCCGCAGGAAGTGATGGTAGCCACCGGTTTGTGGCTGATCCGGAAGTAAGCGTCGGCCATGAAGCCCGCCGCACTCTCATGTCTGACGGAAATGGTTTTGATTTTGTCGGACCTCTTGTACAAACTGTCAAGGAAACCGACGTTCCCGTGGCCGCACAGCCCGAACACATAGGGAACTTTCTGCGCCACCAGATAGTCGACGATGATGTCTGCTCCATTTTTTACTGCCTTTTTTCTTTCTGCCATTTCTTCCACTCCCCGTTTGGTTGTCTTGAAGCGCTATCAATAAACCAACATGCTTGGCACAAATCCCATGCGCCGGGAAATTTGCATGGCCGCTTCCTTCAGCTCTTTGACGAGCGTTTCCTTGTTTTCTTTGACGCGATGGATCGGGCCCGACACGCAAATGGCCGCGACGACTTTCCCCGTGTAATTGTAGACGGGTGCGGCGATGCATCCCAGGCCGTATTCAAGTTCTTCATTGTCAAAGGCGTACCCGTTCAGACGGACGTCGCTCAGTTCCCTGAGGTAATCTTCGACCGAGGTGATGGTGTTGTCCGTCATTTTGGGCATTCCTTTTTCCATCAGTACCTTTGTCACGTGCTCAATGGGGAATCCCGACATGATGGCCTTCCCGAGGCCGGTGCAGTGCACGGGTCTTCTGGTGCCCAGCTGGCTGTTGATGATCATGGACTGCGTGCCTTCGGATTTGTACAGATAGACGATTTCACCTTCGTAATAAACCCCGAGAAAAGTGGTTTCCTTTGTGACCGCGGAAAGCTCTTTCAAATACGGGATCGATTTCTCGACCACTTCCATTTTGGAAAGCGCTGTCATGCTCAGCAGGATGGTCTCGAAACCGATGGAGTACTTTTCGGTTTGCTTTTCGTACTCCACGTATCCCCTTTCAACCAGCTTGTCGAGCAGCCTCAAGGCGGTCGTTTTGGGGATGTTGAGCTCTTTTGAAACTTCCGCCAGGCTGATCCCGTGCGGTTGGTTGGCAATCAGTTCAAGGATGGAAAGCAAGCGGTCCGCGCTGGAACTCGACTTTTTGGTTCCTGCCAGCTTCTCCACCTTCTTTTTTCATTTTTACGGAATATCGTTTCATTATATGATTGTTTATGTATAAAAAATAGAATGACGTTCCAAAAAAATAGTAGCAAGTTGCCGATACGCTGTCAACAAAAAACCGCTCATCATATGAGCGGCTTTTTATGGAAATGTTTAAAAAGTGCCATCGACGCCGGGCGTCCGGTCGCTCAATCCGCCAGTTTGTGGCGATGGGCGTAGATGGCGGCCTGGGTGCGGTCCTCTACGCCCAGTTTGGCGAACAGGTTGGTCAGGTGGTACTTCACCGTCTTCACGCCGATGGACAGTTCGTCCGCGATTTCCTGGTTGGATTTGCCCTGTGCCAGGAGCTTGAGCACTTCCATTTCCCGCTCCGTCAGCTCTTCGTGGGGCAGCGGCCGGGATTGGGGCTTGCGGAAGCGGCTCATGATCTTGGCGGCGACCTGCGGCTCCAGCACCGACTGCCCCCGCGCGGCGGCGCGGATGGCGTCGGCGATTTCGGAAGCGCGGGACGTCTTCAGCAGATAGCTGAACGCTCCGGCCTCGAGCACCGGGTACACCTTGTCGTCGTCCAGATAGCTGGTCAGGACGATGATCCGGCAGTCCGGCAGCTCCTCCATGATGCGGCGCGTCGTTTCGACCCCGTCCATGCCCTCCATGACGAGATCCATGAGCACGACGTCCGGCTTGTATTCCCTGGCCAGGCGAAGCCCGGTTTCCCCGTTTTCCGCCTCGCCCACGACCTCGATGTCCTCTTCCGTGTTCAGCACGGCGGCCAGGCCGATGCGCACCATTTCATGATCGTCGATGATCAGCACGGTGATCGGGCGATCCGACACGACCGTTTCAGCCTCCTTCCCGCGGCGCCTTGCCGCCTTCCGCGTTATCCGTGCCGCCCGCGGCAGCCGGGTCAACCGTGCCGGCCGCGGCACCTGCGTCATCCGCATCCGTCACGCTCACGGAGTCCACCGCGTCCGCCCCGCCAGCCGCGCTCACGCCTTCAGCCGTGTTGACGGGGCCGGCCGCGATTGCTCCGTCAGTCGTGATGACGGGGCCGGCCGCGATTGCTCCGTCAGCACCGGCCGCATGGACGGCGCCACCCGCGCCATCCTCCGTTTGTTCCGCCCCGGACGGCGCTTCGCCTTTCACCAGCGGAATCCGGATGTCGACCCGCGTCCCTTTGCCCGGCGCGCTGGCGATCTGCAGGGAGCCGCCCAGCTCGTTCACCCGCTCTTCCATGTTGGTCAGGCCGTACGACGTCTGGCGCTTGGCCCGGGGGTCGAAGCCGACGCCGTTGTCCTGCACCAGCAGCTGCACGGCGTCGCCCCGCCGCTTGAGCGAGATTTCCATCCGGCTCGCCCGGGCGTGGCGGAACGTGTTCGACATCGCTTCCTGCAGCAGGCGGAACAGATGGTTTTCCACGCCGCGGTTGATCGGCAGATCCTCGTCGATGTCCAGCGCGATTTCCATCGGCACCTTCGCCCGCATTTCCGCCACGAGCTCCCGCACGGCCAAAGCCAGCGGCTTGTCCGCCAGCTGGACGGGCCGCAGGTGCAGCAGCAGCGCCCGCATTTCGGACTGCGCGGCCGCCGCCATCTCTTCGATCAGCTCCACCTGCCGGCGGGCTCGCTCGAAGTCCTGGTCCAGCGTGCGCCGCACCGCCGTCGCCGTCATGGAGATGGCGAACAGCTGCTGGCTCACCGAGTCGTGCAGTTCCCGGGCGAGCCGCTGCCGCTCCTCCAGGGCCGCGTTCATCCGCGCCCGCGTCTCCATGTCGGCCAGGCTCGCGGTCAGGCGCTGCAGCGACGTCACCTGGTCCTCCCACTTGCGGCGAATCCGCTCCAGCTGCCGGGCCAGCCGGCCGATCTCGTCGTCGCCCATATCCGGCAGGGGCGGGCCGAGATTTCCCGTTTCCAGCTGGCGCATGGCCTCCGTCAGGTCATCGAGCCTGCCGCGGATCCGGTATCCGCGCAAAAAGCCGAAGGCCGCTCCCCCGATGACCGCGACGCCGCAGGCCGACAATCCGAAAACGAGATAGTCCGTCCAATGCGCCGCGCGCGACGCCAGGCCGTAGCTGAACAACAGGTAGACGAAAAGCCCGCCGGCGATCAGCGAGTAGATGACCGATTCCCCCATGTGCCGCCACAGGAGGTTGTGCCGCCACAGATGATGCCTGCGGTTGTCGGTTTCCTTCGATTCCAACGGTTCCAAGGGTTGCCCTCCCCGCCGTCCGCCCGGGTCAACCCGGCGTGATTTTCACGTCCCCGACCAGATAGAAAACCTTCAGACGAAGCCGGAACCGCTTGTTCTCGTAATCCGGCGTGCGCCACGCGAGGCGGTTGACGCCGGCGTCGTCCGGAGCGTGCTGCCACTTGATCCTGCCGACGGGCACCGAGGCTTCGACCCACAGGCCCCAGTCCTCCGGCACCAGCAAATGGACATCCCCCAGCAGGCCCTGCAGCGCGATGACCGTCTCCGGCTCTTCCGGCACCGCCCGGGTCAGGTCCAGGCGCACGTCGCCGATCAGATGCCAGGAGGAAAACGGCTTCAGCACCCAGCTTTCCTCCTCCCGGCGCATGGCCAGGTGGAAACCGTGCCGTCCGGGAAGCCTGCCGAGGGGCGACCGGCGGGCTTCAAACAGGATCACCACGGCTGCAAGCACCATAAGGGCGAAAAACAGCACGAAATGCCGGATGAGGATGACGAGCGCGCCGCCCGCCATGAGCACGATGCCCCACTGGCTCCGCCCGCGGCGGAACAGTTCGATGCCCAGGAGGAGCACCAGCGCCGCGTTGGCCGTGATGAAGCCCGCCGTAAAGCCGAGCGCAAGGTACAGCGCGGCCGCGGCAAACAGGATGGCGTTGCGGGACAGAACCATGACCGCCGTACCTCCTCGTGCCTGGAATTTCCGAATCCAGCCGGTTAGCGCAACAAGCCATAACGGTTCAAACCGTTATGGCTCGCGGCACGGTCTTCGCCTGCAAACGTCCGACCGTCACACGGTTATTCGTTGTTTTGCGGCGGAGCGGGGGCGATCCGGCTTTTCAGCGCGGCCAGCTCCTGCTCCACGCGGAACTGCCGTTCCGGGCTCAGCTCCGGCGGCCGCACCGACAGCGGCGTCCCGGCGGTGATCCGCGCCACGTCCGCTTCCGCTTCCATTTGCAGGATCTTTTCCTCCATCCGCTGGAATCCCGCCGCGGCGCGCCCGCTTTCGATGGTGTGCACCGAGCTGATCTGGGCCAGCTGCTTGCGGGCCTTCGCCATCTGCGCGCGGGCCGCCAGCTCGTTGCGCCGGTTGCGCAGCTTGTAGTATTCCTCTTTCATTTCGTGCAGCTGCGCCTGCAGCTCGCCCACCTGGGCGCTGGCCTGTTCGTGCAGCACCGTCAGGTCGGCGATTTGCTGATCGTAGTACACCTTCTCCTCCAGGAGCTTGCGGGCCAGCGGCTCGTTGCCGGCGCGCAGGCTTTGCTCGGCCTGCATTTCGCGTTCCGCGCTCAGCCGCACGGCGTCGTCCAGCCGCTGCTTCAGCCGCCGCTCGGCCGCCATCTGCCGGGCCACCGTCACTTCCGCGTCGCGGATTTCCTTCTCCATGTCGCGCAGGTATTGGTTCAGCATGACCACCGGATCTTCCAGTCTGTCCAGCAGGTCATGGATCGAAGCCCTCGTCAGATCTTTCACACGTTGAAACACGCCCATCGTTTATTCCCCTTTCTTTTCCTGATTTTCATATTTGGCCAAACGCGCCTTGAGCTCCTCGATTTCCCGTTTCAGCGCCTTTTTTTCGATATCTTCCATCATGGCGTCGATGTGGCTGCCCGCCGCCGGAGGGGTCTGGCCCGGACCGCCGGACCCTGCGCCGCCGTAACCCGCGGAGCCGGTGCCGCCGTAGCCAGCGGACCCCGGGCCGTAACCCGCGGATCCCGCGCCGCCGGATCCCGCTCCGTATCCCGTGCCCCCGTAGCCGGAACCCGGATTCCACGATCCGTATCCGCCCCAGCCCCGCGTCCCGTTGGAGTGGGGAGCGCCCGCGTGGGGAGGCGGACCCGCGTGGCCCCATCCGGAACCCGGATACCCGGACGGTCCGCAGTATCCGCCCGTGCCGGGATGAGGTTCCCGCGGGATGATCAAGGCGGCGATGAAATATACCACCAGGACGGATCCGGCCGAGAAAAGCGCGGCGACGAGCACCAGGATGCGAAGCAGCGTCGATTCCACGCCGAAGTATTGGGCGAGGCCTCCGCATACGCCGAACAGCATCCGGTCCTGCGTCGAACGGTACAGTTTTCGCATCGCCTCAGCCTCCCTGCTCTAATTTTCGCTTCAGTCTCTGCATTTCCTGCTCCAGCGCGTCCTGCAGGACGGTTCCCGCCCGGTACGCCAGCTCCTGGCCCATGCGGCGGACCTCCCGCAGGCTGCGGGCCTCGAGCTCCATGTCGGTGATCCGGTCGTCGATGCTGCGGAACAGCTCGCGGGAATCGGCCGCGCCGCTGCCGAAGCGGGCGTTCAGCCGCTGCTGGAGCCGGAGGGATTCCATGCGCGCCAGGTAATATTGCCGCTTGTCATAGGCCTGGCGGTATTCGTCGCGCAGTTCCGCCAGCAGCTGTTCCAGCTCCCGCAGCTCCCGGCTGGCCTGTTCGTAAAGCTCGCGATAGCGGGCGGCCCGTTCTTCGTGGGCCAGTTTGTCCTGCAGCGCGAGCCGCGCGGCGTGCTCTTCGCCAGCCTGCAGCGCGGTCAGCGCCTGCTGCTCCCGCCGCTCCTTCCAGGCTTCCGCGTCCTGCCATTGCGCCCGCAGGTGTTCCACATGGGCGGCGTATTGCCGCTGCAGCTGCTCGCCCTGCACGATGTCCTGGTGCGTGGCCCAGAGGAACTGGTCGATCAGGCGCACCGGATCTTCCGCGCGCTCCAGCCGATCGTTCAGCGTGGCGATGGTCATGTCGCGGACGCGTCTCATTACGCTCATGCTTTCGATTCCTCCCCCGTTGCCGTGTCAAGTTTCGGATGTTTTCATGAGTTGCCTCCTCAGCCGGTCCCTCACCAGCGCGACGCCGAATTGCCCCTCAGCCAGGAGATGCCGACCAAGATCGCCGCGATGGCCGCGATCCAAATGAGCAGGCCCCAAAGCTTGCCCAGCAGCATGATGCCGCCGACCGCGATGACCACGGCGCCCGCTCCGCGGTTGCCGTTGCGCCAGGCGACAACGCCCAGCAGGATGATCAGAATCGGCACCAGGAATCCCATAAGGGAAGACAGGAAACCCAGCTTGCCGGCGATGATCAGCACGCCAAGGAGTATGAGCAGCACCGCCGCCAGTTTCTTTCCTTCCAAGTCGCTCACCCCGTTTCCGCCTTCTTGAAGCTTTCTTCTCGAACTTTCCAACCTCATTGTAAACGGGCGCTCTCCCCCGCAAAACGGACCCGCGGATGTTTTTGGACCTGGACCCTGGTCGGGGTCCGCTGCCCGTCTTTCGGCCATGCGCCCGGGCACTCCCCTGCCGGTTCGGACATTCGGCTTCCCGGCCTGCCGGTCCGTTTTGCCGCGCTGTCCGGTCTGCCCGCCGCGTCCCTTCCGGTTACGTTGCGCACGAGACCCGGCACCCCGGGGATGCACATGGAATCCGGCACTCCCGAATGTACGCTCGGGGCCCGGCACCCCGGGTTTGGCGCCGGCTTTCCAGGCCGCGCATGGCAGGGTTAAAATATGGAAAAAAAGCCGAAAGGACAGGCCTGCCATGTCCAAAGCCGACAACCTGCTCGCCGTCCTGTGGATGCTCCGTTCCGCCGGGAAGCCGATGACCGCGCGGCAATTGGCCGACGCCCTGGAGATCAGCGTGCGGACCGTCTACCGGTACATAGACGCCCTGTGCATGAGCGGCGTTCCGGTGCTGGCCGAGCCGGGCCACGGCGGCGGATTCCGCCTGCCCGAATCCTTCGGCCAGGTGCCGCTCATTTTCAACCGGGACGAGCAAAAAGCCCTCCTCCACGCCGCCGCCTTCGCCCGGGAGGCCGGCTACCCGCACGGAGACGCCCTCGAGCGGGCCGTCTCCAAGCTGCGCCGCTTCGCCGGCGAGGATGCCCTGCGCCGCCACGTCGAAGGGTTTGACGTCATCCTTTCCTCCGCTGGCACCGGCCAGGCGCCAATTCCCCTGGTCCGGGAGCTGGAGGCGGCGGTGGCGGAAAGCCGCACCGTGCGCGTCGTGTACCGGAAGCCTTCGGCGGCCGAACCCCGGGCGCGGCACATCGACCCTTACGGGCTCGTTTACTGGAAAAACCGCTGGTACGTGGTCGGCTGGTGCCACCTCCGCGGCGAAATCCGCAGCTTCCGTGCGGACCGGATGACGGAAGTTGCCCGGACGGAGCAGACCTTCACCCGGCCGGAAGGGTTTTCCGCCCGGGAATTTTTCATGAAGGGAATCCTGCCCGACCCGGACGATGAGCGGACCGTGACGGTGCACATCCGGGGACGGGAAGAGGCCATGGCCGACCTGTGCGGACACTGGTACTTCGCGCATGTTCTGGTGGAGCGCTCCGGCGGCGATGCGTGGTTCCGGCTGGACGAAACGGCGATCCGCACCTATGCGCCCTATTTCCTGCTGCCGTATGGCAAATCGATCCGCGTGCTGGAACCGGTCCTCCTGCGCCAGCGGCTGGCGGAAATTGCGGCGGAACTGGCGGAGCATCATCGGGGCTGACCGCACCGGACCGGCCGGCCGGGGACCCGCTTTTCCCTGACATGGGTTGTCAGGGAAGCTGTCTTATCATGGACAAAAAAGGAGGGCAATTCCGTGACCATGAACGCGAATGAGGAAGCGCTCCGCCTGTACGGATACCACGTCTGGGCGAACGGCCGGATTTTCCGGCGCCTGGAGGAACTGCCGCAAGACATCGCTCGCCGGGAGATCCAAAGCGTGTTTCCGTCGGTTTTCGACGCGCTGGTGCACATCTGCCGGATCGACACCGTCTGGTTCCTGGCAATGCAGCGCCGCTTTGACGAGATCATCCCGGCAAGCCGGCGCATTCTGGAGGAAACCCGCAGCATGGACCTCCGTCAGCTGGAAGAAAAATTCCGCGAACTTGCCGACCAATACAAAGCGTTTCTGAACGACACCGACGCGGAAGCCGTCTCCGCCTACCCGCACCCCCAATTCGGCACGCTGCACGCCCGCTACATCGACATCGTGCGGCACGTCGTCAACCACGGCACGTACCACCGCGGCAACATCACCGCCATGCTGCGGCAGCCCGGCCACCCCGGGGTGCCGACGGATTACGTGTTTTATCTGCAGGAAATCGGTACTCCGTAGCCATGTCGACTCCCGCCATTGTGCACGCGCACGTCCAACGGTATACTCGTCCATGGAGGACTTCTTCCAGGGTTTTGAACAAATCGTGACTTTTTCGGGACGTCCTTGCGAAAACGAAAATCATTATGTTACAAAAGGAGAAGATCGGTATGTCGTGGTTTTTCGAGCGTGCACCGGAAATTCCGCGTCCCCGGATGGAAGAGCTGACCCGCCGCGCCGGCGAAGAATGCCTGAAGCGCATCAACGCCAGGCCGCGCAGGGTGCTGCTGCTTCCGCCCGACATCACGCGGGCCCATTCCGGCGCGGGATGGATCACCAACATCCTGTACCACTTTTTCACCGACGCCGGAGCGGAGGTGTACCTCATCCCCACGCTGGGGCAGCACGTTCCGCACACGCCGGAGCAGAACCGCTGGATGTTCGGCGATGTGCCGGAAGAGCGCATCCTCGTCCACGACTGGAAAAACGGCTGCAAAACCATCGGCGCCATCCCCGCGGATTACGTGAAAGCGGTCACCCGCGGCGCCGCCGACTGGGAGATCCCGGTAAGCCTCAACCGCACCCTGCTGGAGGAAAAGTGGGACATCATCGTCAACGTCGGACACGTGGTGCCCCACGAGGTGCTGGGATTCGCCAACCACAACAAAAACTATTTCATCGGCCTGGGCGGCAAGGAAACGATCTGCGCCTCCCACATGGCCTCCGCCTGCTACGGCATCGAGAACAACCTGGGCAACCTGGTGACGCCGGTCCGGCACTGCTTCAACAAGGCGGAATCCGAGTACCTGGGCCATATGCCGGATGTGTATATTCAGATCGTCATGAAGTACAATGAGGAAGGCAGACTGGTCCACAGCGGCTTCTACTGCGGAGACGACCTGGACACCTATCTGCAGGCCGCCCGGCAGTCGGGGGAAGAAAACATCGAAATCGTGCCGCCGCTCAAAAAAGTGGTGGCGTACATGCAGGGCGACGAGTTCTTCAGCACGTGGGTGGCCAACAAAGCGATCTACCGCACCCGCAAGGCGATGGCCGACGGCGGCGAGCTGATCATCATCGCCCCGGGCCTGAAGCGGTTCGGCGAGCAGGAAGAGGTGGACCGGATCATCCGCAAGTACGGGTACGCCGGTACGCCCAAGATCCTCGAAGCCTGGCGGAAAAACGAGGAGCTGCAGGACCTGACCCACGCCACGGCCCACCTGATCCACGGGTCGTCGGAGGGCAGATTCCGCATCACCTACGCGCCCGGCCACCTTTCCAAAGAGGAAATCGAATCCGTCCATTTCGGGTACATGGATCTGGAAGAGGCTCTGGAGCGCTATCCGGTGGACCGGCTGAAAAACGGCTTCAACCGCCTCGACAACGGGGAAGAGATCTACTTCATCAGCACCCCGTCCGCCGGTCTGTGGACGACGCGGGAAAAGCTGAACCTGTAACAATCGCGACGGGAGGAAGAACGGAACATGCACAAATGGTTGATGGCGGGGCTCATTTGTGTGGCTTGTCTGGTCGGAGTCGGCCTGCTCATCTGGGGCATGCCGCCCAAGGAAGAGGCCGCGCACGAACCGGAAGGGCCCGGGATCGAGGTGCCGGCCCAGCCCGCGGACGCGGCGATGGCGGAAGCGTCGTACAAATCCAACTGTCTGGGCTGCCACGGCGACCAGCTGCAGGGCGGCTTCGGTCCGGCGCTGAACGCCGTCGGGGCGTCGCTCAGCCGGGAACAAATTTACGAGATCATTTCGAAGGGCAAAGGCAACATGCCGGGGTTCGGCGGACGCCTTTCCGACGAAGAGATCATCAACCTGGCCAACTGGCTGGCCGAAATGGGATCCTGACAAACGCCTCGAAAGGCAAACCCGGGGAGCGCGTCTCCCCGGGTTTTTTGCCGCCTTTTTCCGTCTCAGACAAACCACGGTTTCCGGCGTCCCACCTTGCCGGCGACGATCTTGACGAACTCCTTCTCGCCGCCGTCCGGCGTCGGACCGACGAAGACCGGCCCGGCGCTTCCGGCCGCCCGCGGTCCGGAAGTTCTTTCTCCCGGACGGACGGGAAGGATGCCCTTGACGGCCTTCCGGCGGACGAGCAGCGCGCCCGGCAGGGGACGCTCTCGCCAGGATTTCTGTCGGCTCATGCGGAACCTCCCAGCAAATAGTGGATAGTATGCAGAAGCTCCTCGTTCTGCCGCATCAGATCGTACAGCCGCTCCTGCGGCACTTCTTCATCGGCGGACAGATGCACGGTGAGGGCCAGTTCCCCGCCCAGCGGATAGCACAGCACGTACAGCATGCCGATTTCCCGCCGCTCGTAGAAATTCCATTCGCCTTTGTCGAACGTGTCCGCCACCAGGCTCGGCTTCTCCTGTCCGTCCTCCCCGGACGGGTCGATATCCCGCCCCTTGCCGACGTTGCCGGCGATCTGGACGATGCGGCCGGAGGGCAGCCTTTGCCAGAGCGCGGCTCCCGTCACGCGGCACGCCGGGGGAACGAGCAGCGAATTGCGGACCGCCTCGCAGACGGCATGACGCTTTTCGGTCCCATCTTTCACGGTGACTCCGCGGATGTATTCCCACAGGAAACGGAGCGTGGCCGTCCTTCGCGCCAGCACCGCCTTTAGATCTTCCAGGGCGTGGCGGGGATCGACGAACAGCCCCTTTTTCTGGATCGAGTCGATGATGGCGCCGCAGGCCGCGTCCACCGCCGCCGCGAAGTCTCCCTCCTCCGCGGCCGCCGGATCGTACCGCAGCACCGTCAGCCCCTGCAGGTCGGAAAGAAGGCGAAACTCGGCCACCGTCTCCCCCGGCACCAGGTCGTCCCGATCCCGCACCCGCTCCGGCATCAGGCAGAACACCCGCCCGCGGCGCAGCCTGCCCCAGAACAGGCCCATCTCGAACAGCGTATTGTCCCGCGGCTGGAAATAAAACTTGCCGCGCATCAGCACCACGTCGTCCGGCGCGAAAATGAACACGGCGAAGTCGCTCATGTCCAGGCACTTCTCCAGGGACTCCATGGGATACTCGCCCGGCGCGAACACCCCCGCGTACCAGGAACGGACCCTGGCGTAGGGAGCAAGCTGTTCGTGCACGGCGCGGGCGAACCGGACGGCTTCCGCGGAGCACCCGACAAACACCCTGGGTTTCGTTTGGACGGACACGGCGGCAACCCCTTGCTCCCGATTTTTCGCGATTTTTTCTATATATACAAACCTGGGCTGCCGTTCATGACGCCGATGCCGATTGGTGGTTCCATCATAAAAAAAACCGGGGAGCGGCACAATCGGCATTCGTCCTTCTATCAGGGTATGCGCCACGCCCGGGTTTGGGGAATCGATACCAAAGGCCGTGGCCGAAGGCAAACGCTGCCGGCCGCCGGGACCGGAAGCCCGTTCAGAACGTCGGCCCGATCCGCCAGATGCCGAAATCGTGCTGTTTCAGGATTTCCGACCGGGTGAGCTTCCCGGAGCAGACCGCCAGCAGCTCTTCATACAGCCGGGCGCCGGCCTCTTCGATGGTCTCGGTGCCTTCGATGACGGTCCCCGCGTTGAAGTCCATGTTGTCCCCCATCCGCTCGTACATGTGGGAGTTCGTGGCGATCTTGATCACCGGGGCGATGGGCGAACCGGTGGGCGTTCCCCTTCCGCTGGTGAACAGGACGACTTGCGCGCCGCCGGCCACCATCCCGGTCAGCTGTTCGATGTCGTGCCCCGGCGTGTCCATCCAGACCAGCCCCTTTTCGGTCGGCCGCTGGGCGTAGTCGATCACTTCCCGCAGCGGCCGGGTGCCGGCCTTGGCCGCGGCGCCCAGCGATTTTTCCTCCAGCGTGCTGAGCCCGCCGCGGATGTTGCCCGGGCTCGGATTGCCCGTGCGGATGTCCACCCCCATCTGGAACGCGCGGCTTTCCATCGCGTGAATGACCTCGTAGACCCGCTTGGCCACCCGGTCGCTCACGGCCCGCTTCGCCAGCAGATGCTCCGCGCCGATGAGCTCGGTGGTTTCCGCCAGGATGGACGTGCCGCCGGCGTCCACCAACCGGTCGCTGACCCAGCCGACGGCCGGGTTCGCCGAAATGCCCGAACAGGCGTCGGACCCGCCGCACTCGGTGCCGACGATGAGCTCGCTGACGGACGCCGGCTCCCGCATCAGGCGGGAAGCGTCCGCCACCATCGCCGCCGCGATCCTGGCCCCCTGCGCGATCGCCATCAGCGTGCCGCCGTGATCCTGGATGGACACGACTTCCACCGGCTTGCCGGTTTTGGCGATTTCCTCGGCCACCCGCCGGGCCTGGTGCGTCTCGCAGCCCAGCCCCATCACCACGACGCCGTAGACGTTGGGGTTGACGCCCAATCCGACGTAGGTGCGGAACGTCTGCTCGTAGTCGACGCCCACCTGGGCACAGCCATGCTGATGAATGAACGAGACCGTTCCCGCCACCAGCTGGGTGATCTGGTGCGCGGCCTGCGCCGCGCAGGTAATCGTGGGCAGGATGAGCACGTGATTGCGCACGCCAATCCGCCCGTCCGGCCGCCGGTATCCCCAGAACCTCGTTTCAAGTTCCCGCAGCAAGCCGATCTCCCCTTCCCCTGATGCCTTCGATGTTGTGCACGTGTACGTGCTGGCCCGGCCGGATGTCGACCGTGGCTCTGCCGATCACTTCGCCATACTTGATCACGTTTTCCCCCGCAGCAATGGGCCTGACCGCGAACTTGTGGCCAAATTCGACCGGCTCGGCCAGTTCCACCTCGAAAACCGACTCTCCGCAAACCACGCGGATCCGCGTGCCGGCAGCGATGTCCGCGAGCGCGACGGCCACGTTGTCCGCGGGATTCAGCATGACGACCTTGTGCGCTTCCCGCCGCCCTGCCCGCTCCATGGGATCATCCCTTTCTTTATTTTATTTTCCTGTCAAACCAAGCGTAACATTGTAAGCGCATACTTGACAGCCCTGGGTTTCGCCGTTTAAAATGATGAATGTCAATTGGTCGACCTTTCAACCAATCAATATGTTAATGTGTTGAGAGGTTGGTTGGCAAGACGGTCGTGGCATAGTTCGCGAAGTTCGCAAGTCCCGCAAAACCACCCCGAAGGAGTTGAACACCGCCCTTGAACCGGCTAGCCCTCCGGGAAAACATCTCCGCCCTGCTGTTTCTCAGTCCCTGGTTCATCGGACTCCTGGTGCTCAGCCTCGGTCCGATGGCGGTTTCCCTTTACCTGTCCATGACGGACTACACCATGCTGCAATCGCCCGACTGGGCCGGGATTGAGAACTATCGGCGCCTCGGGTCGGACCCGCGGTTCGTGAAAGCGCTGCAGGTCACCCTGACCTATGTGTTCCTGGGCGTTCCGCTGCAGCTGCTCACCGCGTTCTCCCTGGCGCTGTTCCTGAACCGCGGCATGAAGGGACTCAACTTGTTCCGGGCCATCTACTACATCCCTTCCATCCTCGGGCCCAGCGTCGCGGTGGCCATCCTGTGGCGGCAGGTGTTCGGCTATGAAGGCATCGTCAACGGTTTCCTCGCGCTTTTCGGGCTGGAGCCCCGAAGCTGGGTGGGGGATCCTTCCACCGCGCTGTACACCCTGATCCTGCTTCTCGTCTGGCAGTTCGGATCGCCAATGATCATTTTCCTGGCGGGTCTGCGGCAGATTCCGGCGGAGCTGTACGAAGCCGCCTCCATCGACGGGGCCGGCGTCTTCTCGCGGTTTTTCCGCATCACGCTGCCGTCGATCACGCCCATCATCCTGTTCAACCTGATCATGCAGGTCATCAACGCGTTCCAGGCGTTCACGCCGGCCTACATCGTGGGCGGCGGACAAGGCGGAGCGATGGACTCCACCCTGTTCTACACGCTCTACCTGTACATCAAGGCGTTCACCGAATTCCGCATGGGCTACGCCTCCGCCCTGGCCTGGGTGCTCCTCGCCATCTGCGGCGTGTTTGTCTGGCTGCTGTTCCTGTCGTCGAGAAAATGGGTCCATTACGAAAGCTGAGGGAAACGACGTGACCAGCGCCTACGTCCGTAAGAAACGCATCGCCTACGCCAAGACCGCCCTGGCGGTGGTCTTCGCCGTCGTCATGCTGTACCCGCTGATCTGGATGCTGTCCAGCTCGCTCAAGCCCCAGCATCTGATTTTCCGGGACCTGAGCCTGTGGCCGGACACCGTCACGCTGGAAAATTACGTGAACGGCTGGCGGGGCATCTCGAACATTTCCTTTGCGGTCTTTTTCAAAAACTCGTTCATCATCGTCCTGTTCTGCATCCTCGGCAACCTGCTGACCTGTTCCATGGCCGCGTACGCGTTTGCCCGGATCCGGTTCAAGGGCCGCAACCTCTGGTTCGCGCTCATGTTCGCGTCGCTGCTTTTGCCGCACCATGTGGTGCTGATTCCGCAGTACCTGCTGTTCAACAGCCTGAACTGGGTGGACACGTACATGCCCTTGATCGTGCCCAAGTTTCTGGCCCATGACGCGTTTTTCATCTTCCTCATGGTGCAGTTCATCCGGGGCCTGCCGATCGAGCTGGACCAGGCGGCGAAGGTCGACGGCTGCGGGCACTTTCAAATATTCGTCCGGATCATCCTGCCGCTGATCATACCGGCGCTCGTGACGACGTCCATTTTCACCTTCATCTGGACATGGAACGACTTTTTCAGCCAGCTGATCTACATCAGCGACCCGCGGAAGCTCACCGTCGCGCTGGCCTTGCGGTCGTTCATGGACGCCATGGGACAATCCGCCATGGGTTCGCTGTTTGCCATGTCCATTTTGTCGCTGATCCCGATCTTCGTTTTCTTCCTCATCTTCCAGCGTTGGCTGATCGAAGGGATCGCTACGGCCGGCCTCAAGGGCTGACGCTGACGCAAGACGGCAAAATCACTGACGCACAAGGAGACTGACGGGAATGGATCTGGAAGGCAAGACTGCGCTGATCACCGGTGCAGCCACCGGCATCGGCCGGGCGGTTGCGCTGAAATTCGCGCAACACGGGGCCAACATCGTCATCAACTACTCCAAATCGCAGGCGGAAGCGGAAGACACCCTTCACGAAGTGGAGAAAAAGGGGGTGAAAGGAATCCTCTGCCGGGCGGACGTCTCCCGCGACGACCAGGTGCGCCGGATGGTTGATAAGACGCTGTGCGCGTTCGGGCGCATCGACGTGCTGGTCAACAACGCGGGCCACACCGCGTTTGTGCCGCTCGCCGACCTGGACGGGCTGACCGAGGAAATGTGGGACCGCATCCTGGCCGTAAACGTCAAAGGCGTCTTTTTCACCAGCCGGGCCTGCTCGAAGGAGCTGATCCGCAACCGGGGAAGCATCGTCAACATCACGTCCATCGCGGGTTTCACCGGAACGGGGAGCTGCCTGGCCTACGCCGCCTCCAAGGCGGCGGCGATCAACATCACCCGCTCGTTCGCGCGGGTGCTCGCGCCCCATGTCCGGGTGAACAATGTGGCGCCCGGCGTGGCCGTCACCCGCTGGGTGGAAGGCCAGGAAGCCCATGTGACCAATTTTGCGAAAGGAACGCTGCTGGGCCGGGCGGCCACGGCGGAGGACGTGGCCGACGCGGTCTGGGCGCTCGTCAGCGCCGACAGCTTCATCACCGGGCAGACGCTGGTGGTGGACGGCGGGTTCAGCATCAATTTCATGTCCTGATTCATGTGATGTGCACCATGCCGCGCATTGTCAATGCGGCAATATCCCGCGATATCACGCGGAGCAAAGGAGGATGTTCCAAGTGGCGTCACTGTTCATCGGCGAAGGTTTCGGCAGGGCATTGATCATCCATCTCAGGCGGGGGGATCTGCTCCTGGAAAGCATCCGGGATCTCCTGGCGAAGGAAGGCATCAAAAACGCGGTCCTGTTCGGCGCGGTGGGTTCGATGCGCAAACTGGTCTACCATTTGCCCACGAGCACGGGACCGACCTCCAACGACCGGTTCATCACGGTGGAGGGCAACGGCCCGATCGAGCTCGGTTCCCTGTCGGGGAACGTGATCGACGGCGATCCCCACCTGCACATCGTTGCCCAGGACGCGAAAGGCACCTATATCGGCCACCTGGAAGAAGGCACCGAGGTGCTGTTTCTGGCGGAAATCATCCTGGCGGAAATCAAGGACCCGGGCATCCACCGGGTGAAGGACGAGCACGGCGTCGTCTACCTGACCCGCAAGTCGTCCGGCTGACCGCGCCGGCCGCAGGTAGTCTGCGTGACCCGCAAGTCTTCCGGCGCCGTCCGTCCGACCCGCAAGTCTTCGATCTGACCGCGGCGTCGTGTGCCTGTGACCCGCAAGTCTCGTCCTGACCGCGACGCCGCCTGCCCGACCCGCAAACCGCAAATCGCAAGCCGCGTGCAAAACCAAACCAAACGCTTTGGAGGGAACCCATCATGCCCATGACTGACCAGGAACTCATCCGCGAAATCCGCAAATGCCGGCTGGCCGACCTGTCCGACGGCATGGACGCCCTCGGCCTGGTGGACGTGGGAGCCATGTCGCCGGAAATGCGGCCGATCCGCCCCGGCATCTCCTTTGCGGGATTCGCCTGGACCGTGAAGCTCATTCCCGCGCAGCGCACGTTCCACCCGTGCAAGACGGTGGAAGAGTACAAGAAGATGAACGACGAGTGGTGCGCCGACACCTACACCTTCGCCCGGATTCTCAAGCAGGAAGACATGACCGACAAAGTCCTCGTCATTGACATGGGCGGCTATCCGGGCGGCGTGCTCGGCTCCGAAAACACCATGGACTACAAGCTCCGGGGCGTGGTGGGCTACGTGGTGGACGGCGGCTGCCGCGACTCCTACGAGTGCAACAAGCAGGGCGCCAACGTCTTCTGCACGAAGCGCACCTTCCGCCACGTGTCCGGTCGCATGGTGTTCGGCGGCGTCAACATCCCGGTCCGGTGCGCGGGCGTGACGGTGCGCCCCGGCGACGTTGTCTGCGCCGACGACGACGGCGTGCTGGTCATCCCGCGGGAACGGGCCGAGGAAGTGCTGATGTTCGCCAAGGCCATCCTGGAGGCCGACATGAAGGTGCGGGCCAGGCATTACGAAGCCCTCGGCTTCGAGCCCGACGAAACGCTGAACCGGTTGAACCAATAGCCTGCACAGCTCATCCCATCCGCCACTGTTGAAGGAGAAGAACGCAGTTGGAGATTTCCGGCTACAAATTCGAACCCGTTGAAACCCATTCCCTGGTCGTCGAGCTGACGAAACGCCTTCTGGACTATATTTTCTCGGGGAACGTCCGTCCGGGGGACAAGATCCCCGCGGAACGCCAGCTTTCCGAAGCCCTGGGCGTCGGCCGGTCGGCGATCCGGGAAGCCATCAAGGCGCTCGCGGTCCTCGGCATCCTTGAAGTCCGGCAGGGCAACGGTACCTATGTCCGGCAGACGAGTTCCTCCCTGCTGACCCAAAGCATCGAATGGGGGCTCCTTCTGGGCGAGAAAAACACGATGGACCTGGTGGAAACCCGGATGCTCCTCGAAGTGTCCATCGCCCGCCTGGCCGCCCGGCGCTGGGAAGGCAGCGAACTTGCGGAACTGAAGGAAATCCTGGAACGGATGAAGCAGGGCACCCTGACCGACTTCGTGGACGCCGACGTGCAGTTCCATCTGAAGCTGTGCGACATGGCCAAAAACTCCGTGCTCAAAAACATGCTCTCCAGCATCCGCAATCTGCTGCACACCTGGATCAAGTGCGTCATCGAGAAAGCCGGAGAAACCGCGTTTTCCTACCGGGACCACCTGGCCATCTACGAGGCCATTGCCAGACGGGATCCCGAAGGAGCGGCGAAAGCGATGCAGCTTCACATGGACGACGCTTCCAGCCGCCTGATCGAGGCGCTGAAGGAAGCGGAGCAAGTGACCTGACCGAAAAGGGATGGTTGGACCATGGTGCATTACCGCCATTCGATTCCCACGGTTGTAGAATGCGGCGCGGGCATTGCCGGGCGGGCCGGCGAGTTTCTGAAATCATACGGAGCCAAAAGCGTTTTCGTCGTGACCGACCGGGGCATTCGCACTGCCGGCCTGCTGGATCCCGTCCTTCGTTCACTCGAGGAGCACGGACTGAAGTACGACATCTTCGACAAAACCGTCCCCGACCCCAGCGCCGAGAGCGTAATGGAGGGGCTGGACCAACTCAGACGGCAGCCGCATGACCATATACTCGCCCTGGGAGGTGGGAGCAGCATTGACACGGCCAAAGGCATCGCGATCATGGCCGTCAACAAGGGGCACATCCTGGATTACGAGGGGGTGAACAAAATCCCGCAGCCCGGGCTGCCCGTGATGGCCATCCCCACCACGGCGGGTTCCGGCAGCGAGGTGACCGCGTCGACGATCATCACCAATCTGCAGACCAGCTTCAAGGCCGCGGTGATCAGCCCGTACATTTTTCCCCGGGCGGCGCTGCTCGACCCGGTGCTCACCGAGAAACTGCCGCAGGAGCTGACCGCCGCCACCGGCATGGACGCGCTGACCCACGCCATCGAATCCTATACGTCCAAGACGGCCACGCCGTTCAGCCGGGCACTGGCCATTGAAGCGGTCCGCATCATCGCGCGGAACATCCGGAAAGCCTATTTCGTCGGCAACGACCTGGAAAGCAGGGAGCAGATGCTGGTCGCTTCGTCGATGGCGGGCATGGCGTTCTCGCAATCGCGGCTGGGCAACGTGCACGCCATCTCCCACACCCTGGGAGGCGTGTTCCACATCCCCCACGGGGTCGCCAATGCGGCGCTTTTGCCCTACGTCATGATGTACAACCTGCCGGCCTGTCCGGACAAGATGAAAGACATCGCCGAGGCGCTGGGCTGCCGGGTGGACGGACTGTCTCCGCTTGAAGCGGGAGAGCGGGCCGTGCACGCCGTGGCGGAGCTCAATCGGACGCTGAACATTCCCCCCAACCTCCGGGAACTCGGGGTGGATTTGAAAGCGCTCCCCAAACTGGTCGAAGACTCCATGCGCAGCGGCAACGTGCTGGTCAATCCGAGATGGACCCGTCCATCCGACATCGAGAAAATCATCCGGAACGCCTACGAAGGCAATCTGTCGAGCTGAAATCCAAGATCGGACGCCATGGAGGGAAGAAGATGATGAAAGGGAAGAAAAAATTCGGCATCCTGCTGCTGGTCATCCTGCTTCTGGTGCTCACGGCCTGCAGCGGCGGCAGGGGATCTTCCTCGTCCGGCGGTTCGTCCCCGTCTCCCTCGCCGACGAGCGGAGCGTCTCCGAGCGCGGCTCCGTCCGCGGGCTCGCCGTCTCCGCAGCAGACCATCGAACTGCGCATTTCGTGGTGGGGGAACGCCGACCGGGCGAAACTGTACGATCAGATCCTCGACATGTACGAGCAGGAGAACCCCCACATCAAGACCGTCCGGGAATGGACCAGCTTCAACGATTACTGGCCGAAGCTGGCCACGCAGGTCGCCGGGGGCAACGCGCCCGACATCTTCAGCCTGCACGTGCTGCTTTACGGCGGCGAGTACGGAAGCAAGGACATTCTGGAACCGCTGCAACCCTATGTCGACCGCGGCCTGATCGACCTGGACGGCTGGGATGAGGCCGTCATCAACGCCGGCAAGCTGAACGGCGAATTCTACGCGCTGCCGAAGGGCGTCACGGCCAGCTCGCTGATCGTCAACGAAACGATGATCAAAAATGCGGGCCTCAACCTGCCGCAAATCACCACCATCAGCGAATTCGGAAAGTATCTGCAAGAGCTCCGGGCAAAACTGCCGAAGGACGTCTATCCGATCATCGACGGCAGCTTCGACGACCACTACATCGAGTCCTTCGTCCGCAGCAAGGGCAAATCGTTCCTGGCCAGCGACGGCAAGAGCCTCGGTTTCGACAAGGCGGACCTGGTGGAATTCTGGACCATCTGGGAAAACTTCCGCAAAGAGGGCCTTGCGGTTCCGGCGCAAATCACCATCGAGAACACCGGCCAGCCCGCGGAAAACTCGCTGTTCGTGAGAGAGCGCGTGGCCATCGACATCAAGCCGAGCAACCACGGCAAGATTTACAGCCGCTCCCTCACCGACCGGGAAATCGCCATCCTGCGCACGCCGAGCGCGGACGGGGCGCAGTTCAGAAGCGGCGAAAACCTGCAGGCGCCCTCCTGGGTCATCAACAAGAACTC
>DATCLN010000065.1:0-46310 GCA_036563895.1 Paenibacillaceae bacterium
GCCCCGACGGCTGCCCGCTGCCCGGCTGCCCCGACGGCTGTCCGTTTTCGTTCGGCTTTGAGCGGTTCCTGATCATGATTCCTCCAGCGCGCTTTGCACCTCCGCCACCAGCCGGTCGATCGCCTCGGACAGCGGCGCCTCCAGCCGGCATCCGGCGGCGCGCACATGTCCGCCCCCGCCGAACGCCTTGGCCACCCGCGCCACGTCCACCGTGCCGGCCGACCGCAGGCTGACCTTCACCGCGCCCTCGCCCATCTGCTTGAACAGCATGCCGACCTCGACCCCCTCCAGGTTGCGGGGATACGCCACCAGCCCTTCCAGGTGTTCGTTGCCGGCTCCCGTCTCCTGAAGATCCTGTTCCGTCACCCACAGCCAGGCGATCTTCCGGTCCGGGCTCAGCGACAGGCGGGGCAGCACGCGCTGCAGCATGAGCAGCTGCTCAAGCGAGATCCGTTCCAGCAGCGACTCCGCCAGCGCCGGGCCGTCGGCCCCCCGTTCCAGCAAAAATGACGCGATGGACATCACATAGGGGGTGGTGTTGGCGTACCGGAACCCGCCCGTGTCCGTCAGCAGGCCGGTGTAGATGGCGTTGGCGATGTCCTTGTCCCATTCGATGTCCGCCGTCTGCAGGAGCTCAAACATGATTTCCGCCGTCGCCGCGGCCTCGGCCCTGACCAGGTTCAGGCTGCCGAACCCCTCGTTGGTCGCATGGTGGTCGATGTTCAGGATTTCCGCATCCTCCGCGATCCACGCCGCGGCCCGGCCGATCCGGGCGAAGTCGGCGCAGTCGACGCAGACGACATGCCTGAATTTTCTCCCCGCCGGAAGGCCGTCCGCGACGACAATCCGGTCGCTGCTCCACAGATGGCGCATCCTCGACGGCACGGGACCCTCGTTGTACATGAAAAACGACTTGCCGAACCGTGCCAGCAGCCATCCGGCGGCCACCGTGGAACCGATGGCGTCTCCGTCGGGCTGTTGATGGGAAACGATGAGAAAATCGTCATGCCGCCGCAGAAAGGCGACGGCATCCCGCAGCCGCTCCGACCATTCCGGATTCGCTTCCGGAGGGGACGGGCGCAGGCGGGCGCCCGGGTTCAGCCTCATGGGGACCCTCTCTCCTGATTGATTTGCTTCAGCAGTTCCGCGATGCGCTGACCGTGGTCGATGGAGCTGTCGAAGCGAAATTCGATTTCGGGCGTTTGCCGGAGGCGGATGCGCCGGCCCAGTTCGGACCGCAGAAAGCCCTTGGCCCTCCCCAGCGCCTGCAGCGTCTCCGCCCGTTCTTCTTCGCTGCCCAGTATGCTAAGGTAAACGCGGGCCAGCGACAGGTCTCCCGTGACTTCGACGCCTGTGATCGTGACGAACCCGATGCGCGGATCCTTCAGCTCCGTGCGGATCAAATCACTGATTTCCTTTTTGATCTGTTCGCCAACCCGGCCGACCCGGTATTTGGCCATGCCCGTCACCTCGCCATCCCGGCAGAACTTACGTTTCGACCGTTTCCATCACGGTAACCTCGATCCGGTCTCCCACCTGGATGTCGTTGTATTTTTCCAGCGTAAGTCCGCATTCGTAACCTTCGGGCACTTCCCGCACGTCGTCCTTGAACCTGCGGAGCGACTCGATCTTGCCCTCGTAAATGACGATGCCGTTGCGGACGAGGCGCGCGTCCGCGTTGCGGACCACCTTGCCGTCCGTCACGTAGCAGCCGGCGATCGTGCCCACCTTGCTGATCTTGAACGTCTCCCGCACTTCCGCGTGGCCGATCACCTTCTCCCGCACCACCGGTTCGAGCATGCCCTTCATCGCCTGCTCGATTTCCTCGATCACCTGGTAAATGATCCGGTGCAGGCGGATGTCGACCTTCTCCTGTTCCGCCATCGCCGCCGCGCCCGGCTCAGGCCGGACGTTGAAGCCGACGACGATCGCCGAGGACGCCAGGGCCAGCTGGATGTCGGATTCGGTGATGGCGCCCACGCCGCTGTGGATGATCCGGACGCGCACGCCTTCGATGTCGATTTTCTCCAGCGCGCTCCTTAGCGCTTCCACCGAGCCCTGCACGTCGGCCTTCAAAATGACGTTGAGTTCCTTGATCTGGCCTTCCTTGATCTTGTTGAACAGGTCGTCCAGGGTGACGCGGTGCTGTTGCTGCAGCGCCTTCTGGCGGGACTTGATGGCCCGCTTCTCGGCGATTTCCCGGGCCTTCCGCTCGTCCTCGAACACCATGAACTGGTCGCCCGCCTGGGGCACGTCGCTGAGCCCGATGATCTCCACCGGCGTGGACGGCCCGGCTTCCTTGATCCGGCGGCCGCGGTCGTTGATCATCGCCCGCACGCGGCCGAACACGTCGCCGGCCACCAGGGCGTCGCCCACCTTCAGCGTGCCGTGCTGGACGAGCACGCGAGCCACCGGGCCTTTGCCCTTGTCCAGCTCCGCTTCCAGGACCGTGCCGCGGGCGCGCTTGTTCGGATTGGCCTTGTAGTCGTTCACTTCCGCGACCAGAAGGATCATTTCCAGGAGCGTATCCAGATTGGTGCGCTGTTTCGCCGACACGGGGACGTAAATGGTGTCGCCGCCCCACTCTTCCGGCACCAGGCCGTAGTTCATGAGCTCCTGCTTCACCCGGTCCGGATTGGCTTCCGGCAGGTCGATCTTGTTGACCGCCACGATGATGGGCACGTTCGCCGCCTTCGCGTGGTTGATCGCCTCCACCGTCTGCGGCATGACGCCGTCGTCCGCCGCCACCACCAGCACGGTGATGTCCGTCACCTGGGCGCCGCGGGCGCGCATGGCCGTGAACGCCTCGTGGCCCGGCGTGTCGAGGAAAGTGATCTTCTTCCCCTGCACTTCCACCTGGTAGGCCCCGATGTGCTGGGTAATGCCCCCGGCTTCTCCGGCCGCCACCCTCGTCTGGCGGATCGCGTCAAGCAGCGTCGTCTTCCCGTGGTCGACGTGACCCATGATGGTTACCACCGGCGGCCGCGTCACAAGGGATTCCGGATCGTCCTGCTCCTCGATGGTCTCGAATTCGGTCTCCTCCACGGGGATCTTGACTTCGGTCTCCACCCCGAACTCGCTGGCCGTAAGCACGATCGTATCCAGATCGAGCACCTGGTTGATCGTCGCGATGACGCCCATCATGAGCAGCTTCTTGATCACTTCGGCCACGTCTTTGTGCAGCAGCTTCGCCAGCTCGCCGACGGTCATCTCGCCGCGCACGATGATCTTTTTCGGCGTGTTGTCGACCTTCTCGCGGACCTGGGCGCTTTTCTCCTTGGCGTGCTTGCCCTTCCCCTTGTTCTTGAAGGCTTCTTCGAAACGCCCGTCATCCATGTAGCGCCTGCTGCCGTATTCGATGTCCTTGCCTTTGCGCCCGTGCCCGGCGTCGCGTCCGCCGCGGGATTCGCCGCGTCTGTCGCGGGTGCTTTGCTGGGCGGTCACCTGCGGAGGCGGAGCCGGAATGACGATGCGGCCGCGTCCGGGACCGCCCGGTCCGCGCCCGCGGGATTCGCCGCGGCCCTGCGGCCGGCCGCCCCGGTCGCCCCGGTCGGGCCTGTCGCCGCGTCCCGCCCCCTGCGGCCGGTCGCCGCGGGGAGCAGGGGCTGCTCCCGCGCTTTTTGCGCGGTCGTCGGCCTTCGGCTGTCCCGCGGGCGCCGCGGAAGCGGCGGGACGCTGAACCGCCTGCGCCGCGGGCGTCCCCTTGTCCCGCGCGGGGGGTTGCGCCGCCGGCGCCGCGCCGGCCGGTTTCGCGGCCTGCGCCGGACCTTGCTGCTGCGGCCGCGCGGCCGCGGCTCCCTGTGCCGCCTGGCGCTGCCGGTCATCCGGCGTCCGCGCCGGCGAGGCGGGACGCTGGTACGTCGGCGTCGCGTCCTGCTGCGCCTGGGCGGCCTGCTGGGCCTTGCGGGCCGCTTCCGCCGCCTTGGCCTTGGCCGCCTGCTGCGCCGCCTGCTGGGCGGCCATCCGCGCCGCGGCCCTCTCCCTGACCTGCTGGAAAAAGCGCTCCACCGCCTCGATCATATGGTCTTCCATGACGCTCATATGGTTGTTGACGGGGACGTTCATCCGCTTGAGGATCGTAATGATTTCCTTGCTGCTCATGCTGAGCTGCTTGGCGTATTCGTACACGCGAAGTTTATCTTTGGTTTCCTTTGTTTCCTGTTTGCTCAATATCCTCCACCTCCGTTGGTGCGGTCCAACCGCTGCGAATCAGATCGGCGAGACCCCGGTCGGTCACGGCAAGCAGCACGCGTTCCGGCTTGCCGACCGCCGCTCCGAGCTCGTAACGGCTGTATCCGGTCAGCAGGGGCACCGCCCTGCTTCGGCATTTGTCTGCGATCACCTTTCTCGTCCGTTCGGAAGCGTCGGCCGCCATGACGACCAGACAGGCCGTTCCCGCGCGGATCGCCTCCAGCACGCCGTCTTCGCCGGTGACGATCTTGCCGGCGCGCATCGCCAGGCCGATTCTTCCCAGTGTCCTATCCGTCGTCATCGTCGTCCGCCCGCTCCTTGCCGGCGACAAATTCGTCTTCCACGCGGATGAATTCCGCTTCCAGCCGGTCGTAGATGGCCGGTTCCACCGGCACTTTAAGCGCCCGTTCGAACGCTTTCGCTTTCTTGGCGAGCTTGAAGCAGCTGGCCTGGCCGCACAGGTACGCGCCTCTGCCGGCTTTTTTCCCGGTCAGGTCGATCTCGATTTGCCCCTGCGGCGTGCGGACGATGCGGATCAGTTCCCGCTTCGGCATCATCCGCTGGCAGGCAACGCACTTGCGCTGCGGAATCTTGCGCGGTTTCAAGGCACTTCCCTCCCGTTTCCCGTCCGGGACGCGTCAGGAATCGATGGTGACGCCGTCCTGGTGCATCGTTTCGCCGGAAGTGCGCTGCCGTCCGAATTCCTGCTCGGCCTGCGACTCGCTCTTGATGTCGATCTTCCATCCGGTCAGCTTGGCCGCGAGGCGGGCGTTCTGGCCCTTGATGCCGATGGCCAGCGACAGCTGGTTGTCGGGCACGATGACCCGCGCCGTCTTTTCTTCCGGAAAGATGATCACTTCCAGCACCTTCGAAGGGCTGAGGGCGTTGGCGACATATTCCTCCGGATTTTCCGACCAGCGGACGATGTCGATTTTTTCGCCCCTGAGCTCGTTGACCACCGTCTGCACCCGCGCGCCTCTGGGCCCGACGCAGGCGCCGATGGGGTCCACCTCGGGGTTGCGCGAATAGACCGCGATTTTGGAACGCTGGCCCGCTTCGCGGGCGACGGAACGGATCTCCACCGTGCCGTCGAAAATTTCCGGAACCTCCAGCTCGAACAGCCGCTTGAGCAGACCCGGATGCGTCCGCGACAGGATGATCTGCGGGCCTTTGTTCGTGTTTTCCACCTTTACGATGAACGTCTTCACCCGGTCGCCCTGCTTCAGGCGGTCGCCGGGCATCAGTTCCGTCAGCGGCAGGATCGCTTCCGCCTTCCCGAGGTCGACGTACAGGTTGCGCTGGTCCGCCCTCATCACGATGCCCGTGACGATATCCTGTTCCTTGTCGACGAAGGCGTTATAGATAAGTCCGCGTTCCGCCTCGCGGATGCGCTGCGTGACCACCTGCTTGGCCGTCTGCGCCGCGATCCGGCCGAAATCGCTGGGCGTCACTTCGATTTCCACGATGTCGTCCAGATTGTAAAGGGGGTTGATGCTGCGCGCCGCCTCCAGCGAAATCTCCAGGCGCGGATCGAACACTTCCTCCACGACGGTCTTGCGCGCGAACACCTTGATCTGGCCCGTGTTCCGGTTGATGTCGACCCGCACGTTCTGCGCCGTGTTGAAATTCCGCTTGTAGCTGGAGATGAGAGCCGCTTCGATCGCTTCGATCAGCACGTCCTTGCTGATCCCTTTTTCGCGTTCGATATCGGCCAGCGCCTCGATCAACTCCTTGCTCATGTGCCGTTGCAACCTCCTTTCATGGTTCAGAACGCGATGGCCAGCCTGGCAAAGGCCACCTTGTCGTAGGGGATTTCATGGCGTTTCCGTCCCATGGACACGGTCATCACGTTGCCGTCGAACTTTTCCAGCACACCTTCGAATTCCTTGAAGCCGCCCACCGGTTCGTACGTCTTGACGTAGACCAGCTTGCCGACGGCCTTTTCCACGTGGGCCTTGGTCTTCAGGGGCCTCTCCGCGCCGGGGGAGCTGACCTCGAGAAAGTACGCCTCGGGAATCGGATCGAGTTCATCCAGCTTGGCACTGGCGAACTCGGAGATGGCCGTGCATTCCTCTACGTCGATCCCGCCCTCCTTGTCGACGAGGATGCGCAAAAACCGGCTGCCGCCTTCCTTGACGTACTCGATGTCGTACAGCTCGAAGCCGTTCTTCTCCAGATAGGGCAGCAAAAACGATTCCACTACCGATCGGATTTTCGCTTCGTTCACACGCGCTCCCTCCGGAAAGTATGGGCGCCGCCGCGGTAAAACGTAAAGAGTGGGTTTCCCCACTCTTCGGCAGACGGCAATTTTCAGCATGCTTACCAAATGTACTATACCACATCGGATGGCGGATGACAACCGTTTTTTACGGGAATGTTGTCGTGCTGTGAATATTGCGAGGGTGTAACTGTTCCGTGAAAATCGGTGCGATTTTGCGCCGGTCATGCCGCTTTTGTTCCCCTGAAGCCCGAATGGCGGCGCTTCAAAACAACACCAGCTGGTTGGATTCGGGCAAATCCCGGAAGCAGCCCATGCCGGACAAAAGCTCCACCACCGTCTTGCTCGCCTTCGCCCGCTGCTGGAAGTCTTCCACGGACACGAACGGCCCCTCTTCCCGCGCCGCCGCGATGGCCCGCGCCGCGCTCTCGCCGATGCCGGGCACGGCGGCAAAGGGCGGGATGAGCGCGTCCCCGTCGATGATGAAGCGGGTCGCGTCCGAACGGTACAGGTCCACCGGCTTGAAGCGGAAGCCCCGCGCCGTCATCTCCAGCCCCATTTCCAGGATCGGGATCATGTTCTTTTCCTTGGCGGTCGCCTGCGGGCCCTTGGCCTCGATCTCCTCCAGGGCGCGCAAAATCGCGTCATACCCCCGGCAGAACAGCTCCACGTCGAAGTCGTCCGCCGCCCGCACCGAGAAATAGGCCGCGTAGAAAGCGATCGGGTGGTACAGCTTGTAGTAGGCCGTGCGCACCGCCGAAATGACGTAGGCGGCGGCGTGCGCCTTCGGGAACATGTACTCGATCTTCAGGCACGAATCGATGTACCACTGCGGGACGCCGCACTTTTTCATCTCCTCGATCCACTCCGGCGTCAGGCCCTTCCCCTTGCGCACGCTCTCGGTGATCTTGAAGGCCAGGGAGGCTTCCATGCCTTTGTAGATCAGGTACAGCATGATGTCGTCCCGGCAGCCGATCACCGTCTTGATGGTGCAGGTGCCGTTGCGGATCAGCTCCTGCGCGTTGCCCAGCCACACGCCGGTGCCGTGGGACAGGCCGGAGATCTGCAGCAGGTCGGCGAAGGTGGACGGCTTCGTCTCCTCCAGCATCTGGCGGACGAAGCGGGTGCCCATTTCGGGAATCCCGTAGGTGGCCACCGGCGTGCGGATCTGCTCCGGCGTGACGCCAAGGGCTTCCACCGAATTGAACAGGCTCATCACCTTCGGATCGTTCATCGGGATCGTCGTCGGATCGACGCCCGTGAGATCCTGCAGCATCCGCATCATCGTCGGATCGTCGTGGCCGAGGATGTCCAGCTTGAGCAGGTTGGCGTCAAAGGCGTGGTAATCGAAATGCGTCGTCTTCCATTCCGAGGTGATGTCGTCCGCCGGATACTGGACCGGCGTGATGTCCTCCACCTCGATGTAATCCGGCACGACGATGATGCCGCCCGGATGCTGGCCGGTACTGCGCTTGACGCCGGTGCAGCCGGCGGCCAGGCGGGCCAGCTCGGCGCTGCGCCACGCCTTGCCGTGATCCTCCTGGTACTTTTTGGCGAAGCCATACGCCGTCTTGTCCGCCACCGTGCTGATGGTGCCGGCGCGGAACACGTTTTTTTCGCCGAACAGCTCCTTCGTGTAATTGTGCGCCCGCGCCTGATACTCGCCGGAAAAGTTCAGGTCGATGTCCGGCACCTTGTCGCCCTCGAAGCCGAGGAACGTTTCAAACGGGATGTCCTGTCCGTCTCCCCGCATCATCCGCCCGCACTTCGGGCACGGCTTGTCCGGCAGGTCGAACCCGCTGCGTACGCTGCCGTCGAGGAACCATTCGCTGTGCTTGCACTCGGGATTGCGGCACAGGTAATGCGCCGGCAGGGGATTAACCTCGGAGATGCCGAGGAAGGTGGCCACGACGGAGGAGCCGACGGACCCCCGCGAGCCGACCAGATAGCCGTCTTCGTTGGATTTTTTCACCAGCCGCTCGGAAATGAGGTAGTTCACGGAAAAACCGTATTTGATGATGGGCGTAAGTTCCTTCTCCAGGCGCTTCTCCACGACCTCCGGCAGCGGGTCGCCGTACAGCTCCCGCGCCCGGGCGTAGCATTTTTCGCGGATCTCCCTGTCCGCCCCTTCGATGACGGGCGTGAACAGCTTGTCCGGAAAAAGCGGGAACGCCTCGAACCGCTCCGCCAGCGCGCGGGTGTTGGTCACCACCGTTTCGTAGGCTTTGTCCGGCCCGAGGAACGCCATGGCCTCCAGCATTTCCTTCGTCGTGCGGAAATAGGCGTCCGGCTTGCGCTGTTCCTTGAGCGGGCTGAAACCGGTGATGCCGTGGATGGTGATGTCGCGGAACACCTTGTCTTCCGGATCCAGATAGTGGACGTTGCCGGTGGCGACGACGGGCTTGCCGAGCTTCTCGCCGATGCGGCAGATCTTGCGCAGGGCTTCTTCGATCTCGGCCCGGCTGCTCACCACACCCTTGTCCACGAGGTGCAGGTAGAACTCCACCGGCTGGATCTCCAGCACGTCGTAGAACGCCGCCACTTCCTCGGCTTCTTCTTCCGATTTGTTCAGCACCGCTTCGAACAGCTCGCCCTTTTCGCAGCCGGACATCACGAGCAGGCCGTCGCGGAGCTCGATCAGCTTGCTCTTCGGAATGCAGGGCACCTTGTGGAAATACTCGGTATGGGACAGGGAAACGAGCTTGTACAGATTCTTCTTGCCGGCGGCGTTCAGCGCGTAGATGCCGCAGTGGTACGGATGCGACGTCCGCCAGGAGTCTCCCCGCGCCTCGTTGAGACGGGACAGATCCGTGATGCCGCGGGCCATGACGTCCCGAAGCAATCCGGTCAGAATGCCGCCCAGGGCGACGGTGTCGTCGATGGCGCGGTGGTGGTGCTTGAGGGGCACGCTATACAGCTCCGCCAGCGTGTTCAGCCGGTGGTTCTTGAGCCGCGGATGCAAAAAACGCGCCAGTTCCAGCGTGTCCAGCACCGGGTTGGCCGGCTGCGGCAGGCCCAGAAGCCGGCAGTTTTCCCGGATGAAGCCGATGTCGAAACGGGCGTTGTGCGCCACCAGCACCGCGTCGCCGACGAAGGCGAGAAATTCCCGCAGCACCGCCTCCGCATCGGGGGCGTCCTTTACCATGTCGTCGGTAATCCCCGTCAGCTGCGAGATGTGGTGCGGGATCGGCTCGTGCGGGTTGACGAAGGTGGAAAAGCGGGCCAGCTCGCGGCCTTCCTTCATGCGGACCGCGGCAAGCTCGATGATTTTGCTGCCCGTCACCGAAAGCCCCGTCGTTTCAATGTCGAATACGACGTACTCGGCGTCCCTGAGGTCTTGCTGGCGCGGTTCCAGCACGATCGGCACGGCGTCGTTCACCAGGTTGGCTTCCAGGCCGTAGATGACCTTGACGCCGTGTTTTTTCGCCGCCTTCGCCGCTTCCGGGAAGGCCTGCACGACGGCGTGGTCGGTCACCGCGATGGCGGGATGGCCCCATTTCGCCGCCCGCTTGATGTACGCCTCGACGGAGGTGACGGCGTCCATCGCGCTCATGGTGGTGTGCAGATGGAATTCGACCCGCTTCTCTTCCGCGTCGTCGATCCGTTCCGGCGCCGGCGCCTCGCGGATGTCGCTAGGCATGAGCACCGGCTCCGGCGGGTTGAGATACCGGTCCACTTCCACCCGGCCCCGCAGTTTCAGCCACTTGCCGTCGGCCAGGCCGGAGAGCATCCGGTTGTCTTCCTTCGTCTTGCCGAAAACTTTCACGAGAATGGAGTCGGTGCGGTCCGTCAGGTAAAACTGGTACAGGGTGCTTCCGTTGCGGGTCTCCCTCGTTTCCAGCCCGAAAACCTCACCCTGGACCGTGACCCGCTTTTCTTCTCCGGTGATGGAGGCCAGCGGCACCGGCTCGTCGTGGATGTCGGCGCCGAGCCGGATCGGCTGCGGGCCGTCCGCCTGCGCCGCGGCGGACGCCTCTTCCTTCGCCGCGGTCACGATCCGCAGTACCTCTTCCCGCTCTTCTTCCCGGATCCGGGTGGCAAGCTCCTCATACACTTCCTGGCCGTTTTCGTCCACGGCCAGGCGGATCCGGCAGGCGCACCCGAACCGCCGGCGGAAAAAGCGCACGGCCAGTTCGTCCACGGATCTTTTGCGGGCCAGCTGCAGCACCGTTTCGTCGGGCAGGTACAGGGTGAGCAGGTCCCCGGCCGCTTCCGTCCGGGCCTTCGCCAGCCAGCCGTTGACGCTGGCGATTTCCCGCTGGGCCCACGCCGCGAAGGACGGCCAGTATTCCCGCAGGATGTCCTCCGCGGCCGCCGCCTCGCCGAAGGTGAAAGCGATTTCCACGTCGGCGACGGATGCGAGCCGCTCCCGCGCGAGGGCGCAAAACTCCTCGTACACGTCCCGCGGAAGCAGCGTTTCCTTATGTATCGCGATCGTCCACCGCCGGCTGGACCGCCCCACGGCGACCCGTTCGATCCGGGCGTCGCCGAAATGCTCTTCCATCCAGTGCGGCGGCGCCTGGATGTGCGAAAGCAGCAATTCCAACCGCTGGCGCGCTTCCCCCAACGCGTCCATGCCCATCCTCCCCCGTTTGCCGCTCCGCTCCCTATTCTCCCTTGCGGCCTCAGTACGCCCTGGCGAACACCACCGTATGCCGGGCGGCTTCGCCGCACACGAGGCAGCGGGATTTGGTCACCGCCGGTTCAAAGGGAATATTCCGGCTCGTCGCCCCCGTTTCCTCCTTGACCCGGCTTTCGCACGCCTCCGATCCGCACCAGCCGGCGTACGCGAAGCCGCGGGTCTCTTCGTATTTGGCCTTCAGCTCGTCAAGCGTGTCCACGTCAAAGGTATGCTCGTCCATGAAACGCTTCGCCTTTTCGAACATTTCCCTCGCGACACGCTCCAGCATCGCCGGCACTTCTTGGGCGACCCGGTCGAGGGGGACCGGGGTCTTTTCACCGCTGACGCGGGACACGAGGACGCACTGGCCGTTTTCCAGGTCCCGCGGGCCGATCTCGAGCCTGAGCGGGATGCCGCGCATTTCATACTCGTTGAACTTCCAGCCCGGTGACACGTCGTCCCGGTCGTCCATGCGCACGCGGACGCCGGCCCGCCTCAGCTCGTCCAGCAGTTCGTTCGCCTTGGCGAGGACGGGTTCCCGGGCTTTCGGCGGCCCGATGGGGATGATCATTACCTGCGTGGGCGCGATCTTCGGCGGCAGGACAAGCCCCCGGTCGTCCCCGTGCACCATGATGAGGGCGCCGATCAGCCGCGTGCTGACCCCCCATGAGGTGGTGTGGCAGTAGGTCATCACGTTTTCGCGGTTCAGATATTTGATGTCGAAGGCGACGGCGAAGTTCGTGCCCAGGTAATGGGACGTGCCCGCCTGCACCGCCCGGCCGTCCTTCATCATCGCCTCGATGGAATAGGTGTCCACGGCGCCGGCGAACTTCTCGGACGGTGTTTTCTGGCCGGCGATGACCGGCATCATCAGCACGTTCTCGGCGAAGTCGCGGTAGACTTCCAGCATCCGCATCGTTTCCCGCCGCGCGTCTTCCTCGTCTTCGTGGGCCGTATGGCCCTCCTGCCAGAGGAATTCGCTGGTCCTCAGGAACGGCAGCGTGCGCTTCTCCCAGCGGACCACGTTGCACCACTGGTTGATGAGCAGCGGCAGGTCGCGGTACGACTTGATCCAGCGGGCGTACATGTAGCCGATCATCGTTTCCGACGTCGGGCGGATCGCCAGGCGCTCCTCCAGCTTCTCGCCGCCGGCTTCCGTTACCCACGGCACTTCGGGGTTGAACCCTTCCACGTGCTCCTTCTCTTTGAGGAGAAAATGTTCCGGGATGAACAGGGGGAAATAGGCGTTGCGGTGGCCGGTTTCCTTGAACCGGCGGTCCAGTTCCCGCTGGATGTTCTCCCACAGCTCGTAGCCGTCCGGGCGGAACACGATGCATCCGCGCACCGGCGCGTAGTCCATCAGCTCCGCCTTGCGGATGACGTCGAGATACCAGCGGGAGAAATCCTCGCTTTGCGGCGTGATTTCCGTGACGAACTGCTTTTCCTTGGACATGCGGATTCTTCCCTCCGACAGCGGTGAGTGATGCCGCTCCGGCGGCCGCGGACTTCCTTCCGTACGCGAAAGGCCGTCCGCACACGAAATGTCTTCCGCACGCGAAATGCCTTCCGCACGCGGTCTGCCCTGCCGCACGGCTTCATGCGCGGCGCACGGAGCGGCCCCCGGATTACCGGCGGACAAGGCCGAGAATGTCGTTGTAGGTGACGACGATCATCAGCAGCATGAGCATGGCGAATCCGATGAGGTGGACCATGCTTTCGCGGTTCGGATTGACCGGCCGCCCCCGCAGGGCTTCAAAGCCCAGGAACAGCAGACGGCTGCCGTCCAGCGCGGGGATGGGCAGCAGATTGAAAATGCCCAGATACAGGCTGAGCACGGCGGTCCAGGCGACCAGCCGGTCGAGGCCCTGGCTGGCGACCTCGTAGGTCACCTGGGTCGTCCTGACCGGTCCGCCGATGTCGTCCAGCTTGAAATTGCCGGTGACGAGCTGGCGGAATCCCTGGAAGATCAGATCGGTCCACTGGACCATCTGGATCCCTGCGTAACGGATCGTCTCGCCGGCGGTGGCCGCGCGCATCTCCGGCATCGGATAGAACCCGACCTTGCCGGTTTCCGGGTCCGGCGTCACGGTCAGGGTCAGCTCGCGCCCGTCCCGCTCGATGACCCACGTCATCGGCCGGCCGGCGGAAGCGCCGATGGCTTCGACGAGGCCTTCGATGTCCCCGCCCACCGGCCGTCCGTCGATGGCCTTGATCCAGTCCCCTTCCCGCAGGCCGGCTTGCTCCGCCGGGGAGGGCTTTCCGTCTTCCCGCGCGGCGATGCCGCCGATGAACACCTTGTCCGAGTTTTCGTCGGGCACGCCGGTCATCTGCAGCACGGTCCCGAACAACACGAAGGCGAGGACGAAATTCATGAGGGGACCGGCGAAAATGGCCATGGCCCGCTTGCCCACCGGCTTGTGCAGAAACTGCCGGTCGAGGGGGGCGATCTGCGTCTCCTCGCCCCGGTGGACGACCATCGCCCTGGGATGCACGGGCAGCCGGACCGACGCTCCATATTCGTCCGCAAGCTCGATGAACAGATCCTTCTCCAGGTCAACCGCCCGCACTTCTCCCCGCCGGAGGCCGGTCTGCTCCTCCGGTTTGTCCAGCACGATGCGTTTGACGAAGCCGTTCTCCTCTTCCACTGCCACGACATGGCCCCTCTGCACGAGGGACAGTTCGGGATCCTCCCCGGCCATGCGCGCGAATCCGCCAAACGGCAAAAGGCGCAGCGTGAAGCGCGTTTCCCCCCGCTTGAAGGAAAGCAGCTTCGGGCCGAAGCCGATGGCGAATTCCCGGACGAGAATGCCGGCACGCCGGGCAAAAAAATAGTGGCCGAACTCGTGGATGGAGACGATGACGAAAAACACGAGAACGGTGAGAATGGCAAGCTGCAGCGTTTGCATGTGCACGACCCCCGTTGCCGCCTGGCGGCTGTCCTTAGATTATCATTATTCGCTTTGCCGTTACAAGAGAATACGGCCGCGGAGGCCGGCAGGTTGCATGCCTGCGCAAAGTTCCGGTTCACGTGGCCGGTTGCGCGAAACCCGACCCGCGGTGTCCGGTTCAAATCGCCGCCGCTTCCCGGCGCGCCCAGGCGTCGCAGGCGAGGATCGTCTCCAGATCCGGGTCGGCCTCCGGGTCGTGGCGGGCCAGCACCTTTTCGATGATGTCCTCGATGGCCAGAAACGGAATTTCTCCGCGCAGGAACCGGGCGACCGCCACTTCGTTGGCGGCGTTGAACACGGCGGGGGCCGTCCCGCCGGTCCTGCCCGCCTCGTAGGCCATGCCCAGGCAGGGGTAGCGGGCAAAATCCGCCGGACGGAAATGCAGCGCGCCGATGCGGGTCAGGTCGAGGGGTTCCATCGGCGACGGCTTCCGTTCGGGGTAGCACAGCGCGTACTGGATGGGCCCCCGCATGTCGGGAAGGCCCAGCTGGGCCAGCACGGAGGAATCCGCAAACTCCACCAGCGAGTGTACGATGCTTTCCGGGTGAAGCAGCACTTCGATGCGGTCGTAAGGCATGTCAAAGAGCCAGTGGGCCTCGATCACTTCCAGCCCTTTGTTCGCCATGGTGGCGGAATCGATGGTGATCTTGGCCCCCATCGACCAGTTCGGATGGCGGAGGGCCTCCTCCACGGTCACGTGGGCCAGTTCTTCCCGGCGCCGGTCGCGGAAGCTGCCGCCCGACGCCGTGAGCAGCAGCCGTTTTACGGCCTTCCGGTCTTCGCCCTGCAGGCACTGGAAAATCGCCGAATGTTCGCTGTCCATCGGCAGCAGGGGCACGCCCCGCTCCGCCGCCCGCCGCGTGACGATGTGCCCGGCCGCCACCAGCGTTTCCTTGTTGGCGAGGCCGATGGCCGCGCCGGATTCGATGGCGGCCAGGGTGGGCGAAAGTCCCGCGCTGCCCACCATCGCGCTGACCACCAGGTCGGCGCCGCATCCCGCCGCGACCTCCAGCAGGCCTTCCGGGCCGTGCACCGCCCGCACGCCCGCCGGCAGCCGCGCCGCCAGCCATTTCGCCTGCGCCCGGTCGGCGACGGACACGACCTTCGGCCTGAACCGCTCCGCCTGCTTCAGCAAGAGTTCCGCGTTCTTCCCCGCTGCCAGGCCGACCACGCGAAAATCGCCGGGAAGCCGCTCGATCACGTCCAGCGTCTGCGTGCCGATGGAACCCGTGGAACCCAGGATGGCAATCCGTTTCATTCCCTTCACCTTGCGCTTCAGGCGCCCGGCAGCAACGCGAGGAGCTGCAGGACCGGAAAGGCGATCAGCCAGCTGTCGGTCCGGTCCAGCACCCCGCCGTGCCCGGGAAGGAGGCGCCCGGCGTCCTTCACCCCGCTGTGCCGCTTGTACGCGGATTGGATCAAGTCGCCCACCTGGCCCGCGGCGCCCGCGACCAGGCCGAAGACGGCGGCTTGTCCGAAGCCCATTGGTCCGGGCCATGCCCATGCGGCCGCCAGTGCCGTCAGGACCGAGGACGCAAGCCCGCCCACGGCGCCTTCCACCGTCTTGTTCGGGCTGATGGCCGGCCACAGCTTGCGCCTGCCGAAAGCCCGTCCCGCAAAATAGGCGCCGATGTCGGCCGCCCAGACGCAGGCAAACGCCGCGGCCGCCCAGAACAGCCCGTCTTCCGCCTCCCGGACCAGCGCCATGGACCGGAAGCCGAGACCTATGTATACCGCTCCGAGGAACAAAGCTGCTGCGTGCCCGAGGTGGAACCGGTTTTCCCGGATCACCGTGGCGGAGAGCAGCAGGAAGGCCAACATCCAGACCACCGGCAGCGGTGCGGGCGCCGTCCAGCCGAAAGGCCACTCGGGCGTCGCGAGGACCAGCGCGGCGGCAAGCCCCGCCCAGACTTCGGGGAGCCGGATGGACAATCCGTTCAGCCGGGCGAACTCCCAATACCCGAGCAAGGCCATCAGGGCGAGCAGTGCAGCGAACGCCCAGCCTCCGGCCGCCAGCAAGGCGACAAACCCCGCTCCCGCCACGACGCCGGTGGCAATCCGCTTCCCCATGCGACTACAATCCTCCGTACCGGCGCACGCGCCGCTGATATTCGCGAATGGCGTCGTAGAAATGCCGCTCCGTAAACTCCGGCCAGTACACGTCCGTAAACCAGAATTCGCTGTATGCCAGCTGCCAGAGCATGAAATTGCTGATGCGCAGTTCCCCGCTCGTCCGGATGAGCAGGTCCGGATCCGGAAGATCCGCCGTCGACAGGCACGAGGCAAACGTCTGCTCGTCAATCGCCCGTTCGTCCAGTTCGCCGGCTTTCACCCGCCTGGCCAATTCCCGCGCCGCCTCGACCAGCTCCGCCCGGCTGCCGTAATTGAGGGCGAAATTCAGGATGAGGCCCGTGTTGTCCGCCGTGCGGCGAATCGCTTCGTCGACGGCGGCCAGGGTGTGTTCGGGCAGGCCCTGGCGGGATCCCATCACGCGCACCCGGACGTTGTTGGCGATCAGCTCTTCCAGTTCCACCGCCAGAAATTCCTGGGGCAGCTTCATCAGATAGTCGACTTCGGATTTGGGCCGCTTCCAGTTTTCCGTGGAAAATGCGTAAAGGGTCAGCACCTTCACGCCGATTCGGCCCGCGGCCATGGCGATGCGGCGGACGGTGTGCATGCCGCTGCGATGGCCGGCCACGCGGGGGAGCCCCCGCTCCCGCGCCCAGCGCCCGTTGCCGTCCATGATGATCGCCACATGCCGGGGAATGTTGTCCGGGGAAGGCAGCTGCAGCCGTTCGTCCCCGGACCCGGCCATATCCGCGTCATCCGCGCCGGCGCCGCCCCGGACCCGTTGATTCCTCATGGTCGTTCCTCCTCGCGCCGCGGAAAGCAAAGCGTAAGCCCGTCTCCTTCCGCTTACAAGCAACGAAACCCTCCGGACGGAGGGATCCCGTGCGAAACGGTCTGCGCATGCGTGCCGTTCACAATTCGGTGATTTCCTTTTCTTTTGCCGCCAGGATCTTGTCGATTTCCGCGATGAACCGGTCGGTCAGTTTCTGGATGTCTTCCTGGTGGCGGCGGGATTCGTCCTCGGAGATTTCCGATTTCTCCTTCTTCTTGATCTCGTCGTTGGCGTCGCGCCGGATGTTGCGAATGGCCACCTTCGCTTCCTCGCCCAGCTTGCGGGTCGACTTCACCAGCTCCATCCGGCGTTCTTCGGTGAGGGGAGGAATGCTGATCCGGATGACCTCCCCGTCGTTGACGGGCGTAAGACCCAGGTCCGACTTGAGAATCGCCCGTTCGATGGCCGCCAGCGCGTTTTTGTCCCACGGCTGGATGACCAGCGTCCGGGGATCGGGCGTGTGGATGGAACCGAGCTGGTTGACCGGCATCATGGCGCCGTAATATTCGGCCTGGACCTTCTCGAGCAGCGCCGGGGATGCGCGGCCTGCCCGCAGGGTCGCCAGGTCGCGCCTGAGCGCCTGCAGCGTCTTGTCCATTCGCTCTTCCGCGTTTTTCTTGATCGACTGGGGCATCAGCTGACACTCCCTTTCACGATCGTACCGATTTTTTCACCCAGGACCGCGCGTTTGATGTTGCCCTTCTCGGTGATGTCGAACACGATGAGCGGAATGTTGTTGTCCATGCACAGAGAAGAGGCCGTTGCGTCCATGACGCCCAGATTTTTGCTCAACAGCTCCATGTAGGTGAGCTGCTCGTACTTTTCGGCGTTGGCGTACTTCCTCGGATCGGCGCTGTACACCCCGTCCACCTTGTTCTTGGCCATGAGGATCACTTCCGCCTCGATTTCCGCCGCGCGCAGGGCCGCCGTCGTATCGGTGGAGAAGAACGGGTTGCCCGTTCCGGCGGCGAAAATGACGACCCGCCCCTTTTCCAGATGCCGGATGGCGCGCCGGCGGATGTAGGGCTCGGCGATCTGCTGCATGGCGATCGAAGTCTGCACCCGGGTGGGCACCCCGATTTGTTCCAGGGCGTCCTGCAGCGCCAGCGAGTTCATCACGGTGGCCAGCATGCCCATGTAATCGGCGGTGGCACGGTCGATGCCCATGGAGCTGCCGTAGACGCCCCGCCAGATGTTGCCTCCGCCGCAAACGACGGCCACCTGCACGCCGAGCTGCACCACTTCCTTCACTTGCTGCGCGATCGACTGGACCGTTTCCGCGTCGATCCCGTAACCGGCCGGCCCGGCCAGCGATTCGCCGCTCACCTTCAACACGATGCGCTTGTAGACGGGCTGTTCCAACGATGCACCCTCCATCATGCCGTATCGGGAGTCTCAAAAAAAGGGAACACGTTGGAATTGTGTCCCCTTTTTCAGCTTATCGCTTTACTTGGGCCATGACCTCTTCGGCGAAATCCGCCTTCTTCGCCTCCAGCCCTTCGCCGAGCACGAACCGGGCGAACCGGCGGATGGAAATGTTTTCGCCGATGGTGGCGATTTTCTCGCTCAGCAGCGTCTGGACCGTCTTGTCCGGATCCTTCACGAACTGCTGCTCCAGCAGCACGTTTTCCTCGAAAAACTTGGCCAGGCGTCCTTCGACAATCTTGTCCACGACGTGGGCCGGCTTGCCTTCGCTGATCGCCTGCTGGCGCAGGATTTCCCGTTCCTGCTCGATCACTTCCGCGGGAACTTCCTCGCGCCGCACCCATCTGGGATTGGAAGCGGCGATGTGCATGGCGATGTCGCGCACGAATTCGCGGAACTGGTCGGTTTTGGCCACGAAGTCGGTTTCGCAGTTCACTTCCACGAGCACCCCGATGCGGCCGCCTGCGTGGATGTAGGACTCGACGAGCCCCTCGGTGGCGGCGCGTCCGGCTTTCTTCGCCGCCGCCGCAAGCCCCTTCTCGCGGAGAATCTGCACGGCCTTGTCCATGTCGCCGTTCGCTTCTTCAAGCGCCTTTTTGCAATCGAGCATACCCGCTCCCGTTTTTTCGCGGAGCGCTTTCACGTCCGCCGCGCTGAATGACAATCGCGTTCCCTCCTGCGTGCCGCACGGCGTCATTTCGCCGCGGCGTTCTTTCTGATGATTGTTTCAAAAAAAGGGCGGTGAGAAGGATCGCTTCTGACCACCCTGATCGGACATGTCTTTCCTGCTGTCTCGGCCGGATCAGGCCGGTTGCTCGTCTTCCTGTCCCTGGCGCGCCTCGATGATGGCGTCCGCGATCTTGGACGTCAGCAGCTTGACCGCGCGGATGGCGTCGTCGTTGCCCGGGATGACGTAGTCGATTTCATCCGGATCGCAGTTGGTGTCGACGATGCCGACAATGGGAATGCCCAGCTTGCGGGCTTCGGACACCGCGATCCGCTCTTTGCGCGGATCGATGACGAAGAGCGCATCCGGCAGTCTCCGCATCCCCTTGATGCCGCCAAGGAATTTCTGCAGCCGGTCTTTCTCCTTGCGGAGCAGAATGACTTCCTTCTTCGGCAGCACGTCGAACGTGCCGTCTTCCTCCATTTTCTCCAGTTGCAGCAGCCGTTCGATGCGCTTCTGGATCGTGGCGAAATTGGTGAGCGTGCCGCCCAGCCAGCGCTGGTTCACATAGAACATCCCGCAGCGCTCCGCTTCCTCGCGCACGGAATCCTGCGCCTGCTTCTTCGTGCCGACGAACAGCACCGTGCCGCCCTGTTCGGCCAGCTGGCGCACGAAGTTGTAGGCTTCCTCGACCTTCTTGACCGTTTTCTGCAGGTCGATGATGTAGATGCCGTTGCGTTCGGTGAAGATGTACTTCGCCATTTTCGGATTCCAGCGGCGCGTCTGGTGTCCGAAATGAACGCCGGCTTCCAGCAGTTGCTTCATGGAAATAACCGCCATGTTCCCTGCACCTCCATGTTTTATGGTTTTGCCCAATCCCTCCGCAAGTCGCATCTTTTGCCAGAACTTCCCCGTGCAGGGCAAAAGCCGAAAGGAAGCACCCCTGGCAAAATTGACCTGCGTGTGTGTTTGCGCCGCAAAATACTATATCACATCCACCTGGCCGACGCAACGCAATAACAGCCGCCCGCGACGCAAAACAGCCGCCTTCGCGCGGGAGGCGCGGGCGGCTGCATATGTCATAACCTGGTAGGCCCGGTGGGACTCGAACCCACGGCCTGATGATTAAGAGTCACCTGCTCTACCAACTGAGCTACGGGCCTGAACAAGCAATATTCTACCACATTTTTCGCCGGCCGCAAGTCGGAATTTTTTTGCAGGAAAAGATCAGCGTTTCCTGCGGAGGAGCTCGGCGAGGATCTCCTCGTGCGTCATCTGGGTGCGAAACACGGCGATTCCCGGCTGCAGCCTGCCGCTCTTGGGCCGCGCAAACTGCAGGAACTCCTCCAGGTCTTTCCGGTCGGTGAGCACCCCGAGCACCAGCAGCCCTTCCGCCGCTTCGGTCAGTGACATGCCGGGGGGAATGGGCAGCGTCAGCACCGGCGGCTCATCCTGCGCGTCTTCCCGCGGCGCTTCCGTTTCCGGCGGCGGTCCGGCGCTTTCGGCGTTTCGCTCCCCGGCCTCCCGGATCATCCGGTCGACGTCGGCCTGGGTATAGATTTGCGCATCCGCCGGAAACACCCGGTATCCGAAACGGTCCGCCTGTTCCAGAAATTGCTCTTCGGTCCACTCCAGCGCCGACGGTCCCGACTGTCTCGAAAAGTTGACCAGTTCCAGAAGCGAAGCTCCCAGCATGAGCCCCAGGCCGAGGCCGATGAGAAGCTTCCGGTGTCTACGCACGGGCCGCTTCCTCCCGCTTGGCCAGTTGCAGGATCAGCTGCACTTCGCCCTTGTTCATGTTGAGTGCCTTGGAGATCTGTTCGATGGACCGGCCTCGCCGGTACAGATCGAGCAGCTGGGCGTAACGCTCGTGGATGGCCAGGGACCCTTTCGCTTCGGCCCCTTCTCCGGCGGCCGCTTCGTCCGCCGCGTCCTTCGCCTCCCGGACGGGCGTTCCGGCGGCCTGTCCGTTGGCGGAAGGCGCGGCGCCGGTACGGGATGCCGATTCGCCCGCCGCCGTGGAAGCATGCGCCTGCGGCGAAACATCCCCGGAGGACGGAGCGCGCTCGGAAGGCGCTTCCGCCGGAGTCATGGCCGCCGCGGCCCGGCTGCGCTCTTTGAGGCTGTCCACCTCTTGCTCCAGCTCGCGGATCCGCCGTCCCAGCCGCTCCACCGTTTCGTCCTGTTCCGACTTCAGGCGGGTGATCGCATCGAGCAGACCGCGGTTCTCCGCCTCCAGATCTTCCAGCAACCGTTCAAAGGAATCGTCCCTCCGCGCCGGAGCGTCGTCCCCGCGGGGCAGCAGCCATCCGTATGCGGCGATCGCGGCGCCGATCATGGCGATGAGCAGCCAGGGTTCTTCCACGGCCATCCCTCCTGTCGCTTGTCCCCGTCCGGGCACCTTGCGGCTTCGTGTTCAACGGCTTGAAACGTCCATTTGGCGGTTGCAGCGTCTTGACAACTATCCTTACAGCGTCAGATCGACATGCCGGCCCTTATAGGGATGCAGATTCGCTTCCCGGGCGGCCTTGGCCTCGCTTTCCTTGCGCTTGCCCTGTCCCTGCCCCGGTTCCCGCTTTGCCCGCGACTCTCGCTCCCGGATGGCGGCGCCCGCGGCTTCCTCCCCGCGGTTCGTCCTTTGCGCCTGCTCCCTGCCCATGCGGACCGACATGCCCGCTTGCATCATTTGTTCATGGGTCGAACGGTACTGTTGCTGGTGCTGCAGCTGGGCGATTTCGGGCGTTCGCGTGATGGGCTGTAAATCCAGCGAACGATAGGTCATTCGCGATCCCTCCCCGAAGTGCCGCTGTCAGCGAAGGGGCACCATCGCCACCTCGCCGTCCACGATGCGCAGCGATACATATTTTACCTGATCCTTGATAAACCGGGTATACCGGCCGATGACGATTTTCGTGCCGCCCCACAGGGTGTTCAGCACGTCGACCCGTGCGCCGACGGCGTCTTCCAGCGTCTTTTCGATGGCGAGCGTCCGCTCCCGGATCTCCTTGAGCTCACTTTCATTCTGCCGCCGCGTGTTGGCCAGCTTGACGCGCATGGCCATCCGTTCCGGCGTCAGCTGCCCGGAAGCGGCCATCTGGTCCAGCAGGGTCAGGGCCTTTTCCGTTTTTTCCAGGCTGTCCGTCAGCTCCCGCAGCCGCTTGCGCAGCTCGGCCAGTTCCTGGCGGAGTTCCGGATGGACCCCGACTTCGATGACGGTGGCGGTGGACATCGAATTGCCGATCATGCGCGCCACCACCCGGTCGCCCGCCTGCGTCACGCCGCCGACGATGAGCCCCTTGGAGCCGGTGCAGCTGACGGTGCCGCCGGCGCGGACATGGGAATGCATGATGCTTTGGTTCACGATGATGTTTTCGCCGGCGAAGACGTTCGCCTCCTGCACGAACGAACACTTGACGTGGCGCTTCGCGCGGACGTACCCCTTGTGGTTGGCGATGATGCCGCCGGATATCTCGATGGAGCCGTCGGATTCCAGCTCTGCTCCTTCCACGCCGCCGTAGACGCGGATGTCGCCGGCGGCCCGCACGCGGAAGCCGGTCAGCACGTTCCCCCGGATGACCACCATGCCCACGAAATCGATGTTGCCGGTCCTGTAGTCTACGTCGCCGTTGACTTCATAGACGGGAAACACGTTGATCTTTTCGTCTTCGGTCTGGCTGACCAGGCCGTCGATGGCGGCGTACAGCGCCGATTTTTCCGGATTGAGCACGACGTTTTTGCCGGGCTTGATCCACACTTCCTTGCCCTGCTTCGGCGGGATCGGTTCTCCCGTGACGTCCATGCCGGGAACGCCGGGTTCGGGCGGAATCCGCTCGGCGATGATCTGCCCCGCCTTGACGTTGGCCAGGCGGACAACCTCCTTGAAATCCACGGTGCCGTCTTCCCGAACGACCGGTCCCCGGTCTTCCGGATCGAAATACAGGCGAATGTAGCCGTCCTTCCCCGGCACCGGCGCGGTTCCGGTGGCGACGGTGACCGGACCGTCGAAAAAGAGCTGCGGCTTCTGGGCAATCCGCCTCAGCACGTCATGCTGCACCCCGCTCCGCACTCCCTTGGCGGTGAGGAACGCGGCCAGCTCCTCTTCGGTAATGCGGATCGGTTCGACGGTATGCTTGAAGGACAGCAGCGCCTGCATCCGGTCTTCGGTAATGGTGACTTGAAGGAGCTCATCCAGCGACATGGGGAGCAGATCCGACATGACCCCGCCTCCTTTGCTCAATCCTGGAGCAGCTGTTCTTTGTATTTGGACAATGCGGCGCGCAGCCGCAAGATCGCTTTCGAATGCAGTTGCGAAATGCGCGACGGCGACAGGGACATCACGCCGGCGATTTCGCTGAGCGTCAGGCCCTCGTAGTAAAACAGGGAAATGACCGTACGCTCCTTTTCCGTCAGCTTGTCGATGCTCTGCGCGAGCATTTCCTTCAGATAGGTCTCATGGACGATCTGCTCGGGATTGGCGGCCTTCTCGTCCACCAGCAAAGACAGGCGGGTCTCCGATTCTTCGTCGCGTATGGGATCTTCCAGGGAAAAAACGGTGGCTACGGACACTTCCTGCAACATCTGCTGAAATTCCCGCCAGGATATATTTAAATACGCGCAGACCTCTTCATCGGTCGCGGAACGCATGAGCTGCTGCTCCAGCGTCGCATAGGCTTCCTCCAGCCTGCGCGCCTTGTCGCGCACGGAACGGGGCACCCAGTCGCCCTGACGGAGGCTGTCCAGGATGGCGCCGCGAATGCGCCATGATGCGTAGGTTTCGAATTGCAGACCTCTCCGGTGATCGAATTTCTCGATTGCGTCGATGAGCCCCATGACCCCGTTGCTGACCAGGTCTTCCTTGACGACGTTATGCGGCAGACCGGCGGCGACGCGGCCGGAAACATAATCGACCAGGGGAAGGTAGGCTTCGATGAGCTTTTTCTTGGCCTCCGGGTCCCTGTTTTCCTTCCAGCGGCGCCATAGTTCTTCCCGCATGCCGCCGGAACGCTTCGTTTCGATCATGTTTTTGCCGTCACCTGCCTTCCTCGTCCGTCATTTGGCGGATGGCGCCCGCGATTTTTTGCGGATCGAGGCGATCCAGTGTCGTCAGGCGTTTCGGCTCAAGGGGCTTGAACTCCGCTTTTTCCGCGTCATTCCTTGCTTCCGCGGCGTCTTCCGGCTTTTCCGCGGGTTTGCTTTCCAGCCACTGCTGCTGGATCATCCGGGCGAGGGGTGCTCCTTCGTCCGAAACCGTCACGTCCACCAGGCGGCCGCGGTTCCGGCTGTCACCTCCGGACGCCGGACGTTCCGGCTTCGCCTCCAGGAATATCTTCAGCACATACCGCGCCGCAAGGGCGAGGGCGGTGAACGCGGCAAAGGCGATCAGGCTTCGCAGCAGGGTGGTGTCGAGGGGATTTCGCCAGGCCGAAAGCACCAGCACGAAGGCGGCGCCTGCGGCGCCAAAACCCACGGTCCATTTCCAGTCACGGAACACGGTCAAATTTCCTTCACCCCATGCTGAACGCTGCGAATGTGCAGCACGCCGGTGCGGCTGTCAAATTCGACCGTCCGTCCGTAATTTCCCCCTGTGTCCTCCGCGATGAGCCGTATGCCGAGTTTTTCCAGGGCCTCTTTCACGGATTCCACGTTGCGCGGCCCGATGCGCATGACGTCTTCACCGGCAAAGTGGAACATCTGGGCCCCGCCGGCCATCTTGGCCACCAGCCGGCCTGGATCCGCTCCCGCGCGCTTCATCAGTTCGACAAGACCCGGCACCGCAGTGTCCGCATACTTGGCCGGGTTGATCCTGTTTTCCCGCGCGATGCTGGACGAAGGCAGCATGATGTGCGCCATTCCGGCGATGCGCCGCTTTTCGTCGTACAGGACGAGGCCGACGCAGGACCCGAGCCCAGTGGTTCTCAGGGATTCGCCGGACGCCGCCACTTTCATGTCGGCCATGCCGACCTTGAGGACGGTGACCTCGTTCATTCCATGGGCACTCCCAGGGAACGAAACAGCTGCGGGAACGCATCGGGATCGGGAATAAAGATAAAATGTCCTTCCGCCTGTCGGTCACCCTCGAAAAACACCGTATCGATCAGCAAAGCGTCGTCTCCCATCGTGCCGAATTGCAGCAGTCCGTAGCCCAGAATGGCACCGGCCATGTCCACCGCCACGGAGGGGACGGTCGGCGTCAGCCTCATTCCGGTCAGATCGGCCAGCGAGGTCAGGTACGAGCCGCCCAGAATGTTGCCGATTTCGCAAAGCGTGGACAATTCCATATCCGAATAGCCGGGCCCCTTTATGTCCTCCATGCCGAGAAGCACGTTGAGGAGGCGGTTCGCCTGCTCCAGGCTCATGATGAAAAACATGTTTCCCGGCGCGTCGCCGACGACGCGAACATAGACGGCCACGACCACCGTTTCCGCCCCGCCGACCCTGTCGGCGATTTCCTCGAAGGGCAGGACGCTCACGCTCGGCACCTGCATGTTGACCCGCTTGTCCAGGAGCTTCGACAGGGCGGTGGCGGCGTTTCCCGCGCCGATGTTGCCGATTTCGCGCAGCACGTCCAGTTTGAATTCCGCGTTTTGCCCGAAAAGCTCCACGGCCTATTCTCCAATTTGCTCAAGCTGGACGATCTCGGATTTGTTGAGCACTTCCGAAAGGTTGAGCAGCACCAGGAGCCTGCCGTCCTCCAGCTTGGCCACGCCGCGCAGGTATTTGGCCTTCACGCCGCCGACGATTTCGGGCGGGTCCTCGATCATGTCTTCCGTCAGATCGATCACGTCGTTGGCGGAATCGACGATGAAGCCCACTTCCATGTCGGCCACGTTGACGATCACGATGCGGGTGTTGGCGTCCGGTTCCACCTCCGGCAGGCCGAATCTGCCGCGCAGGTCGATGACCGGCACCACGTTGCCGCGCAGGTTGATGACGCCCTTGACGAAAGGCGGCGTCTTGGGTACCCGCGTGACCGGAGACATGCGCTCGATGGTGCGGACCTTGTCCACCTCGATGCCGTACGACTCGTCCGCCAGCTTGAAGACGATGGCTTTGAATTCTTCCGCCATGGGGATTCCTCCTTGGATATCGGCGTCAGGGAGCTTCAAGTCATTTGATCAGCGAGTTCGGATCGATGATCAGCGCGACCTGTCCGTCGCCCAGGATCGTCGCTCCGAAGATGACCTTGTTGTTGGCCAGATACCTGCCCAGCGATTTGAGGACGATGTCGTTTTGGCCGATGAAATCGTCCACCATGAGGGCCGCCATCCGGTCGCCCTTGCGGACCAGCACGATTTCCGTCTCCGCTTCGGCGTCGTCCCGGTAATGGGGCGATTCGAGCACCTCGGCGAGGGAGATCACCGGAACGATGGAATTCCGGTATTCGACCACCCGGGTGCCGTGCACGTTGCGGATGGAATTGCGATCGATGATGCCCGTTTCCACGATGGAAGACAGGGGGATGGCGTATTTCTCCGGACCCAGCTTGACCAGCATGGCCGAAATGACCGACAGGGTCAGGGGCAGGCGGATGATGAACCGCGTGCCCGCGCCGGGCGTCGATTCCACGGATACGCGTCCGCCCAGGGATTCGATCTTCGTCTTCACCACGTCGAGGCCGACGCCTCGGCCGGAGATGTCGGACACCTTTTCGGCGGTGCTGAAGCCGGAAGCGAACAGCAGCTGATACGCCTGCTCGTCGGTGAGGCGGGCGGCTTCGGCCGCGGAGAGCATGCCCCGCTGGACGGCTTTGTCGATCACCTTCTGACGGTCGATCCCCCGTCCGTCATCCTCGATCTCGATCATGACAAAGTTTCCGCTGTGATACGCGCGCAGGATGACCTTGCCCGTCTCCGGCTTGCCCGCCTTTTTCCGGTCGGCGACCGGTTCCAGGCCGTGGTCGACGGCGTTGCGGAGGAGGTGCACCAGCGGGTCGCCGATCTCGTCGACCACCGTGCGGTCCAGTTCCGTCTCCGCGCCGGTGATGACGAAATCCACCTTCTTGTCGAGAGACTTGGCCAGATCGCGCACCATGCGGGGAAAGCGGTTGAACACCGTTTCCAGCGGCACCATGCGCAATTTCAGGATGACGTCCTGCAGATTGCCGGTGATGCGCGACATCTGTTCGACCGCTTCCGTCAGATCCCCGCGCCGGATTTCCGACGCGAGCTGCTCCAGACGGGCGCGGTTGATGATGAGCTCGCTGAACATGCTCATCAGCGCGTCCAGCCGCTCGCTGTCCACGCGGATGGTGCGGCCCGCCGCCGCGCCGCCCGGTTTGTTCCCGCGCGGCGCGGCGGCGGCCGGCTGCCCTGTGCCGGCCTGGGCGGGCGCCGCCGGAGCCGCGGATGCGGCCGCTGTTTCGGCCTGCGCCGGCTCCCGCTTCGGCGCAGCGGCCAGATCCGCTTCGCGAAGCTCCTCCGCGGTCACTTCCTCGATTTCAGAGATGCCGTTGATGAGATTCCGGATAAAGGAAGGTTCTTGCCGGGTAATATAATAAATGGCAAAGGTGCGGTCGAAATTTTCCTGTTCCAGATCCTGCACGGAGGGTTCGGATTTGACCACTTCCCCGTGGCGTTCCAGCGCTTCGAACACCATGTAGGCGCGGGCCGCCTTGAGGAGGCACCCTTCGCGCAGCGTGACCCGGATATGCAGCGTGCGGAATCCGCTTTCCGCGGACTGGCGGATGACCGAGAGCTGGTATTCGTCCAGCTCGTGCGGACCCGCCGCCGCGGAGGACGCGCTCCCGCCTCCGCCCTTGCCGGACGCCGTCCGGGCCGCGGCCGCTCCGCTTCCTTCCGCCAGCGATTGGAGGCGTTCGATCAGATCCGCGACGTCGGCCTGGCCCGCGCCTCCCCCCTCCACGTCCCGGACCATGGCCTCCAGCGTATCCAAACCCTTGAACAGCGTGTCGAAAATGTCTTCGTTCATCTTCAGGCGCCCGTTTCGCACCTGATCCAGAACGTTTTCCATCTCGTGGGTCAGGGCGGCGAGGTCCTGGAACCCCATTGTGGCCGACATGCCTTTCAGGGTATGGGCGGAACGAAAGATGCTCTGCACGATGCCGATGTCATCCGGCTGCTGCTCCAGACGCAGCAGGTTTTCGTTCAGCGCCTGCAAATGCTCTTTCGCCTCGTCGATGAACATCGACAGATACTGATTCATTTCCACTGGCCGGACACCTCCCGTAGGTCTGACGAAGCGCGTGCCAACCGATGCCTCATGCGACTTTCCGGATGAGCCATCGCGCGATCTCGTGCAGCGGCAGAACATGCGCCGCGGCGCCCATCTGGATGGCGCTGCGGGGCATGCCGTATACCACGCAGGTTTCCTCCGACTCGGCGACCGTCAAGGCACCGTCCTCCCGCAACCGTTTCAGGCCCCTGGCGCCGTCGCTGCCCATGCCCGTGAGCAACACGGCAAGGCGCTGCAGTTCCGAAAGGCCGACAAGCGAATCGAACAGGACGTCCACCGACGGTTTGTGGCCGTTGCGCGGCGGACCGTCCTCGAGATGGATGCGGTATCGGCCGGCTGACTCCTTCTCCAGCGTCATCTGAAGGCCGCCGGGCGCGATGTATGCCGTCCCGTTCTCCACCAGCTCGCCGTGTTCCGCTTCGCGGACGCGGATCCGGCAGGACTGGTCGAGGCGCTGCGCCAGCGAACGGGTGAATCGGGGCGGCATGTGCTGGACGATGAGCAGCGGCGCGGGAAAATCCGCCGGCAGGGCGCTCAGCAATTCCTGCAGCGCGCGCGGCCCGCCCGTGGATACGCCGATGGCGACCAGCCGGGTCACCGGCAGGGGCTGCCGCGCCGGCGCTTTGGCCGGCCGCTCCGGAGCCGCCGGACCCGCCGCCGCTGCCGCCGGACCGGACTCCCTGCCCCGGACCGCCGCGCCGGTACGCGCCGCGCGCTTGCGCTCCCTGGGCGCCCCCGCGTCCGCCGCGGCGTCAGTACCGGCGGCCGCGGAGGGGAGTTTGCGCGCCTGCGCCGCGGCCCCCGATCGCGGGGCCGGCCCTTGCGCCCCGCCGGCTTTCGGGGCCGGGAGGCTCATCAGCGTACCTTTCGGCGGACCGCTTTCTCCCGCATCCCCCGCCGTACCGGGCGGAAGCTCGCGCTGCCGCGGCGATTTCGCTGTCGGCGACGCGGCCGGAGCCTGCGCCGCCCGCCTGCCCGAAGCGGAGGGCATGGGCACCGAGGCCGGCGTTTGCGCGAGCAGCCGCAATCTTCCCTCGCGCCCCGTCTCGGCCGCGATGAGCAGCCGCTCCAGCAGGATTTTCGATACCTTCTCCAAACCAAGGCCCGCGGAAGCGTCGGGCTTGCGCACGAAATCGAACGCCCCTGATTGCAGGGCCAGGATGGTTTCCCGCATTCCGTCTTCGCTGACGGCCGACATCAGGATGACCGGCGTCGGGCGTGCCGTCATGATTTCCCGGAGCGCTTCGATGCCGTTCATCTTTGGCATTTCCAGGTCCATCACCACGACGTCGGGCGCTAGTTCCCGCGTCAGCCGCAAGGCTTCTTCGCCGTCGCCGGCAACCCCGACGATTTCGAACCGGCCGGAGGAAACGATCAGGTCGCCGAACACCCTGCGCATGAAAGGGGAATCGTCCACGAGCAGGACCCGGTATTTGTCCATGTTCGCTCCCCCTCTCCGCTTTTCGGCCGCGAATATCGGGGATCATCCCCAGAACCGTCTGATGCGGCTCAAAAAACCGCGAATGCCCGCGGGCTCGTCCGTCCTCTCTTCCATCAGGAAGCTGGAAGCGATCCGGTCGATGCCTTTGGCCGCCGGACAGTTGGGATAGGCGTGCAGCAAAGGTACCTGCTTCTTGACGGCCTTGGGCACATGCTGGTCGTCGGGGACGTACCCGAGCGGCAAAATGTCCAGGCCGAGAAACCTCGCCGCCACCCGCCGGAAATGATCCGCCGTCTGGATGCCTTCCCTTTCGTCGGCCGCCCGGTTGATGACCAGGCGGAACCGGACCGGTTCGCCTCCGGCGCTTGCCATTTTGATCAGCGCGTAGGCGTCCGTGACGGCGGTGGGCTCCGGAGTGGTCACGACGATGGTTTCGTCAGCCGCCGTAATGAACCGCGCCGTTTCCTTCGACAGGCCGGCGCCCGTATCAAAAAGCACGAAGTCGAAATGCCCGTGGAGTTTTTCGACCTCGGTGACGAAATATTCCAACTGCTCCTCGTTCAGCCGAAGCAGGTCGAGGAACCCCGACCCCCCGGTGATGAAGCGCAATCCCTCGGGTCCTTCCTGGATAATCTCCCAGATGGTTTTTTCCTTTCGCAGCAAATGCACCAGGTTGTAGCGGGCGGGAGCGCCCAGCAGAACGTCGATGTTGGCCATTCCGAGATCGGCGTCGAACACGAGCACGCTGTGCCCCCGGTTGCGGAGGGCGATGGCGAAATTGAGGCTGAAATTCGATTTGCCGACTCCGCCCTTCCCGCTGGTGACGGCGACCACACGGGTCGTTCCCGGTGCCGTTCTGATCCTGGCCTGGACCCGTTCCCTCAGCGCTTGCGCCTGGTCGTGCATGTGTTATTCCCCCAGCAGCTTGCGGACCAGATCCTCCGGATCGAAGACGCGGATGTCGTCGGGAACCGTCTGGCCGCACGTGATGTAAGGAATGGAAAGGCCGAAATCCTGGACCAGGTTGAGAACCGCGCCGTACGAATCGGTTTCGTCAAACTTGGTGAGCAGCAGGCCGTCGACGCCGTACTTGGCAAAATGGGAGGCCACCGTTTTCATGTCGCCGTACTTGTGGGTCATGCTGAGCACCAGGTACGTCTGGGCGTTCTCCCCGGGCGACAGGAGGGCGTTGACCTCGGAAACATACAATTCGTTGCGGTAATTGCGTCCCGCCGTGTCCATCAGCAGAAGGTCCCTGTCGGCCAGCTTGTGGAAAGCCCTGTGCAGCTCGGAGGGGGAAAACACCACTTCCAGCGGCACGTTGAGGATGTTGGCGTAGGTCCTGAGCTGGTCGACGGCCGCGATCCGGTAGGTATCCGCCGTGATGAACCCGACCGAACGCCGGTATGTAAGCGTCTGTTCGGCGGCCAGCTTGGCTAGGGTGGTCGTCTTGCCCACCCCCGTCGGCCCGACCAGACGGACGATGCGGGTATCCGGGGTGATGCCTTTGCCGGCGAAAGGAACGAGCCACTCCAGCAAGATCTCCCGTGCCACCTCGGCGGGGTCTCTCCGGTTCGCCGCCAGCCTGTTTTGCATTTCTTCGGCGAAGCGTTCCACCAGGGAGGCCTCGACGCCCTGTTCCGCCAGCCGGCGCGACCAGCGCGCCGCCGGTTCGGGCAGGGTGCTGAGCGTCTGCAGCCTGGCCATGCGGAGGACCATTTCCTTCACGGCGCGCAGTTCCCGCATGAGCTCGTCCCGGTCTTCCCCCGCGGAAGGAACCGCTTCTTCTCCCGCCGGCCGGACGCCGGAGGACAAGCCGGATGGAGCCGCCGGTTCCGCGCGGGCAGCCGGGGACGAAGCCGGGGCTGAAGGCGGGGGCGATGCCGGGGACGGCTGATTCGCATACCGTTCCCTTACGGCCTGCGGAGGCACCAGCGTGGCGACGCCTGCGGCGTTGGAAGCGTCCGCCGGTCCGGCCGCGGCGGCGGAGGTCTGCCGGCCGTCCGGCCGCTCCGCCAGCGCCTGCCGGTGCATCGCCAGCGAACGGGCGGCCGCCTTCTCCCTGGTCAGCGCCGCGTCGTCCACCGCGGCGATCACTTCCACGCGCCGCTTGCGGAACATTCCGAGAAATCCGCCTTCGCGGATTTCCTTCGTGCCGAGGATGACGGCGTCGGGTCCCAGTTCGCCGCGGATCTGCTGCACCGCTCCGGGCAAATCGTCCGCCACGTACCTTTTGACCTTCATATGCTCACCACCCCGACGCTCTGCACTTCAACGTTCGGTTCCAGTTCGCTGTAGGACAGCACGGGAATGTCCTGAAGGCTGCGCTCGATCAGGTTGCGCACGTGCATCCGGACGGCCGGGGACGTCAGCACGATGGGCTGCTGCCCGGATTGCGCCATGCGGCTGGCGTGCTCCGCAATGAGCCGCTGGATCGCCTGTGCCGAGACGGGATCGAGCGCCAGGTAGCTGCCGTGTTCCGTCTGCTGGACCGCATCGGCGATTTTCTTCTCCGTGGACGGGCTCAGCGTGATCACCTTCACCGGTCCGCCGGAGCCGGCGTACTGCTGCGTGATTTGCCGCGACAGCGCCTGCCGGACGTATTCGGTGAGCACATCCGGGTCCTTCGTCCACTTCCCGTAGTCGGCCAGGGTCTCGAAAATGGTCACCAGATCCCGGATGGAAATTTTTTCCCTGAGCAGCTTCGCCAGGACTTTCTGGATGTCGCCGATGGTCAGCGTGTTCGGCACCAGCTCTTCGACCAGTGCCGGATAATGTTCCTTGACGCTGTCGATCAGGGTCTTCGTTTCCTGGCGGCCGATGAGCTCGTGCGCGTGCTTCTTGATCACTTCCGTCAGATGGGTGGCCACGACGGAAGGCGGATCCACCACGGTGTAGCCGGCCAGTTCCGCGCGCTCCCGCATGGATTCGTCGATCCACAGGGCCGGAAGGCCGAAGGCCGGTTCGCGCGTTTCGATCCCGGTGATCGTTTCGTCTTCGGTCCCGGGGCTCATGGCCAGGTAATGATGTAACAATAATTCGCCGCGCGCCACCGTATTTCCTTTAATTTTGATGACGTATTCGTTCGGCTTGAGTTGAATGTTGTCGCGGATGCGGATGACCGGGACGATCAGCCCGAGTTCAAGCGCGCACTGGCGCCGGATCATGACGATCCGGTCCAGGAGGTCCCCGCCCTGCTGGGTGTCCGCCAGCGGAATCAGGCCGTAGCCGAACTCGAATTCGATGGGATCGACCTGCAGCAGGCTGAGGACGCTCTCCGGACTTCGCACCTCCTCGATCTGCTTTTCTTCCACCATCTGTTCCTCGGCCTTTTTCTGCCGGTTCAGGCCGCTTTGCATCTGGAATCCGGCGAACGTCATGAGCGCCGCGAAGGGCAGCGTGGTGACCAGGCCGATGGGGGTGGCGATGCCCAGCATGAAGATGGTCCCGGCAACGATGAACAGCAGCCGGGGATAGCGCAGCACCTGGGCGGTCATGTCCGTCGCGATGTTGTTCGAGGACGCCGCGCGCGTGACAATGATGCCGGTGGCCGTGCTGAGCAGGAGCGCGGGAATTTCACTGACCAGGCCGTCGCCGATGGTGAGCACGGTGTACTTTTGCAGCGATTCGGCAAAGCTCAGGCCGTCCCGGATCATCCCGACGGCAAAGCCGGCGATCAGGTTGATGAACACGATAGTGATGGTGGCGATGGCGTCGCCCCGGACAAATTTGCTTGCGCCGTCCATCGCGCCGTAGAAATCGGCTTCGCGTTCGATTGCCGCGCGGCGTTCCATCGCCTGCTGCTCGTTGATGAGCCCGGCATTGAGGTCCGCGTCGATGGCCATCTGCTTGCCGGGCATGGCGTCGAGGGTGAAGCGCGCCGCCACTTCCGCCACGCGCTCCGCCCCGCGGGTGATGACAATGAACTGCACGATGGTCAGGATGAGAAAGACAATGAAACCGATGGCCGTGTCGCCGTGGGTGACGAAGGTCCCGAAGGTCTCCACGACCCTGCCGGCTTCCCCTTCGGTCAAGATGAGCCGGGTGGTGGAAATGTTCAGCGCCAGCCTGAACAGCGTAAGAATGAGAAGGACCGTTGGAAACGCGGAAAACTGCAGCACGTCTTCCGTGTTCATCGCCAGCAGCAGAACGAGCAGCGACAGCGAAATGTTGATGATGAGCAGAAAGCTGAGCAGTTGATGGGGAAGCGGCACGATCATCATCAGGACAATGCCGATGACGCCGACCAAGATGAGGACATCCCGGACTTTCACTGTCGCTTCCCTCCTTCCCGTTCTTTCAGGCGCGTTCGCTTCGTCAGGCTGTCAGTCACACAAGTGCTGCGGCCATCGGCCGCCCGCGGCGGGGCGGCGGATTTGGCGGATTTTCGCTTTGTCCCGTCCCCGGAGGCCTGCCGTCAGGCCTGCCGTCTGCCCTTCAGCCGGTAGACGTAGGCCAGCACTTCCGCCACGGCGTGATACAGATCGGCCGGAATCGTGTCGCCGATATCCGTCCGCTCGTACAGCGTCCTGGCGAGGGGCCGGTTCTCGACGATGACGACGTCGTGGGCCCGGGCGATTTCGCGGATGCGGATCGCCAGATAGTCGACGCCCTTGGCCACCACCTTCGGGGCTTCCATCGTCGTCCCCTCATAGCGCAACGCCACCGCGTAGTGCGTCGGGTTGGTGATGACCACGTCCGCCTTCGGCACTTCCTGCATCATCCGCATCATCGCGATCCGGCGCTGCCGCTCGCGGATCCGGCTGCGGACCAGCGGATCGCCTTCCTGCTGCTTTAGCTCGTCCTTGATGTCCTGCTTGCTCATCCGCAGGCTTTTTTCATGTTCATAACGCCGATAGACATAGTCGGCGATGGACAGGATAAACAACAGTACAGCCACGAACAGGATGAGCCGCATCACCAGATCGGCGGTATAGGCGAACATTTCCTGCACGGGCACGTTCGCCAGCATCAGGAAACGGTCCCGTTCCGACCAGAGCAGAACGAAGACCACCGAGCCGACCACGGCCAGCTTGAGGACGCTTTTGACAAGTTCCACCACGGAGCGCCAGCCGAACAGGTTGCGGAATCCCGCAATCGGATTGAGCCGGGTGAGATTCGGCTTCAGCAACGCCGGCGTGAACAGCAGACCGAACTGGAAATAACCGGCGGCCACGGCCATGACGAGAGCCACCGCGAAAATCGGGCCGAGCAGCCACGCGAGCTGCACGACATACGCGGAGAAGAACCGGAACACGTTGCCCGGCGTGATTTCCATCGTCAGGTGGTGTTCCAGAATCCCTCTAAACAGGCCAAACAGGCGGTTTCCGAAATGGGAACCGAGAACCGCCAGGCACAGCAGCGTGCCCAGCAGCACCAGGGCCGAGGGTACCTCCGCGCTTTGCGGAACCTGCCCTCTCCTGCGGGCCTGCTGGCGTCTCTTCGGCGTTGCCTTTTCCGTTTTTTCCCCCGCGAAGAGCTGCAGGTTCATCGGCAGCGGTCGGCGCACGGGCGTTCCTCCCTTCCGGACGCGCGGATGCTTACGAACCGGCGATGGCCAGCCACTCCCTCAGCGCGCCGAACATCCGGTCGAAAATCATCCGCAGGATGACGCCCAGCCCGGGCATCATCAGCATCAGGACGATCAGGCCGACGAGAATTTTCAGCGGAATGCCAAGGACAAAAACGTTGAATTGCGGCGCGGTGCGGGCGAGCAGCCCCGTGGCGACGTCGGACAGGAATACCGCCACCATCACCGGCGCCGCGATCTGCAGGCCCATCAAAAAGGTGCGGGAAAACGTCTCCGTCAAAAACTGCGTCAGGGCTCCCCCGTAAATGTTCTGAAAAAAGTTGTTCTCCAGCGGAAGCCACCGGTAGCTGTCCATGATGGCGCCGAGCAGGTAATGGTGCCCGTCGATGGACAGAAACACCAGGATCGCCACCATGAGCTTGAGGTTTCCGACCACCGGGGCGGCGACGCCGGTCAAGGGATCGATGATATTGGCCAGGCCGAAGCCCTTTTGCAGATCGATAAAGCCCCCTGAAATCTGGACGATGGCGAAGAACAGATAGGCGACGAAACCAAGCCACAGGCCCGCCAGCACTTCCCGGATCACCAGCAGGATATACCGGTTGTCCGTCACGACTTCCGTATCCGTCCCGAGCGTCAGAAAGACAAGCAGCGACACGAAAAAAGCGAGCCCGATCTTGAACATGGCCGGGACATTCCGCGAACTGAACACCGGGGCGCTAACAAAAAACGAGGAAATCCGACAAAGGACAAGCAAAAAAGCGGGCCATGCCTGCAGGATCGCGTTCATGACACCCTCAGCCTATGTAATCCGCCAGATTTCCGAGAAGTCTCGCCGTAAAGTCAACCATTACGCTCAGGATCCAAGGGCCGAACAGGAGCAGGGCGACGAACACGGCGAAGATCTTGGGGATGAAGGCCAGAGTTTGCTCCTGGATATGGGTGGTCGCCTGAAGGATGCTGACCGTCAGGCCGACGGCCAGGGCCAGCCCCAGTAGCGGCGCCGTGATCTTCAGTACGGTGTACAGCGCTTCCCCGGCCAACCCGATGACAAATTCCGCGCTCATCGCTCAACCCTCCGGTTTCGGACTTCAGGGCTGAAAACTGGACAGCAGCGATTTGACGACCAGATACCAGCCGTCCACCAGTACGAACAGCAAAATCTTGAAAGGCAGCGAAATCATGACCGGCGGCAGCATCAGCATCCCCATGGCCATCAGGGTGCTGGCGACCACCATGTCGATGACGAGAAACGGCACGAAGATCATGAATCCCATCTGAAACGCCGTCTTGATCTCGCTCAGGGCGAAGGAAGGAATGAGCACCGTCAGCGGGATGTCCTCGTAGGTAGCCGGCTTTTCCGCCTTGGCGTAATTGAGAAAAAGCAGCAGGTCTTTCTCCCGCGTATGCTTGTACATGAACTCCTTCATCGGCACGGCGGCCCTCTCGAGCGCTTCGGTCTGGCTGATCTGGCCGCTCAGGTACGGCTGCACCGCCTGCTCGTTGACTTTGGACAGCGTCGGCGCCATGATGAACAGCGTCAGAAACAGGGCCATTCCGATGAGCACCTGCGTGGGTGGCGTCTGCTGCGTGCCGAGGGAAGTCCGCACGAAGCTGAGCACAATGACGATGCGCGTAAAACTGGTCATGAGCACCAGGATCGCCGGCGCCAGGCTGAGCACGGTGATGAGCAGCAGGATGGTCAGCGCGGAAGCGCCCACCGGTTCGGCGTCGGTGCCGATGGTAATGCTCACAATGTCCTCGGCCGCCGCGCTGTTTCCCGTCCGGACGAGACCGGCGAGGGCAAGCGCAAAGCCGGCCGCCCATTTCCGCAATCGCTTCATGGCCTGTCCATCCGATCATCCTTGGAATGATCCTGAAGCAGCTGTTCCAAGCGTGCCCTGCGCTCCGAAAGCTCGCGCAGCCGGCGCTGGAGGGACTGCTCGAAGGTCTCGCCGGGGGCTTGTCCCGTCCGCCGCGCAGGGTCCGAAGGCATGTCCGCGGACCTGCGAAGGAACCTCTCCGCCCACGCGGGCAACCGGACCGGTCGGGAAGCGTCGGCCTCGTCCAGCGCCTCCAGCAAAGCGGCGACCGTCTCGGGATCCCGGATCGCGTCGATCAGGGTCACGTCGTCGCCGACTCCGAGCACGTAGATGCGGCCGTTCCACTCCACCACCTGGATCGATTTGTTCGTCCCCAGCGCCATGCCGCCCAGATGCCGCATGGACCGGCTGGCCCAGAAACCGCGTCCCCTCCTGGCCAGAAGCCTGAGCAGCCACAAAATGGCCGCGACCACCAAGACAAGGACAAAGATGACCCAAAGCACTTCCCAGGCGAAGCTCGGGTACGCCTCTTCCGACGCCATCGGGACAACGGGCATGGCACGTGCTCCTTCGCCCGTCAGCCGATGGTTTTTTTGACCGCTTCAATCACGCGATCCGCCTGGAACGGCTTGACGATGAAGTCCTTGGCTCCGGCCTGGATGGCGTCGATGACCATCGCCTGCTGGCCCATGGCGGAGCACATGATCACCTTGGCGTTGGCGTCCATCTTGCGGATTTCCTTGAGGGCGGTGATCCCGTCCATTTCCGGCATCGTGATGTCCATGGTCACCAGATCGGGCTGAAGTTCCTTGTACCGCTCGATCGCCTGGATGCCGTCCTGGGCTTCCCCGACGACCTCGTAGCCGTTTTTGGTGAGAATGTCACGAATCATCATGCGCATGAAAGCCGCGTCATCGACGATGAGAATGCGTTTCCCCATGTGCGGTCTCCCCCCAACGGATCTGGTTCGTGTTCGTTATGATCGCTTAGACTTTCTGGATGCGGTCCCATTGGCTGATGATATCGGTGACGCGGACACCGAAGTTTTCGTCGATGACCACCACTTCACCCTTGGCGATCAGCTTGTTGTTGACCAGGATGTCCACGGGCTCGCCGGCCAGCTTGTCAAGCTCGATGACGGACCCCTGGGACAGCTCCAGGATTTCCTTGATCTGCTTGTACGTCCTGCCGAGTTCGACGGTGACCTTCAAGGGAATGTCCAGAAGCAGATCCAGGTTGGTCTGTTCGGCCTGCGGGTAGCCGCCGCCTCCAATGCTGCCGAATTGCACCGGCTGGACGCTGACGTTCCGGGTCACGGCGCCGTACGTATGCGGCTGCCCGGCCGGCGGTCCTTCCATCATCGGTCCGCCGACAGGTCCGCCCGCGGGTCCTCCCGGCGTCCCGCCCGCCGGTCCTCCGGCGGCCGCTCTGGACATGACGGGTTCCGGCTGGGGTGCACCCGCCGCGGCCGGTGCCGGCGGAGGAGACGAAGCCCCCGCTGTGGCCGGTGCCGGCTGCGATTCCGCCCCGCTCATCAGCGAAGCCACCAGTTCCTTGGCGAACGGAATCGTCTGGAGCTGCAAGATGGTGGAATCGACCAGATCTTCGATGGTCAGCCGGAACGAGATCTTGATCAGGATGTCCCCTTCCGGAATGCTGGACAGTCCGATGCCCTTGGGCGCGTCCATGATGACGATGCCCGGCGGCGAGATGTTGACCAGCCGGTTGAAGATGGTGGACATGGACGTGGCGGCGGAACCCATCATCTGGTTCATCGCTTCCTGGACGGCGCTGATGTGGATTTCGTTCAGCTCCGTGTCCTTCGGCTTGCCCTCCCCGCCCAGCATGAGATCCGCGATGACCGCCGCGTCCGAGGTGCGGATGATCAGCGCGTTGACGCCTTCAAAACCCTCCAGGTAGCTGACGTGCACCGCCACGTGGGGTTTCGGGAACTCATCCTCCAGCTTGGACCGGTGGATGAGGGACACGTGCGGCGTGGTGATTTCCACCTTCTTCCCGAGCAGGGTCGAAAGCGCGGTGGCCGCGCTGCCAAAGGTGATGTTGCCGATTTCGCCGAGGGCGTCCTGCTCCAGCGGCGTGAGCACGTCGTTGATATCCGTGATTTCCTTGTTCTCTTCGCTGTCATCCGCGGCGTTCTGACGCAAAAGCGCGTCGATTTCCTCTTGCGACAGATAGTCCTTACCCGACATCCTCTTCCTCCTCCACATCCTCGGTTACGATCTCGTCAATCTGGACGGCCATGCGGTCCCGCACCGTCCCCGGACTGCCCAGATATTTCACCTTTTCCCCCACCCTGATGCAGAGCTTGTCGCCGACGGCCTTGTCCAGCGCGATCACGTCGCCGACCGCAAGGTTGAGGAATTCCTGCACGGTGATCCGGGAAGTGCCCAACTCCACCACGATCGGCAGCTTCGCCTTGGTGACGCGCTGTTCCAGCATTTCCACTTCTTCCGGCGCCCGGGACTTTTTCTGGGACACGAACCAGTGATGCACCGACAGCTTCGGCATGATCGGTTCGATCACCACGTGCGGGATGCAAAGGTTGATCATGCCCGTGGTGTCGCCGATTTTCGTGCTCATCGAGATGAGCGCGATGGTTTCGTTCGGCGATACGATCTGCATGAACTGCGGGTTCGTTTCCAGGGTCTCGAGCCGGATGTGCAGATCGATCACCGTTTTCCAGGCTTCCTGCAGCGTCGCCAGCGCGCGGCCGAACATGCGCTCCAGGATGATCGTTTCGATCTCCGTCAGCGAGGTGATCTTGGCGGGCGCGACGCCCATCCCGCCGAGCAGGCGGTCAAGCATGGCAAAGGCGACGTTCGGGTGCACTTCCAGCACCATGCGGCCTTCCAGCGGTTCCGCCTCGAAGATGTTCAGAATCGTCATCTTCGGGATGGAACGGATGAATTCGTCGTAAGGCAGCTGTTCCACCTGCACGACGTTGATCTGCACGAACGTTCTCAGCTGCGCGGAGAAGTACGTGGTCAGGTAGCGCGCGAAGTTTTCGTGGATGCGGGTCAGGCTGCGCAGGTGGTCCTTGGAAAACCGGACGGCGCGCTTGAAATCGTACACGCGGATTTTCCGCTGCTGCTCTTCCCGCTTCAGTTCTTCCGCATCCATTTCGCCGGACGACAGCGCGGCTAGCAGCGCGTCGATCTCGCTTTGCGAAAGAACGTCCACCACTTGGCGTTCCCCCCTTCCGATGACGTGCCGGTCGGACCGTCAGATCGGCGTCATGATGAAGTTCGTGATTTCCACCTTGGTCAGTTTGCCGTTGGCGATCGCCGCCAGCACCGGATTGATGGCGTTGATGATTTGCGAAATCAGTTTGTCCTTGCCGGCGACGCTCGACAGTTCCTCGGGACTCATCTGCCAGAGCGCCTTGTTGACGATGGGCCGGATTTCGACTTCCTTGATCTTGTCGAACGCTTCCCGGGTCTTCTTGCTGTCCAGGCGGAACGACAGATCGATGACGACGACATAGTCCGGATCGGCGATGTTCGTCCGGATATCGGTCAATTCGGATGTGACGGCGAGCAATTCATCCGCCGACAGCGGCTCGGACTGGGCCAGCGCTCCTTCCCGCGGGGTGAAAAGGCCGCTCTGGTTCCAGAGGATGACGACGACGACAGCGATCAGCGAGATGGCCAAAAGCAGCGAAACCAGCCAAGGCCACGTTCGTTTCATGACATTGCTCCTTCCTTGTCGGCATCATCCGGAGGATACGGCACCGCCGCCACTCCGCGAAGTCCGACAGAACGCAGATATTGCTGAACGGATCGAATCACATCCGAAGCACTTTCGGTGACGATGTATTTTTTTCCGTTGACCAGCGTGATGAGCGTATCCGGTGTTTCTTCCACCGTCTCGATCATCAGGGCGTTCAGGTGGAACCGGCTCCCGTTCAACCGGGTGACCTGGATCATGGGGATCCCTCCCGCACCGCCGGAGGAGGAGGAACCTCCGGGAGGCCCCTCCTCCCAGCGGTTTGCCGGATGGCGGTGCTACTCACTCATTAACGCTTCAGATTGACGACTTCCTGCAAGATTTCGTCGGACGTGGTGATGATTCTGGAGTTCGCCTGGAATCCGCGTTGGGCGATGATCATTTCGGTAAATTCGACGGTCAGGTCGACATTGGACATTTCAAGCTGCCCGGCAATGATGGCGCCGGTCCCGTCTTCCGGCGAGTTGGGCGGAAGCAGATCGCCCAGTTCGCCGTCCGGGTTGGCGTTGACCGTCAACCGGTACAGGTTGCTGCCCACCTTCTCCAGCCCGCCCGGGTTCACCACGCGCGCCAGGCCGATCTGCGCGATGTTCACCACCGCGCCGGTGTCGTCGACGCCCAGCACGGAACCATCCTGCGCGATGGAGACAGAGGTGATTCCTTCGTCAATGATGATGGGCGCTCCGTCCGTCGACAGGACGAACAGGCCGTCCGGGTTCACCAGCTGGCGGTTGCCGTCAATGAGGAAATTGCCGGCCCGCGTCAGATACAGCGGCCCGTCGGCGTCGCCCGTCGGGGACAGGACGAAGAACCCGTCGCCGTCGATGCGCAAGTCGAGCGGATTGTTGGTGGTCATGGCGCTGCCCGGCATGTGCAGCGTATCGATGGAGGACACCGTGACGCCAAGGCCCACCTGCCTGGGGTTGACGCCGCCCGTTTCGCCTTCCACCGGCGCGGTCGCCCCCGCCATCGACTGGCTCAGGATGTCCTTGAACATCACCCGGCCGGATTTGAAGCCGATGGTGTTGACGTTGGCAATGTTGTTGCCGATGACGTCGAGTTTGACCTGAAAACCGCGCATTCCGGATACGCCGGAATACATCGCACGAATCATGTTCCAAGAACCCTCCTCGCGGTTGAGGTACGGCCGCTTCCGTCGATCCGCGGCCCCGGGCCTCCTTTTCAGGTCCGGCCCGTTCCCGGATGGTGAAATCCGGAAATCAACCCATGACTTGATTATCGGACGATGACGGCGCTGTCGATTTGCGTGAACACGTGTTCCTTCATGGACGCTTCGTCCATCGCCGTCACCACGGTGCGGTTCGGCACGCTGACGATCATGGCCACGTCGCGGTACAGCACCAGGGAATCCCGGGCTCCCTTGGCCGCGGCCTGATCCACGGCACGGGCGATTTCGCTCAGCTGCTCCGGCCCGAAATGGATGCCGCGCTGCCTGAGCCGCTGTTCCGCGTGCTGGCTGAATTTCAGCTGCTTTTGCTCCAGCACTTCGCGGAAGGACAGCTCTTTCGTTTCAGCCGGCGCGTTCCGCGGCTTTGAAACCGGATAGCTGCCGGTTACCTTGCCCGTCTGTCCGACGGACAAATGCCCCGGCCACCAGCGATCGTTCATGCGCCCTCACCCGCTTCCGCAGGCTCTTGCGCCGCCGGCGTCTCCTGTCCGTCCGAGGGCGTTTCCTCCGGCTCTTCCGGCTGCGTCGCCGCCGGACGTCCGACGTACACGATGTCGTCGGCCTTGATTTCCGCGTCGCCGACTTTCGCGTACACTTCGCCGTTTCGGACCACGATGGAATCCACGACGCCTCTCCTGTTGACAACCGCGCCGGTGTCATCCGTTTCCGTCCACCCGATCTCCATCCCGATCAGATTGGCGGAGAGCGCCGCCGACTGGCGCAGGGCGTTCAGTTCCTTTGCGACGTTCATCATTTGCTCCAGGGCGGAAAATTGCGCCATCTGGGCGATGAACTCGCGGTCCTGCATCGGCTCGAGCGGATTCTGGTTGGCGAGCTGGGTTACCAGCAGCTGCAGGAACTGTTCCCTGCCGAGTTCCTGCTGCGGCGTTCGCGCCGTCCGTTGCACGTTTTGCGACGAATAATGGGGCCAGACGTTCTGCGTGCCGGTCGTGTAGCCAGCCACTATAGCCACCTCCTTGCCGGCGCCGCGTCAGGCGGTCAGATTGATCGAGCTGCCGTAGATGTCCTGCAGGATCGCGGACCGTTCGAAGGCCGCCTCAAACTCCGCCGCTTCGCGGTATCCGTCGCCCCGCCCTTCGCGGAACGTTCCGTGGCGCCCGTCACCGGAACCCTGCTGCCGTCCCTGATGCTGCATATGGGCAAGCACGGAGCCCGAAGGCGACTGCTGGATCACTTCCATCCGCTCCACCTGCAGGCCGTGCGTCTGGATCGCCGCCTTGAGCTGGGCGATCTGCGCTTCCAGCATCTCCTTCGCCATGCCGGTGGCGGTGATGAACTGGGCCGTCAGCACGCCGTTATGCAGCGACAGGCGGATGTCCACGTGACCGAGGTGCTCGGGATGGAGCGAGATGCGCGCCTCGGAGACGCCGTTCGCGCCCTGCAGCGTCAGCTTTTTCACCAGGAAGGGCGCAAGCTGGTCCACGAGCCGTTGCACGGGAATCCTGGGCGGCTGTTCCGCCGGTTCCGGCCGTCCGGCCTCGCTCAGGCCGCGCAGCACCCAGATCGGGACGGGACCGTTTTCCGCCGGCGATTCGGCACCCGCGGGCAGTGTCGCCGTCCGTCCGGCCAGGTGCGCCGCGCCTTCCCCTTCCCCTTTGCCTTGGGAGAGCACAATGACCTGCGTCCGGTCTTCCGTCTTCTGCGCTTCGCTCCGCAGGACCGGTGAGGGTTGCGGCATCTCCGCCATGCGGAGGGGTGTCTGCGCCGCTTCCGCCTTCCCGCCGGGAAGCTGCCCAGTTCCTTCGCCGGAGGCCGGCGATGCCGGGAAGTTCCCCTGTCCCGCGGATTTCGCCAGGGCCGCAAGCTGCTGAAGTTCCGCCGCCGGCGTGTCGGCACCGGGAACCGCCGGCTGCCCCTGCTGGAGCACCAGCCGGAACGCCTTCGCCAGCTCCGCGCCGCCGGGTGACTTCGCCAAAGCGGCCAAAATCTCCTGCAGACGCGTCCCGTAAGCCGTGGCGAGGGTTTCAAACGGACCGGCGTCCGTTACGGAGCCTGTCTGCCCGATCCCAAGCGCGGCAAGCAACGTCGTCACCAGGGATTCCGCTGGCATCCCCGCCGGCAGCGCCGTCGCGTCGGCGGTTTGCCGTCCGTTCTCTTCTTCACCCGCAAGACCCAGGAGTCGCATCAGTCCGTCGGCCCATTCGCGCAAGGCCGCAAGGAATGCGTCGCCTTCCGCGGAACCGTCGAAGCCCGCCAGCGGATCGGTCGGGGACTGCAGCCCCAACGCAGCCGCCAGGCCGGAAGCGGACGTATGACCGGCGTTTGGCGCCAGGATCCACCACAAGGCAGCAGGAAGGGTCATGGCGCTTCCGACCGCGCCGTCCGCCTTCGCTCCGCCCTGGAGCAAACCGGCGAGCATCCGGGCGAATTCCGTCTGCGGCGCCGATCCGCCCGTTGACGCAACGTCCTGCCGGATCGCGGTCACGGTGGCGTTCGCCGCCAGCACCATGCTCATGTCCGCACGCATGATTTCACCTCCTTTCAAAGGCGGGTTCCGCCGTTTGCATATGATGTTCGCCTTGTCTTCAGGCTGACCGTCGCTTACGAACCGGGCGGAATGAGCTCCGCCATGAGGGACGCCGTCGTCCGGCTGTCCTTGGCCGTCATGGCGCCCACCACCTGGCTGCGGGTCGCGCTGTCCATGCTGGCCAGGGTATACAGCGCCTTGGCGCGGTTGGTCCTGGCCAACTCGAGGATCAGCGTGGCGGCCTGCTCGGCATCCATGAACGTGAACGTGCCGCCCACTTCGTCGGCTTTCAGGACCTTCCCGGAGTCGGACAGCCGCTCTTCCAGTTCGCGCACGCGTGCCTGGAGCGCCGCCAGCTGCCGTTCCTCCACGGGAACGCTGTCCTTGAGCATGGCCGTCAGTTCCGCGGCACGCTGCGGGTTCATCCGTTCGAGGATTCGCCCGCGCGTCGCCTCGGGCATGTATTCGAGCACAAGCACCGCTTCCTCCGCCGTCATGCTTTCCAGAATCGGCGCCGCCCTGTTGGGCGTCATCCTGCCGTACATCTCGGCGAGGGAACGGATGCGCGCTTCGTATTCCGCCGTGGTGATGGTCTTGTCCGAGAGGCTGGCGTTCAGTTCCTCGACCTTCGCGCGCAATTCGGCGATTTCCGCTTCCTGACGGCGCGTCGTTTCCACGGATTGCCGCAGCGCTTCCTCGCGCTCCGCCAGCATCGCTTCCAGTTCGCGGATGCGCTCCCGGGCATTCCGCGCGGCCATCTCTTCCGGCGTCCGCGGCGTCTCCTCCGCCGCGGATTCCGGCAGCAATCTGCCGACAACCGGAATCTTGCGCCCGAAATCGAGCGCGGAACTCCGCAGGTCCGTATCGAAAATCAGAAGCAGGATGCCGAGGAGCAAGGCCGTGAACAAAACGGGCGTTACCAGAAAAAGGATGCGTTCCAGCCAACCGGTTCCGTCTTTTTCCGCCTTTGCTTCCGCCACGATCTTCCCCCCGTTTCCCCGGCCTGACGCGGGCCGACCTGTTCAGGCCCGCCCGCCGTCCGCCCGGCGGCTTTCCGCATGCCGCGCCGCTCAGACGCGCGCGGCGCGGGCGGCCTTGACCGCCGCCAGATCGTCGAGCTCCTTCTGCTCCCTCCGGTTCCACTCCAGCCGGAAACGCTCCCACGCCTTTTCCCGCTGGTTCAGCCACACTTTCTCGTCGACCATTTTGTCCGTCAGCCGCCGCAGCCGTTCCTGGACGACTTCCCCCGCGCGCCGGACGGCTTCGGTCTGGCTGCGGATGCGCGAGTCGAGCACCAGGACGTAGGCTTCCATCTGCCGGATCCGCGCCAGCGGAACCGGGCGGGAGACTTCCTCTTCCAGGCGGTTCGCCGCCTCCTCCCTTTCCTTCACCAGCTGGGCGAGACGCTCCTCTTCCGCGTGAAGCTCGCCCAGCGCGGCGGCGTACGCCCATTCGGCCATCGACTTCTCTCCGCTTTTCAGGTCGACGATTTTCTGAAAGGGATAACGGAATCGCATGCCGGTTCAGCTCATCCTTTCCGGAACTCGGTGATCAGGCGCCGCCGCGCTTCTTCAAACGAGACCTTCTCGTCGATTTCCTGCCTCGTGTACGCATTGATCCGGTCTATGTATTCGATCGCCGCGTCGATGTCCGGATTGCTGCCCCGTTGGTAGGCGCCGATATGGATGAGATCCTCCGCTTCCCGGTAGACGGCCAGCAGTTGCTTCAGCCGGGATGCGGCTTCCATCTGCTCGGGCGAAACGATGTCCTTCATCAGCCGGCTGACGCTGGCCAAGACGTCGATGGCCGGAAAATGCCCCTTGTTGGCAAGCCTCCGGTCCAGCACAATGTGGCCGTCGAGGATGCCCCGCACCGCGTCGGCGACCGGTTCGTTCAGGTCGTCCCCGTCCACCAGCACGGTGTAGAAG
>DATCLN010000066.1:0-7116 GCA_036563895.1 Paenibacillaceae bacterium
GCCGCCTGACCGGCATCGTTTCCGCGTACGACCTGCAGGCCAAGATGGAAGAAATCGAAACGGTGGCCGAGATCATGGTCCCCGCCGACACGGTCCTGGATCTTTCGGCCACGGCGAAGGACGCCCTCATCGCCATCGATCAGGCGAAATTCGGCATCGTTCCCGTTGTCGGGGCCGAAGGCCGGGTCGCGGGGGTTGTGACCAAAGGAAGCCTGCTCACGATGTTTTCCCGGCTGTGGGTGCAAAACGGACAAAACGGAGGTGAAACGCCGTCATGAACGCCACGCTGTGGGAGCAAATGATCCGGCAGCTCAATATGCGGTGGGAAGACCTGCTTATCGCCTTCGTCCAGCATATCCAGCTTGTCGGCGTGTCCATGGCCATCGCCATCGCCATCGGCGTCCCCCTGGGCGTGCTGATCACCCGCGTGGCGCACCTGCGCAGCGGCGTGCTGGGAACCGCTGGCGTGCTGCAGACGATTCCGAGCCTCGCTCTGCTCGGGTTCATGATCCCGCTGCTCGGGATCGGCGTGCCGACCGCCGTGGCGGCGCTCTTTCTCTACTCCCTCCTCCCCATCATCCGGAACACCTACACGGGAATCCGGGATGTGGACAAATCGATCATCGAGGCCGCCAGAGGAATGGGGATGACGGATTTGCAAATCCTGATCCGTGTACAGTTTCCCCTCGCCCTGTCCGTCATCATGGCCGGCATCCGGACCGCCACCGTCATCAACGTGGGCACGGCGACGCTGGCCGCCTTCATCGGCGCCGGCGGTCTCGGGGACTTCATCTTCCTGGGCATCGCCCGCAGCATCGACGCCCTGGTGCTGCTCGGCGCGATTCCCGCCGCCCTGCTGGCGCTTTTGTTCGACTTCGTCCTGGGGCTGCTCGAAAAGTGGACCGTCCCGAAAGGACTGAAAATCTGAGGTTGTTAAAACATTTTGGGGGTTGATACCATGAAACGGATTCGCATATTGCTTCTGGCGGCCGTCGTGACCGCCGCCGTCACGCTCGTTTCCGCCTGCGGCCTGCGGTCGGGTTCCGGCGGCGACGGCGGACGGATTACGGTCGGGTCCAAAAACTTCACGGAAAACATCATCCTGGCCCACATGATGGCCGAGCTCATCGAGGCGAAAACCGACCTCAAGGTGGACCGGAAAGTCAACCTCGGCGGGTCCAACGTGGCCTGGAAAGCGCTGCTGAACAACGACATCCAGCTGTATCCGGATTACACCGGAACCATCGTCGCCAACTACTACCAGGAGGAAACGGGGACCTCGCAGGAAACGCTGGACAAGGCGCGGCAGCTCCTGATGCAGGACAATCTGGCGTTCCTTGAACCGTATGGGTTCAACAACACCTATACCCTGGCGGTCAAGAAGGAAACGGCCGAAAAATACGGACTCAAAACCTTCAGCGACCTTGCCAAAGTGGCAGGAGAACTTGTGCTGGGTTGCGAATTCGAGTTCCTCGACCGGCCCGACGGCTACCCCGGCCTTCGGGCGGCGTACGGCATGAACTTCAAGGATGCCATCGGCATGGACCACGGCATCATGTACCGGTCCCTGGCCGAGGGCAAGGTCGACGTCATCGACGCCTTCTCCACCGACGGCCAGATCGTCGTCTACAATCTGGTCATCCTGGAAGACGACAAATCCTTCTTCCCGCCCTACGACGCGGGCCCGCTGATCCGCCAGGACGTGCTGGACAAATATCCGGAACTGGAAGACGTCCTGAACCTCTTGGGCGGCGTCATCAGCGAGTCCGACATGCAGGCCCTCAACGCGAAGGTGGACGAGGAAGGTCTGAAAGCCGAAGACGTGGCCCGCGACTTCCTCGCGGAAAAAGGCCTGATCTGACGCCGGGCGGTTTCTTTACATTCTTGCGGGGCCGTGGTATCTTTTTAGTAGTGTTCCAAAAGGAAACGCGATGAAGGGAACCGAAGCGAAGTCCAGGCCCGTCCCAGAGAGCGGGCTCCGAGGCTGCAAGGGCCCGCCGGGTCTTTCGCTTCCCCCATCCCCGAGCGGCCGGCGACGAGCCGGACGGCACCCGCCGTTAACGGGACCAGAGGGGACGGAGTCCGGTACCTGCGGCGCTTTGGACGCCGGTATTGCGACCCCGTCAACAAAGGTGGTACCGCGGAAGTTCGCTTCCGTCCTTTGGAGGGCGGAAGCGTTTTGTTTTGGGGTGGCATGCGATGAACCAGCGGATCGTGATCAAAATCGGCAGCAGTTCCCTCGCCTCGCCGGAAGGCGGGCTCATCCGCGAGCGCGTCCGGTTCCTCGCGGCGGAAATCGCGTCCGTCCTGCGGGAAGGCCGGCAGGTGCTCGTCGTTTCCTCGGGGGCGATCGCGGCCGGATACCGACTGCTCGGGTACAAGACAAGGCCGCGCCTCCTGCACGAGAAACAGGCGGCGGCCGCCGTCGGCCAGGCCCTGCTCATGCAGGCGTACCAGGAGGCGTTCGCGGAATACGGCCGTCCGGTGGCGCAAATCTTGCTCACCCGGCCGGATTTCGGCGACCGGCTGCGGGCCCGCAACGCGCTGGCCACCCTGGAGGAGCTCCTCCGCCAGGGAGCGGTGCCCGTCATCAACGAAAACGACACCGTCGCCGTCGACGAAATCCGCTTCGGCGACAACGACACCCTTTCGGCGCTGACCGCCGCCCTGGTGAAGGCGGACGGCCTGTACGTGCTGACGGACACCGACGGCCTGTATACCGCGGATCCGCGCAAGCATGCGGACGCCCGCCGGATCGACCGGGTCGGGGTCATTACCGACGATCTTTTGCTTATGGCCGGCGGAGCGGGCACGGCGGTCGGCACCGGCGGCATGCGCTCCAAAATCGAAGCCGCCCGCATCGCCGCGGCGGGAGGCGTGCCGGTTTTCGTCGGCCGCGCGGCGGAACCGGGGGATCTCGCCGCCGCCCTGCGCGGCGAAGGCAAAGGCACCTATTTTGCCGCCGGCGAGCACACCCTTCCCGTCAAGAAACTGTGGATCGGCTACCTGTCGGAGCCGCGCGGCCAAATCATCGTCGACCCCGGCGCGGAACGGGCGCTGGTATACGGCGGCAAAAGCCTGCTCCCCGCCGGCGTCGTCAGGGCCGACGGCGATTTCAGCCCCGGCGACGTGGTGGAAGTGGCCGCCGAAGACGGCCGCGTCATCGGGCGCGGCATCGTCCGGCACTCCGTCCGCCAGGTGAACCGCATCCGCGGCCTGTCCAGCGAAGAAGCCATGCGTGCGGCAGAGATCCCGCGGCCGGAAATCATCCACCGCGACGAATGGGTCGCACTGCCGGAACAACCAAAGGAGGTTCATGCCCGTGAGTGAGATCCGCGCGAAAAGCGAAGTCCGCACCGAAAGCGAAGTCCGCGCCAAGGCGCGCCTGGCCCGCGAAGCGGCGGCGGTTTTGGCCCGGCTTTCCACCGAACAGAAAAACGAAGCCCTGCTCCGCATGGCGGACGCCCTCGTCCGCCGACAGGACGAAATCCTTGCCGCCAACGAAAGGGATCTGGAACGCGGCCGGCGGCAGGGCATGCCTTCCGCGCTGCTGGACCGCCTCATGCTGAATCCGTCGCGCATCGCCGGCATGGCGGAAGGCCTGCGCGAGGTCGCCTCCCTGCCCGATCCCGTCGGCGACGTGCTGGAAACCTTCCGGCGGCCGAACGGGCTCGAGATCGCCAAAGTGCGCGTGCCCCTCGGCGTGATCGGCATCATCTACGAAGCGCGTCCCAACGTCACCGCGGACGCCGCCGGGCTGTGCCTGAAAACTGGCAACGCCGTCGTGCTGCGCGGCAGCTCCTCGGCTCTCGAGTCCAACCGGAGCATCGTAGCCGTCCTCCGCGACGCTCTGGCCGGCACGGCGGTTCCGGCCGACGCCATTCAGCTGGTAGAGGACCCGGGACGCGGCACGGTGGATGACATGCTCAAGGCCAACGGCCTGCTGGACGTCCTCATCCCCCGCGGCGGCGCTTCCCTGATCCGCACCGTGGTGGAAAACGCCACCGTCCCCGTCATCGAAACGGGTGCCGGCGTCTGCCACACGTATCTCGACGCTTCGGCCCGGCCGGACATGGCGGAAGAAATCGCCCTGAACGCCAAGCTGCAGCGGCCCTCCGTCTGCAACGCCATGGAGACGCTGCTCGTGCACCGCGAGTTCGCCGAAGACCATCTGGCCGGTCTTCTCGGCAAGTTCCGCGACGCCGGCGTCGAGCTGCGGGGCTGCGAGCGCACCCGGCGCTTTGCGCCGTGGGCCAAGCCGGCCACGGACGAGGACTACGCGACGGAATACAACGACCTGATCCTGAACGTCAGAGTGGTGGACGATCTCGACGAGGCGCTGGACCACATCCGCCGCTTCGGCACGATGCATTCCGAATGCATCGTCACCGAATCCGCGGAGAATGCGGAACGGTTCCTGCGGGAAGTGGACGCCGCCGCCGTCTACCACAACGCGTCCACCCGCTTCACCGACGGTTTCGAGTACGGGTTCGGCGCGGAGATCGGCATCAGCACGCAGAAACTGCACGCCCGCGGGCCGATGGGCCTGCCGGCGCTCACATCGTACAAGTACATCGTGCGGGGCAACGGACAAATCCGCAGGTAGAAAGGAGCGGCAGCCGATGGGCGGACACCCTTACGACATCTTCTTTCTCGGCGCCGGTTCCATGGCCGAGGCGCTGATTCGCGGCATTACGGGCTCGGGATTGCTGCCGCCGGAACGGGTGACCGCGGCCAACCGCCGAAGTGCCGGGCGGCTGCGCGAGCTGTCCGCGCGGTACGGCATCCGGCCGGCTTTCAGCGAAGAAGAAAAAATCGAAGCCCTGGCCCGCGCGGATGTGGTGGTGCTCGGCATGAAGCCGAAGGACGCCGCGGAAGCGATCGTCGCCCTGAGACCGCATCTTGCGCCGCGCCATCTGATCGTATCGGTCATCGCCGGCCTGTCCATCGGCGTCATCCAGAACCTGCTCGGACGGAAACAGCCCGTGGTGCGGACGATGCCCAACACCTCCAGCCAGGTCGGACTGGGCGCCACCGGCATCGCCTTCTCGCCGGAGGTGGGCGCCGAGGACCGCGAAAGGGCCCTGGCCCTTTTTCGGGCCGTGGGTCTCGCCGCCGTGGTGGAAGAAGACCTCCTCGACGCCGTGACCGCCGTATCCGGCAGTGGTCCCGCATACATCTATTACATGATGGAAGCGATGATGGAAGCCGCTGCTCGCCTCGGGCTTTCACCCGAGGCGGCCCGGGAACTCACCGTGCAGACCGTGCGGGGCGCGGCGGAGATGGTGCGGCTTACCGGCGAGGAACCGGCGGAGCTCCGGCGCCGCGTCACGTCCCCCGGCGGCACGACCCAGGAGGCCATCGAGACGCTGGAGCGCCTGGGTTTCCGCGAAGCGGTGATCCAGGCCATGGAACGGGCCGCCCGCCGGGCGGGCGAACTGGGCGCCGCCATCGCCGCCGAAGCCGAAGGCCGCTCCTGAACGGAAAAACTTGAACCGCGACGGAACCCTCGGCAAAATGAACGCAGGCCAGAGTTGCAATAACAAAAGCCCGCATCCAATATGCGGGCTTCTCTCATATTTCCGGATGCCTTTCCCTTGTCTCAGCGGGCCAGGCTTCTCATCGGTTCCGCGTCCCGTTCGAAATGCAGGAACGTGGTCCCCCGATACATCAGCACCCCTTCGTCCATTTCCGCCAGCAGGCCGTATCTGGCGCCGTCCGTGCGGAATTCGAGCCTGCGGCCGTCTTCCGTCTGGAACGTGACGTAGTAGGCGGTGTCCGTCTGCATCTGGACCGGCCCGTTTTCCTGGTAGAACGGCCGGGACGACACGTCCGGGCGCTTGCCGACGACGCGGGCGCGCACGGACACGACCGGACGGCCGCGGTCCCGCCAGCGCCCCGGCGACAGGGCGATCAGAAACAGCACGGCGGCGGCTCCGGCAGCCACCACGCCCAGAAACGGCAACAGGACGCCCTCCCACTCCGCCACCGCAAGTCCCCTCCCTTTCCCGCGAAATCCGTTCCGTTATTACCTATGACGCGGGCGGCCAAGGCATGCAAGCGGACTTGGGCACGAACGGGCGGGACATGCGGCCGTCATCCGGCACGGGGAGCAAGCGTCAGCGTCCGGACCTGAACTTCTGCACGTGGGACCGCGCTTCTTCCACGCTGGTCACCCGGTTGCGGCTCCATTCCAGCAGGATCCGGTCGATGTACCGGAAGTGCAGTTTTCCGGCAAACACCGCTTCCTTCAGCGCGAACAGCACCAGCTCTTCCGGATAGCCGTCCTGGTCGAGCCAGGCTTCGATGGTCTCGCATTCCATCGGCGTAAGGGGGCGTCCGAACTCCTGCTCAAACGCACGGAACACCCTGCCGGCGCCTTCGTCCGCGGGCTTCCGCGCGGCGGCCGGAACGCCTCCGCCCGAACCCGGAAGCGGAGTTTCCGCTGCAGCGGCGGCGCGAAGGCGTCCTCCCGACGCGAGCAGCTCGCCGATGCGGTTGAACAGCCCGGTCAAAATGAATCGTTCCGCCAGCACGCCGGTTCCCGGGTCGGTGTATTCGTCGATGCCGAGGAATCCGAGCTTGATCAGGCGCTGCAGCGCCTCGCCGATGGCCGCGGGCGTGGCGCCAAGACGTTCGCAGAGCTGTTCGGTGGTCGGAAATTCGTTTTGCTCCAGCTGCCGAAACGCCATCAGCTGGATGAGCAGCATCGCTTCCGTATCGCTGAGGCCGAGCGTCCGGTAGGTGCGCAGGAGGGCGTACGGCACGCTGACCGCCCCGTCCTGCAGCGCTTCCGCCCAGCCGCGCGCCAGCAGTTCCCTTTCGTTCACCGTCTCACCCTCTCCCAGAGGAACCGTCCCGGTGTCAGGGATTTCCGCGCCCATGCCTGCGGGTTCCGGCTTTCGCCGCGGGCGGCGGCCGCTAACGGTCCGCCGTCACGGCGCCGCGCACGAGCGCATGGGTGTCGCGGGCGATCATGAGCTCTTCGTTGGTCGGGACCACAAGCACCTCCACCCGCGAGTCGTCGGCCGAAATGCGCCGGGGGTCGTCCGACGCCGCCTCGTTGCGCGCGGGATCGAGCCGGATGCCGAAAAACGTCAGGCCTTCGCAGACGCA
>DATCLN010000067.1:0-25883 GCA_036563895.1 Paenibacillaceae bacterium
GTCACGATGCTTTCCGGATCCAGGGCCCCGGCCGGCACGATTTCGTCCACCTCGGCGATCACCAGGTCCGCCGCAGTGGCCATGATCGGATTGAAGTTGCGCGCCGTCTTGTAGTAGACGAGGTTGCCGAGCTCGTCCGCCTTGTGCGCCCTGATCAGGGCCACATCGGCCCGGAGCGGCAATTCCAGCAAATACGTAACGCCGCCCAGCTCCCTTTTTTCCTTCCCGTTCTCCAGAAGGGTTCCGACGCCCGTCCGGGTATAGAACCCGCCGATGCCCGCGCCTCCCGCGCGGATGCGCTCCGCGAGCGTCCCCTGCGGCACGAGTTCCACTTCAAGCTGTTTCTTGTTGTACAGCTCGCCGACTTCGGGATTGCTGGTAAAATACGAACCGATCGCTTTCCGGATCTTTCCGTCGCGAAGGAGCTTCCCCAATCCTCTGCCAGGTTCGCCGATGTTGTTGCTGATGATGGTCAAATCGCGGACGTCGTGCCGTTCCAGCGCCCTGATCAGGGTCAGCGGAGCGCCCACCAGCCCGAATCCGCCCACCATGAGCGTGCTTCCCGACCGGATGAAAGGAAGCACTTCCTCAGCCGTTCTGACTTTGTTCATGTGGTCCCCACTCCCGAGAAATAGAAAAAACCTGATATGTCCAAACTCCGGATTCCATGCGGACGGTACCGTCGGATGCACGGAATCTTGCGTTTGAACGCATCAGGTTTCCATTGAGGCGTATAAGAAAAGGGTTACTTTTCTTATCTTCAATGAAAGGGTTTCCTATTCAGTTTGCTTTTCATTATAGCCGGTCGGACAAGTTCAGTAAAGGGGGTTGTCAACTGGAAAATAAAAATTTAAATGGGTATAAAAGGTTTTTGTTGGCCGCCTGACCGCCGCATCCGTGCCGCATGGACGGGCGCATCCTTGTCCAAAATGATTGGGGAGGATGGAGGAGGTTGCGACATGGGCGAAAGCGCCCCGCTCTGGATCCAGTCCGACGGCCTGCTGCTCGCCGACGGCCGGCATCCGGATTTTGCGGAGCTCAGGGATTTTCTTCAAGGGGTGGCCGAACTGGTCAAATGCCCTGGCGGTCTCTACACGTACCGGCTGACGCCGCTTTCCCTCTGGCACGCGGCGGCCGCCGGGTGGACGGCGGAAGGGCTCCTCGGGAGGCTCGGGGAATGGACCGGAAACGGCGTTCCGCCAGCCCTGGCCGAAGAGGTGCGCCGGCAAATCGCCGTGTACGGCCGGTTCCGCCTGGTCGCCCGGGAAGGACGGCTGCTGCTGGAGTGCGCCACTCCTTACCATCTTTCCCTTGTGCGGGAAACGGAAGAAACCGCCCGCTGGCTGGAAGAGGAGGTCGACGAACGGACGGCGGCGGTTCGCCCCGAAGGAAGAGGACTCCTGAAGCAGGCGATGGCCGCGGCGGGCCTGCCCGTCATAGACGAAGCCGGCTATCGCGCCGGAGGCCCGCTATCCGTGGCGTTCCGGGAAACGGACGACTCGGGGCAGCCCCCGCGTCTGAGGGACTATCAGCAAGAGGCGGTGGACGCGTTCGTGAGCGGCGGCAGCGGCGTCGTCGTGCTGCCCTGCGGCGCCGGCAAGACGTGGGTCGGCATGGGCGCCCTCGTCCGGCTCCAATGCGAAACGCTGATCCTGACGCCCAACGGCACGTCGGTCCGGCAGTGGATCCGCGAACTGACCTCGCGGACCACGCTGTCCCCCGGAGAAGTGGGAGCGTACACCGGGGAGCGCAAAGAGGTGCGCCCGGTCACCGTCGCCACCTACCAGGTGCTCACCCGCCGGCGCTCGAAATCCGGTCCCTTCCTGCACCGGAGGTTGTTCATGGACCGCGAATGGGGACTCATCATTTATGACGAAGTCCACCTGCTGCCGGCTCCCGTTTTCCGCATGACGGCGGATCTGCAAGCCGCCCGGCGGCTGGGCCTGACCGCCACCCTGGTGCGGGAGGACGGCCGGGAAACCGACGTGTTTGCCCTCATCGGGCCCAAGCGTTACGAGTTGCCCTGGCGCGCCGTGGAGCGGGCGGGGTTCATCGCGCGGGCGCGCTGCACGGAGGTGCGCGTGCCCATGGACGAAGCGGCGGCCGCCCGTTACGCCGCCGCGCCCCGCGGCGAACGCCCCCGCCTGGCCGGGGAAAACCCGCGCAAGGCGGAAGCGGTGAGGCGGCTGCTGGAGCGCCATGCGGGCGAACCCACCCTCATTATCGGCCATTATCTGGACCAGCTCAGGGAGCTGGCCGAAATCTTTTCCCTGCCCCTGGTGACGGGAGAAATGCCCCAAGAGGAACGCCAGCGGCTGTATGACCGGTTCAACCGCGGCGAGATCCGGGCCCTCGCCGTGTCGAAGGTGGCCAATTTCGCCGTCGACCTGCCCGACGCCAGCGTCGCCATCCAGATATCCGGCAGCTTCGGTTCGCGGCAGGAGGAAGCGCAGCGGCTCGGCCGGATCCTCAGGCCGAAGGCCGCCGGCGCTTCGTTCTATACGCTGGTCAGCGACGGCACGGTGGAGCGGGAGTTTTCCCGCAGGAGGAAGCGGTTTTTGCTGGAGCAGGGGTACACCTACGAGACGGAATGGTGGACGTGATGCGCGAATATTCCGGTGCGGAACGATGGCTGCTGCGCCGGATCCTGACCGGGTTCGGCGCATTGCCGTTTGCCGGCGGGCAGCTCGCCGGATGGACCGCGGAAGGGCCGTGGACCGGCGCGGAGCTTCGCCTGGCGGTCCGCCGCCTTGTCCGGGACGGCGTGCTCGAGGAGCGGAGCCCGCCCTGGGGCGACCGGACCTGGCGCCTGCCGGCGGCCGAAGCGGTCCGGTGGCACAGGATGCTTTTTCCGGTGCATGCCGATCCGCTGCCGCAAGAAGAGGAGACCCGGATCAGGCGGGATGCCGCGGCGTACCGGCTGCCGCTGTCCCTGGAACTGCTTCTCGTCTGGGCGGCCTTGGAACGGTGCGGCGGCCTGCCGCTGACCCGGAAGGGCGGTCTTCATCGTCCGGCGGCCGCCCGGTTGGCTTCGGAAATGCGGCTGACGGCGGAGGAACTGGCCGGGGTGCCTTTTCCGCCGGACATCCCGGCCGGAGCGGAGGAACGGACCGCGGCCGGCGGAATACGGACCGCGGCCGGCGGAATACGGAGCGCGGCCGGCGGAATACGGACCGCGTCCGGCACATGGACCGCAGCCGGAGCACGGACCGCGGGCGGTGCAGGGGAGGCGGACGGCGCAAGGACCGCGGACGGCGCACGGGACGGCGGGCGGGCGGCATCCGGCGGCCCGCCGCTCCCGCTGGGGATGGCCCTCGACCTCGGCCTGGAATGCCGTGTGCTGAAACGGGAACCGGGACGCATCGCGGTTGACCCCGCCGGGCTTTCGGCCTGGCTGACGCTCAGGCGAAGCGAAGCGGACGATGCGCTTCGCTCCATGCTGACGGAGCGGTACGCGTCGCGCGATCCCGCTTTGTTTTTCGCGGCTTGCGCGGTCGAGCGGTTCCCGGCCGGACGGTGGTTTCGCCTGGCCGACGCGGCGAAGGCGGGAGCGGACGCCGGCGCGCTGGAGACCTGGACGGCGTTCATGGCATCCTGCGGCTGGCTGGAACGGGGATATTGGCGCGGGGAGCGGGTGTTCCGCCGGAAAAAGCCCCCGGAAGAGGGCGACGGGCGGCCGAACGCCCTGCGCGTGCTGCCGGACCTGGAGGTGTGGGTGCTGCCGGAAGCCGGCCTCCGCTGCCGCTTTGAGCTGGAGCGGATCGCGGAGAGGATTTCCGCGGACGAAGTGTTTGTCTACCGCCTGACGCAGGCCGGGTGCGCCCGGGCCAGGGCCTTCGGTTACGGGCGGGAGGATGTGGTTTCCTTCCTGGAACGGGAATCCGGAAATCCGCTGCCCGCCCCGGTGGAAGCGGCGCTCGCCGACTGGTTCGCCGGGACGGCGCCCGCCGCGTCCGGCGGGCGGTCTCCGGAACACCTCCCTGCTGATCCCCAGGATGGGTTGCCGGCGGCGGACAAGGGTCCGGCAAACCGCGCGCCTTTCGGGACGGAAAACCGTGCCGGGCCCGTTCCGGAAAACGAAGACGCGCGGGAGGAGCTGTTTCCCGGAATCGGGGCCGTGCCCCCGTCCTGGCTCCACGCGATGCGGCGCTACCATCCGTCCACCGCGGGTCTTCTGGTGCGGCAGGCGCTGGTCTGGCGAACCGCGCTGCGCCTGTCCGCCGGCGGCCGGGAAATCGAGTTCGTGCCGCTGGGGTTTGAGCGGGCCGCGGATCAATGGGAAGCCCGCGGTTTCATCCGGGAGCGGAAGCCGGAGACGGGAGGGGGGCAGATCCGCGGCGGCGCACGGGCCGGAGAGCCGCCCTGGACCGGGGAACCGCCCTGGACCGAGGAGCCGCTCTGGACCGAGGAGCCACCCTGGGAGGTGCGACCGGCCGTCATCCGCGCCGCCGACGCGGCGGAACTTTGCATCCTTCTCCCTTCGGGATTGACCTGGCCGCCTTCCGATATGGTATGATGAATACAATGCGGAACAGGATGAGGAGGTGGAACCGTTGGCCCATTTGACGGAAGCGCCCGAGCAGACCGCTTCTTCCCTGCCGGAGTCCGGCGGAACGCGGGAAGACGGGCCCGACACGGTCGCCCTGTGGACGCTGGCCGCCGAGCTGGGAGAGATGATCAAGCGGTCGGCCTGCGTGCGCGAATACCTGCTCCGGAAAGAAGAGCTGCGGCAGGACGCCGCGGCCCAGGCCGTGATCCGGGAATTTGTCCGGGCAAAGGAAAAATTTGCGGAATGCGAACGTTTCGGCCGGTTCCATCCCGATTACCGCGAAGCGCTGGACCGGGTGCAAGCCCTGGAACGGAAGCTGAACGAGGTGGAAACCATCCGGAAATACAAGGCGGCTGAGGAAGCCCTCGGCCGTTTGCTTTACGAGGTGTCGCTGACGCTGGCGCGCGCCGTGTCGGACACCATCAAGGTCCCGTACGACGACGCGGTGCCGGCGGGATGCGGAGCCGGAGGGCGCTGCATGTGCGCCGGGGATTGCTACGGCTGAAACGGGGAGGGAAGAGCCTTTGTTCGTCGAACGCGTCGGGTACATCGTCTGGTTCACCGACTGGAAGGCGGCCAGAGGCCTGGAGAAATACGGAACCGTCCATTACATGTCGCGCCGCATGAACTACGCGGTGATGTATCTCAACGCCGACACGGCGGAGGAAACCATCCGCCACGTGCAGCGCCTTCCATACGTCCGCAAGGTGGAGCGGTCGCTGCGCAACGAACTGGATTTCGACCGGCCTCCGTCCGGCGGCCAGCTGTCCGGGGCGTAAAACCGGAAATGCCCGCCGCCCGGCGCGGACCGAAAATTCGCAAACGCCGCCCAGGCGGCCTTACGGGAACCCGTGCGGGTTCCCTTTTCGTTTGCCTGACGGAACGCCTTCGCCGTCGGAAACCGTCCGCCGGGCCGTCCGCCTTACGGCGACGGTTCGCCGCCGGACGGACCGGGAGACGCCGCCAGGCTGCGGATGACCGCCTCGTCCGGGGTGACGAACAGCGTCTTGTGATGGTCGTAGATCACGAATCCGGGCCTGGCGCCGGAAGGCTTGCGGACGTGCCGGACCAGGGTGTAATCCACCGGCACGTTGCCGGATTGCCGCGCCCGGCTGTAATAGGCCGCCAGCATCGCCGCCTCGCGAAGGGTCGTTTCGCCGAAGGAGGAGCCGCGGATGACGACATGGGAGCCGGGGATCTCCTTGGCGTGCAGCCACGTGTCGTCGGGCGCGGCCAGGCGGTTGGTCAGGTAGTCGTTTTGCGTGTTGTTTTTGCCGACCAGAATCGGGACGCCTTCGCTGGATACGAAACTCATGACGGCCGGACGGCCGTTCTTTTTTTTCCCGTTTTTCCCTCCGCCTCCGGGGGGGCGCTCCCCGCGGATGTACCCCTGCGCGGCCAGCTCTTCCCGGATTTCCGCGATGTCTTCGGGCCCCGCGGTTTCCAGCGCCTGCAGGACCGACTCCAGGTAGCGGATCTCCGCTTCCGCCTCTTCCAGCTGTTTCGTCGCCGCCGCGACGCTGTTTTTGAGCTTCGTGTACTTGCGGAAGTAGCGCTGCGCGTTTTCGCTCGGGGAAAGCTGCGGGTCGAGGGGGATGGAGACGACCGGCTGCGCTTCATCGTAATAATCGACGACCTCCGCCCGCTCGTCGCCGCGTTTCACCGCGTGGAGATGGGCGGTGAGCAGTTCGCCGTAGCGGCGGTACTTGTCCGCTTCCCGGGCTTCTTCCAGCGTTTCCCGGAGTCTGGCGATCCTGCGTTCGTTCCTGGCGATCTCTCCCGAAACGGTCCGGACCAGCTCCGCCGTCCGCTGGCGGACGTATTCCCGCTCCGCCTTGTCCCGGAAATAGGTTTCCATGCATACCTGCACGCCTGGAAAGCTTCGCTTTTCTCCCGGCAGGTGGGTCAGGTCGAAAACGGAAAAAACGGTCTTTCCGTCAAGCGCATGGACGATGACGGGATGGTAGCGGTGGGCGGCGGCGTCCCGCATGACGGAGTGGAAAGCGTTCCACAGATCCGCGGGGTTCCCGCCGGCGCGGTGCACGATTTCCCGGGCAAGCAGCGGACTTATTCCGGCGTACGCGGCGACCAGCGCCCTTTCCAGGTCCGCGGGCGGGCTGTTCGCCGGCAATCCGCCCAGCGCCGCGCGGAAGCCGGCTTCGCTTTCCGCGAGCGGATCGCGCTTGTTCTGGGGCGGGGGCGGCACATACCGGCCGCCGGGCAGCACCGTGCGGTAGCTGCTGATCGCCGGGGTGACGCGGCGGATCGCGTCGTGGATCGTGCCGGAGGCCGGATCCAGCAGGATGATGTTGCCGTTGCGCCCCGTCAGTTCCACGACCAGCCGTTTCAGCACCGGGTCGCCGAGCTCGTTGCGGTGCCGGATGTCGATTTCCACGATCCGTTCCGCGCCAATCTGGCGGATCGCCTCCACCGTTCCGCCTTCGCAGTGCTTTCGGAGCAGCATGCAGAACATCGGCGGTTCCTGCGGATTTTCCCACGTCCGTTCCGACAGGTGCATGCGGGGAAGCGAAGGATTGGCCGACACGAGCAGCCGGCCGGGGCCGGCCGCCCCGCGCAGATGCAGCACCAGATCGAATTCGGCGGGTTGATAGATTTTGGAAATCAAGGCGCCCTTCCAGGCCTGAAGCTCGTGCACGAGGGCGCGAATGGCCAAACCGTCCAGCGACATGGGGCACGTCTCCTGTCCGTCAACCGCTTTTTTGTCTCGTCAATGTCGGTCCCAGTTAATGATGCCACAAGGCGCGCCTCCCGGAAACCCCTCCCGTGCTATTTTGCGGCTTGTCTGAATACACATGGTCGAGAAAGGGCTGTCCGGCCAGGACCGGAACGGCCGCGTGCGGGAGGGATGAACGACTTGCGGGCGGAAGGGAAAGCTTGGCACCGTCTCACGGCGGAGGACACCGCGGCGGCGCTGGCCACCGATCTCCGGACGGGGCTGGAGGCGGGCGAGGCGGCGCGGCGGCTGAAGGAACAGGGGCCCAATGAATGGACGGAAAAGCGGGGGAAATCCCCCTTCGCCCTGCTGTTGGACCAGTTCCGGGATTTCATGGTGCTGGTGCTGGCGGGGGCCGCCGTCATTTCGGCTTTTCTCGGGGAAATGCTGGACGCGGTCACGATCCTCGCCATCATTCTGCTCAACGGACTGCTCGGATTTTTCCAGGAATACCGGGCCGAGAAATCCCTTCAGGCGCTGAAGGAATTGTCGGCGCCCGCGGCCCGGGTGGTGCGCGGCGGCGAAATGCTGCGGGTGCCGGCGCGGGAGCTGGTGCGGGGCGATCTGGTGCTCCTGGAAAGCGGGGACCGGGTGCCGGCGGACCTCCGGCTGGTCGCCGTGAACGGGCTGGCGGTGGAAGAAGCCGCGCTGACGGGGGAATCCGTGCCGGCGGCCAAGCGCGCCGAACCGATCGCGGCGGCGGAAGTCCCCCTGGGCGACCGCCGGAACATGGCTTATCTCGGCACCATGGTCGTCAAGGGTTCGGCCAGGGGCATCGTCGTGGAAACCGGCGCGGCCACCGAGATGGGCAAAATCGCGGACCTCATCCAGAGCGCGGAAACCGGGCCGACGCCGCTGCAGCACCGCCTGGAACAGCTGGGCAAAATCCTCATCGCCCTGTCCGTCGCCCTCACCCTTCTGGTGGTCGTTGCCGGCGTGCTGCACGGACAGCCGCTCATGGACATGTTCCTCGCCGGGGTAAGCCTGGCCGTGGCGGCCATTCCGGAAGGGCTGCCGGCGGTGGTGACCATCGCGCTGGCGCTGGGCGTGCAGCGGATGATCCGCCGCCGGGCCATCGTCCGCAAACTGCCGTCGGTGGAGACGCTGGGCTGCGCCACGGTGATCTGTTCGGATAAGACCGGCACGCTCACCCTCAACAAGATGACCGTCACCCGCCTGTGGCTGGAAGGCCGCACGCTGGAGGTGACGGGGAGCGGATACGCCCCGGCGGGGCAGCTGATGGAAAACGGCCGTCCGGCCGATATCAGGAAGGACGCCGCATTGCGCCGGCTGGCCCAGGCGGCGGCCCTGTGCAACAACGCCCGCCTGGAGCAGACGGGAAGCGGGTGGCAGATCCGGGGGGATCCGACGGAAGGAGCCTTGCTCGTCCTGGCGGCGAAGGCGGGCTGGAACCGGTCGTCGGCGGAGGGGCTGTACGAGCGGGAGCGCGAGTTTCCGTTCGACTCCGCCCGCAAGCGCATGTCCGTGATCGTCCGCCACCAGGGAGGCCGGCTGATCTGCGCGAAGGGCGCGCCGGACGTGCTGGTGGACCGGTGTTCCTATGTGCTGTGGGGCGGAAGCGTGCTGCCGCTGACGCCGACGATCCGCCGGAAGGTGCTCCAGGCGGCCGAGGAAATGGCCGGCCGGGCGCTCCGGGTGCTCGGCTTCGCCTATCGGGATCTGGCTACGGGAGAGAATCCGGCCGGCGGCGACGAGGCGGAATCGGGGCTCGTGTTCGTCGGCCTCGCGGGGATGATCGATCCGCCGCGCCGCGAGGCGGCGGAGGCGATCCGCAAGTGCCGGCTGGCAGGCATCCGGACGGTGATGATCACCGGCGACCACCGCGCCACCGCGGAAGCCATCGCCCGCGAACTCGGGATTCTGTCCCGGGACGGGCGGGCGCTCACCGGCGCGGAGCTGTCGGCGATGGACGACCGCGAGCTGGAACGGGCCGCGGAAGAGACCGCCGTGTACGCCCGCGTCTCGCCGGAACACAAGCTGCGCATCGTCCAGGCCCTGCAGCGACGCGGACACGTGGTGGCGATGACGGGCGACGGAGTGAACGACGCCCCGGCGGTCAAGGCCGCCGACATCGGCATCGCCATGGGCGTCGCCGGAACGGACGTGACGAAGGAAGCGTCGTCCCTGGTGCTCGCCGACGACAATTTCGCCACCATCGTCGCCGCGGTGGAAGAAGGGCGGGGCATCTACGAAAACATCCGCAAGTTCATCCGCTACCTGCTCGCCTCCAACGTCGGCGAAATCCTGACGATGCTGCTGGCGATGCTGGCGGGCCTGCCGCTGCCCCTCGTGCCGATCCAGATCCTGTGGGTCAACCTGGTGACGGACGGCCTGCCGGCCATGGCCCTGGGCGTCGACCAGCCGGAAAGCGACCTGATGCAACAGAAGCCGCGCCCCGCGAAGGAGAACATTTTCGCCCGCCGGCTCGGCTGGAAAATCATCAGCCGCGGCGTGCTCATCGGGCTGTGCACCCTGGGGGCGTTCGTCATCGCCCTGCGGGGAGCGGAAGGCGATCCGGAACGGCTCGCGTACGCGCAGACCGTCGCCTTCGCCACGCTGGTGCTGGCGCAGCTCATCCACGTGTTCGACTGCCGCAGCTCGCGTTCGATTTTCCATCGCAACCTCCTGGAAAACAAATTTTTGGTACTGGCCGTCCTGTCGTCCCTGGCGCTGCTGCTTGCGGTGCTGTACGTGGAGCCGCTGCAGCCGGTGTTCCACACGGTTCCCCTCGGCCCGCGCGACTGGGCGCTGGTGTTCGTGGCCGCCGGCATTCCCACGTTCCTGGCGGGTGCGGGCAGCGTGATCGGCGGCAGGAAGCAGCGCCGCCGGAAAATCGGCGTCCGGCCGGCGGCGTCGCCGCGGTGAAGAGGGCCCGCGGCAAGTACGGCAAGCCGGCCCGCGGAGCATGACGCAGGGGGAACAAATATGCTACCATAAAAGCTGCCGGCCGAATGGCCCCCGCGGGCCGTGGCCGGATTCCGAACACGGGGAAACGGATGGGAAACGGATGAAACCGGACTTGAGAACCGCCCTGCGCAGCCGCGTGATCGTGGGCGACGGCGCGATGGGGACGTATTTGCACCAGCTGGGCGTTCCGGTGGGAATCTCCCACGAGGAGCTCAACGTGAGCAACCCGGACGTCGTCGGCGACGTGCATCGCCAGTACATCGAAGCGGGAGCGGAAGCCATCGAAACGAACACCTATTCCGCGCAGCGCTGGAAGCTGGAAAAATACGGGCTCGGCGGGAAGGCGGAAGACATCAACGCCGCCGGCGCGGCCGTCGCCAGGAAGGCGGCCGCGGGCCGTGCCTGGGTGCTCGGCGCGATCGGCCCGTTCCGCACCGGGCCGGGCCGGGCGGTACCCGGCGCAAGCGCCCGGCGCCGGGATTACGAGGAACAGATCGGCGCCCTCCTTGGAGCGGGCGTGGACGGCCTGATCCTGGAGACGTTCTACGATCTGGAGGAACTGTCCATGGTCCTGCGCCTGGCCAGGAAGCGCAGCGATCTCCCGGTGATCTGCCAGTTCGCCGTGGAGGATCCGGCGCGCACCCCGGACGGCGTGCCGCTGGCGGAAGCGTTCCGCCGGCTCATCGGCGAAGGGGCGGACGTCGTCGGCCTCAACTGCCGCGGCGGTCCCAGCGCGATGATCCGGGCCTTCGCGGAACTGCCCCGGCTTGGCGTGCCTTATTCGGTGTTTCCCAACGCCGGGCTGCCCGATTACGTGGACGGCAGGATCGTCTTCTCCGCGCCTCCCGAATATTTCGGGGAGACCGCCCGCACCTTTGCGGATCTGGGCGTACGCCTGATCGGCGGATGCTGCGGGACGACGCCCGCCCACATCGCGGCCATCGCCAGGGTCCTGCGGGAATACGCGCCGGAGCAGCCGCCGGCGGAAACCGGTATGGTTGCGGAACGGACGGAGACGGAAAAGAAATCCGCGCCAACCGCCACGGTCAGGATCGCGGGCGCAACGGCCGCCGTCGAAGACGCCGCGGACGGATCGGCACGGGGCACGGCCCCGGCGGACGCCGAACCGGCCGGAGCCAAAGCCATCGGAGCCGAACCGGACAGCCGCGAACCGGCCGGCCGCGCCCCGACCCTCGTGGAACTGGTCCGCCGCCGCCATACGGTCATCGTGGAGCTGGACCCGCCCCGCGACCTGGACCTCAGCCGCTTCATGGCGGGCGCTGCAGCCTTGAAAGAGGCGCGGGCGGACGCGCTCACGATGGCGGACAACTCGCTGGCCGTGTCGCGGATGAGCAACATGGCGGTCGGCGTGCTGGTGAAGGAGCGTGTCGGCATCCGCCCGCTGGTGCACATCGCCTGCCGCGACCGCAACCTGATCGGCACCCAGTCGCACATGTTGGGGCTGCACGCCCTGGGGATCGACCACGTGCTGGCCGTGACCGGCGATCCGGCGCGGTTCGGCGACCTGCCCGGGTCCAGTTCCGTCTACGACATGACGTCCTTCGAGATCATCCGCATGATCAAGCAGCTCAACGAGGGCATCTCGTTTTCCGGCAAACCGCTCCGGCAGCGCGCCCGGTTCGTCGTCGGGGCGGCTTTCAATCCCAACGTGAAATACCTGGACAAGGCGATCCGGCGGCTGGAGAAAAAGGTGGAAGCCGGGGCCGACTTCATCATGACGCAGCCCGTGTACGATCCGAAGCTCATCGAACGGATCGCCGACGAAACCCGGCACATTCCGGTGCCGATCTTCATCGGCATCATGCCCCTGGCCAGCGGCCGGAACGCGGAATTTCTGCACAACGAGGTGCCGGGCATCCAGCTGTCCGACCGGGTCCGCGAGCGCATGCGCGGCCTGGAAGGGGAGGAAGGCCGGCGGGAAGGGCTGGCCATCGCCCGCGAGCTCCTGGACGCGGCGATGGAGCGGTTCAACGGCATCTATCTGATCACGCCCTTCATGCTGTATGAAATGACCGCCGAGCTCACCCGCTACGTCCGCCGGAAAGCCGACGCAAGGACGCCCGCCGCCGGCGGGGCGAACGCGTGATCGGAGAGGAGAGGCCCGCCCTCTTGTCCCGCCCCCCGTTTTCAAGTAAAATAAAGCAATAAACAGGCGGGACGCGAGATTGGAAAATCCTGCAACCTCAAGCGATGGCCTCGGCGATCGGCGGGCGGTGTGTACGGACAGGCCCGCGACCGGAAAGACCCGCGGCCGATGGATGCGTGGGACTGCTTCCGGCAACAGTGGGAGGGTCTGGTCCGACCCTTGGGCGTTGCTTGCGTGAGAGACCGGAGGGACCTTTTTTCATGACCATCAAACTGATCAACATCGGTTTTGGGAACATCGTTTCCGCGAACCGGATCATCTCCATTGTCAGCCCGGAATCGGCTCCGATCAAGCGCATCATCCAGGAAGCGCGGGACCGGCACATGCTGATCGACGCGACGTACGGACGCCGTACGCGGGCGGTCATCATCACCGACAGCGACCATGTCATCCTGTCCGCCGTGCAGCCGGAGACCGTCGCGCATCGTTTGTCCGCCAAAGATGAAAAAGAAGAAGAAAATGTGGAATGATGCGATGGAACCCAGGAACAGCGGTTTGCTGATTGTGCTCTCGGGACCGTCCGGCGTCGGCAAGGGAACGGTCTGCAAGGCGCTCCGGAGCCGGATGCCGGAGCTGGTCTATTCCGTGTCGGCGACGACCCGTGCGCCGCGGGAAGGAGAGCGGGAAGGCACCGATTATTTTTTTCGCACCCGCGAAGAATTCCTGGAGATGATCCGCAACGACGCGCTGCTGGAATATACCGAATATGTGGGCAACTATTACGGAACGCCGCGGGAATTCGTGGAACGCACGCTGGCGGAGGGCAAGGACATCATCCTGGAAATCGACGTCGCGGGCGCCCGGCAGGTGAAGGAGAAGTTTCCGCGGGGCGTTTTTGTGTTTTTGCTGCCTCCTTCCTTCGAAGCGCTGAAGCAGCGGATCGCGGGGCGGGGCACCGAGCCGCCCGAGATCATCGCGCACCGCCTGCGCAAGGCCGCGGAAGAAGTCGCCTGCGTGCGGGACTACCAGTACGCCGTGGTCAACGACGACATCGAGGCGTGCTGCGCGCGCATCCAGGCCATCATCACGGCGGAGCACTGCCGGAGCGAGCGGGTTCCGCAAGGCTATTTCCGGGAGTTCGTGCGCATGACGAGCGCCGATCCCATCTCCGAGAGGTGAGGGAAGCATGCTGTATCCTTCCATTGACGAACTGATGAAAAAAGTGGACAGCAAATACACGCTGGTCGCCGCCGCGTCCAAGCGGGCGCGCGCCCTGCGGGACGGAGCGCCCACCGAGCTGAAGGAGCCGAAATCGAACAAAGTGGTGGGCGTGGCGCTGGAGGAAATCTACCACGGCCTGGTGGAGATCCAGATGCCGGACACGGGCAAATGAACGGACCGGCCGCCGGCCGGATCAGACCGCAATCCAAGCGGTTGTTTTTTTTCTCCCCGGGAGGACGGGAGCGGAGGTGGAACGGTTGGACCAACCGCTGGCGGGCAAAAAGATCGTCCTCGGCGTCACGGGCGGCATCGCCGCCTACAAGGCGGCTGTCCTGTGCAGCCGCCTTGTCGCGCTGGGCGCCGAAGTGCGCGTGATCATGACGGAAGGGGCGACCCAATTCATCGCGCCCCTTACCATGCAGACGCTGTCACACCAGCCCGTGGCGACGGACGTGTTTGACGAGCCGGACGCGTCGTCCATCCGCCACATCGCCTGGGCGGACTGGGCCGATCTGGTGGTGGTGGCGCCGGCGACGGCGAACCTGATCGGGAAATATGCCTCGGGGATCGCCGACGACATGCTGACCACGACGCTGCTGGCCACCACCGCGCCGGTGCTCATTGCGCCGGCCATGAACGTGCACATGCTGGAGCATCCCGCCGTGGTCCGCAACATGGAAATCCTCGCGGAGCGGGGCGTGGCGTTCGTGGAACCCGGCACCGGGCAGCTGGCGTGCGGATACGTCGGCAAGGGTCGGCTTGCCGAACCCGAAGACATCGTGGAGGCCGTTGTGCGGATGCTTGCCGGCGGCCGGCCGCTGGCCGGCCGGCGCGTGCTGGTGACCGCCGGCGGAACGGTGGAGCGCATCGATCCGGTCCGCTACATCACCAACGATTCGTCGGGCAAGATGGGGTTCGCCCTCGCGGAAGCGGCGCGTTTTCTGGGGGCGGAGGTCACCCTCGTCAGCGGCCGCACGGAAGGGACGCCCCCCGCGGGCGTGACCGTCATCCGCGCGGAATCGGCCCTGGAGATGCACGAGGCGGTCATGGAGCGCCTGCCGCACACCGATTTTGTCGCCAAGGCCGCCGCCGTGGCGGATTACCGGCCGGCCGTGCGCGCCCGAAGCAAAATGAAGAAGGACGCCGAACGCCTGACGCTGGAGCTGGTGCGCAATCCCGACATTCTGCAGGCGGTGGGCGAATGGACGGCTTCCCGCCGGGCGGCGGGCGAGCCCGCGCCCTTCGTCATCGGCTTTGCCGCCGAGACCGGGGATCTGGAACGGCATGCGATGGAGAAGCTCAGGCGCAAGAAGTGCGATCTGATCGTGGCCAACGACGTGTCGGCGGAAGGGGCCGGATTCGGCGCCGACACGAACATCGTCAGCATCTATGACGCCGGCGGGCTGGTGGAGGCGCTGCCGAAGATGAGCAAGCGGGCGGTGGCCGAGCGGATCTGGCGGCTGGCGGCGAGCCGCGCCGCGGCGATGCGAGGGGACGGGGACGCATGAACGTCGCCCGCGTGGTCGTCGACGTGCCCAGCCGCGAGACGGACCGGCCGTTCGATTATCTTGTACCGGACCGGCTGAAGCCGTGGATCGAGGTGGGCAGCCGCGTCGCCGTGCCCTTCGGCGGCCGCACGCTGCAGGGCATCGTCGTCGCCCTGGCGGAGCGGGCGGAAGTCGGCGAAGAGCGCCTGAAGCCGGTGGCGGAGGTGCTGGACGCCACGCCGCCGCTTACGCCGGAGCTGGTGGAGCTCGGCGCGTGGATGAGCCGCCGCTGGCTGTGCCCGCTGTCCGTGGCGCTCCAGGCGATGCTGCCGGCGGTCCTGAAAGGCCGGACGGAGAAATACGTGTCCCCGGCCGACGGGGTGTCCTGGGACGAGGAGGAACGCGCGGCCCACGGCGCGGTCATCGGCGCGCTGGAGCGGCGCGGAACCTTACGCCTGTCGCAGCTTTTGCGGGAATTTCCGGGGGAAGCGGATTTCGTGCGGCGGGCCTTGCGCAGCGGGCGCCTCGTGGAGACGCAGCGGGTGGAAGACCGGGCGCGCCTGCGCACGGTATCCACCGTGTTTCCGCCGGAGGAGGAACGCCTCCGGGAAGCCCTGGAACGCCTGCCCGCCAGAGCCGCGAAGCAGCGGGAAGCGGTGCGCTGGCTGCTGGAACGGGCCGAACGGGGACCGGTGCCGGTAAGGGAGCTGGCGGAGGCGGCCGGCGTGTCGCCGTCCGTCGTGCGGGCCCTTGCCGCGCAAGGATGGCTGGAAATCCGCGAAATTCCGGTGGACCGCGACCCTTACGCCGGCCGGCGTTTCCGCCCCACACCGGCCCTGCCGCTCACGCCGGCCCAGCAACGCGCCTTCGCGCCGCTGGCCGAAGCCATCGAGCGCGGCGAAGGGGGCGTTTTTTTGCTGCACGGGGTAACCGGCAGCGGCAAGACGGAGCTGTACCTGCAGGCGATCCGGAAGTGCCTGGAGCGGGGGCTGGAGGCGATCGTGCTGGTGCCGGAGATCGCCCTCACCCCGCAGATGGCGGAGCGGTTCAAAAGCCGCTTCGGCGACGACGTGGCGGTGCTGCACAGCCGGCTGTCGGACGGCGAGCGGTACGACGAGTGGCGCAGGATCCGCGAAGGCCGGGCGAGGGTGGCGCTCGGCGCCCGCTCCGCCGTGTTCGCCCCGTTCCGGCGCCTCGGCCTGATCGTCGTCGACGAGGAACACGAAACGTCCTACAAGCAGGAGGACAACCCCAAATACCACGCGCGGGATGTCGCCATCGAACGGGCGAGGCGCACCGGCGCCGTGGTGCTGCTCGGCTCCGCCACGCCTTCCCTGGAGACGTACGCGGCGGCGACGGGCCTGGCCGAGCCTTCCGGCGCCTTCGCGCCATTCGGTTCTCCCGCCGTCCGGCCCCGCTACCTGCGGCTTGCGGAGCGGATCGGGGACCGGCCGCTGCCCGCCGTGCGGATCGTCGACATGCGGGAGGAACTCCGGCAGGGCAACCGCGCCATGTTCAGCCGGGCCCTGACCGAAGCGCTGCGGGAGAGGCTCGCCCGGGAAGAGCAGACCGTGCTGCTCCTCAACCGGCGGGGATACGCCACCTTTGTCATGTGCCGCTCCTGCGGCTATACGGCCGCGTGTCCCCATTGCGACATTTCCCTCGTCTACCACCGCGGTTCCGGGAATCTCCGCTGCCACTACTGCGGCCATGCCGAGGCGGAAAAACCGTTCTGCCCGGCCTGCGGCAGCCCCCACATCCGCTATTTCGGAACGGGGACGCAGAAGGTGGAAGAATATCTGGCGGCGGCCTTTCCCGGCATCCGCGTCATCCGCATGGACCTGGACACCACGACGGAAAAGGGCTCCCACGAAAAATGGCTGACCCTCTTCCGCGAGCGGAAGGCGGACGTGCTGCTGGGCACGCAGATGGTGGCCAAGGGTCTCGATTTTCCCCATGTGACCCTGGTGGGCGTGCTGGCCGCCGACGCCACATTGCGCCTTCCCGATTTCCGCAGCTGGGAGCGCACGTTCCAGCTCCTCACCCAGGTGGCCGGACGCGCCGGAAGGCATGAACTCCCCGGGGAAGTGATCATCCAGACGTATGACCCCGGCCACGTTTCGGTGGTTTGCGCGGGGCGCCACGATTACGAGGGCTTCGCCGAGGAAGAGCTCCGCCATCGGCGTCTCCTCGGCTATCCGCCGTACGGGCGGCTCGTCTCCGTCGTATTCTCCCACGAGCGGCGGGAGGTGGCGCAGGAAGCCGGCGAAACGTTCGCGGGCTTCCTGCGCGGCCGGGCGGCGGCGATGGGGCTTTCCGACCGGTTCGACCCGTCCGGCTCCCCGGCCCTGGACGTGCTCGGCCCTTCGGCCGCGCCGGTGGCGCGCCTGAAGGATCGATACCGCATCCAATGTGTGGTAAAATATCGGGGTGACATTGATGCGGGAAGCCTCGTGTCCGCCGCCCTGGAGCCCTTGGCCGCCGCCGTGCGCCGAGGCGCGCTCCAGGTGTCGGTGGACGTCGATCCGCAGATGTTGATGTGAATCGCAAGCAGAGGATGATGAACCCATGGCGATACGCATGATCGTCCAGCATCCCGATCCGATCTTGCGGGAGCGGGCGAAGGAAGTGACCAAATTCAACGCCAATCTTCACAAGCTGCTCGACGATCTGGCGGACACGATGTACGACGCCAAGGGCGTCGGGCTCGCGGCGCCGCAGATCGGCATCCTGAAGCGGGCCTTCGTCGTGGACGCGGACGGCAGCGGGCTCATCGAGCTGGTGAATCCGGAAATCGTGCTGAAGGAAGGCGAACAGTTCGGCCCGGAAGGGTGCCTCAGCATCCCGGGACTTCAGGGCGACGTGCGGAGGGCGAAGCGCGTCGTCATCCGCGGCCAGGACCGCTACGGCAACCCGGTGGAGTACGAAGGCGTCGATCTGCTCGCCCGGGCGTTCCAGCACGAGCTGGATCACCTGAACGGCGTCCTGTTCCTCGACATCGCCGAATCGGTGTATGAGCGGCCGCAGGATCCGGCGGAGGACGGCGAGGAGTGACGATGCGCGTCGTCTTCATGGGAACCCCTGCCTTTGCCGTGCCCTCTTTGGCCGTCCTGCTGGAGGAAGGGGCGGACGTGGCCGCGGTGGTCACCCAGCCCGACCGCCCGCAGGGGCGCAAGCGCGAACCCGTGCCGCCCCCGGTCAAGGTGTTCGCGCAGGAGCGCGGGCTGACCGTCCTGCAGCCGGAAAGGCTGCGCAATCCTGAGGCGGTGGCGGAGCTGGCGGCGCTGAAGCCCGATCTCATCGTCACCGCCGCCTACGGGCAAATCCTTCCCCGCGCGGTGCTGGATTTGCCGCCGAGGGGCTGCGTCAACGTGCACGGCTCCCTTCTGCCGCGCTACCGCGGCGGCGCGCCGGTCCAGCGGGCGATCATGAACGGGGAAACGGTGACGGGCGTGACGCTGATGTACATGGACGAAACGCTCGACACCGGGGACATGATCGACAGCGTGGAGGTGCCCATCGAAGAAACCGACACGGCGGGGGATCTGTTCGAGAAACTGGGCAAGGCCGGAGCCGAACTGCTCCGCCGGTGGCTTCCGGCGCTGATGGCGGGGACGGCGCCGCGCACGCCGCAGGACGGGCGGCTGGCCACCTACGCGCCCAATCTGACCCGCGAGGACGAGCGCATCGACTGGACGCGCCCGTCCCGGCAAATCTACAACCAGGTGCGCGCGCTGGCGCCGATGGTCGGAGCGTACGCGCTTTGGCGCGGGCAGCCTCTGAAGGTGTGGACCTGCCTTCCGCCGCGGGAAGCGGACGCCGATCTTCCCGGGGAATGGCGGCGGCTTCCGCCGGGAGCGGTGCTGGAGGCGGGGCGCGAGGGCATCCGGGTGCGCACCGGCGACGGCAGCCTTGTGCTGGCCACGGTGCAGCCGGCCGGCAAAAAGGCGATGGGCGCCGCCGATTTTGCCCGGGGTGCGCGGCTTGCTCCCGGCGATCTGCTGGAGTAGGCCGCGCTTTTTGCATGGATGCGGCGTGAGCGGCGGATATTCCGGCCGGGCCGGCGGTCGGCGCCGGTGCGGTCGGACTGTTGGTCGAGCGCCGGCTTGACCGGGCTGCCGGTGGAGACGGTTTGAGCCGGGTAGCCGGTTCGACCGCCGATTCAGCCGGTCCGCCGTCCCAGCCGCCGGAGAACCATAACGACAAAAGTGCCATTATTTTTTCGTTTTCATGGCCGTTCGGACGAAACAGCGACATTTGTGCCATTAATTTCGGGCCCCTCCCCGGAAATCGCACAAATTTTTCCGATTTAATGGCACAATTGTCGTTGTTTCCCCGAAAAGCCTGTTTTCATGCGAAAATAATGGCATTTTTGTCGTTGTTCCGGTTCGCTTCCGAAAACGGGGCGTTCATCGGCCGGTTTTCGCGCCGGGCTTTCACCGGCATCCGTAACGGCGGGGTGCGGAACGTCAGACCGGCCATCGATGAAATGATGAAATGCGGAAAAAAGGAGGCGGGGGAATGGACCAGAGCCGAAGGGGACGGCGCGGCAAAGCCGGGCCGGAAGGGCCCCGCGAGGTGGCGTGGCGCGTGCTGATGCGCGTCGATGAAGAAGGCGCGTTCAGCGGCATCGAGCTCGGCCACGCCCTGGAACGGGCGGGACTGTCCAGGGAAGACGCGGCCCTCGCCACGGAAATCGTGTATGGAACGATCCAGCGGCTGAACACCATCGACTGGGTGCTCGCCGGGCGGGTGAAGGGCTGGCCGGACCGCGTCGAGCCGAAGGTGCGCGCCCTTCTGCGCCTGAGCTACTACCAGCTGCGCTGGCTGACCCGCGTCCCGCCCTACGCCGCGGTGAACGAAGCGGTGCGCCTGGCCAAAAAGCACGCGCATCCCGGCGTCGCCGGCCTCGTCAACGCCGTGCTGCGAGGCCTGCTGCGGGACGGCGTGGCTCCTCCCCTGCCGGAGGGCCTTTCCGCCGCCGAACGCATCGCGCTGGAGCACAGCCACCCCTTGTGGCTGGTGGAGCGCTGGATCGCCGAATACGGCGCCGGCACCGCGGAGGCCATTTGCCGCGCGAACAACGAGCCGCCGCGCCAGTCCGCGCGGGTCAATCCCCTGCGCGCAAGCCGCGGCCGGCTGCTTGCGGAAATGCGGGAAGCCGGACTCGACGCCCTGCCTTCCCGCCTCAGCGAAGCGGGCGTGACGGTGGCGCGGGGCGGCAATCTGGCGGCGACGCCCTGGTTCGCCGCAGGACAAATCACCATCCAGGACGAAAGCTCCATGCTGGTTGCGGCCGCGGCCGACCCGCGTCCCGGCTCGGTGGCGGTGGACTGCTGCGCGGCGCCGGGCGGCAAGGCGACCCATCTGGCGGAGCTGATGGAGGACCGCGGCCTCGTCATCGCCAACGACGTCCATCCGCGCAAGGCGGAGCTGATCCGGAAGCACGCCGAACGCCTGGGGCTTTCCTGCGTCCGGGTGGTGACGGGCGACGCCGCCGATCTGCCCGAACGGCTGGGGGCGGAAAGCGCGGACGTGGTCCTTCTGGATGCGCCCTGCTCCGGACTGGGCGTCATCCGCCGCAAACCGGAAATCAAATGGAACAAGTCGGAGCGCGACATCGCGGCCCTGGCCGAACTGCAGGCGAATCTGCTGGACCGCGTGCAGGCGCTGGTGAAGCCGGGAGGGGTCCTGGTCTACAGCACCTGCACCATCGCCCGCGAAGAAAACGAGGAAAACGTGCACCGCTTCCTGAACCGCCATCCCGACTTTTCCCCCGATCCCGCCTGGCCCGAAGGCGTGCTGGCGCCCCTGCGGGAAGCCGGCCTCGCGGCGGATCCGTTTCCCGGCATGGTCCAGCTGCTCCCGCACCATTTCGGCACCGACGGCTTTTTCATCGCGCGCTTTCGCCGAAAAGGCCGATTGTGATAAAATGAAACGAACGGACGCCCGGATTCCGGCGGCGCCTCCATGGCGGCCGCAACGGAGGGAACACATTTTATGCAGCAGGAGCTTCCCCTCATCTACGATCTGACCCTCGAACAGCTGGAAGATTGGGCGGAAGCGCAAGGAGAACCCCGGTTTCGCGGCGAACAAATCTTTCATTGGCTGTACGTGCAAAGGGCGGACTCCTTCGACGCCATGACGAATCTGCCCCTCGGCCTGCGGCGGAAGCTGGCCGAAAGCTTCCGGATCGCGGCGCTGGAGGAGATCACGCGCCTCGTGTCGAAGGACGGCACGGTCAAGTTTTTGTTCGGCCTGCACGACCGGCACGCCATCGAGACCGTGCTGATGCGGCACCGCTACGGCAACAGCGTCTGCGTCACCACGCAGGTCGGCTGCCGCATCGGCTGCACGTTTTGCGCTTCCACCATCGGCGGCCTCAAACGCAACCTCACGGCCGGCGAGATCGCCGCCCAGGCCGTGTTTGCGCAGCGGCTGCTGGACGGGGAAAACGCCAGGGTGTCCAGCATTGTCGTCATGGGTTCGGGAGAACCTTTTGAAAATTACGACGCCACCATGACCTTCATGCGCCTGATGTCGCATCCGAAGGGACTGGCCATCGGCCAGCGGCACATCACCGTGTCCACCAGCGGCATCGTGCCCAACATTTACCGTTTCGCGGACGAAAACACGCAGTTCACGCTGGCCGTTTCCCTTCACGCGCCAAACGACGAACTCCGCTCCAAACTGATGCCCGTCAACCGCCGCTACCCCTTCCGGGATCTCATGGAAGCGTGCCGCTACTACATTTCCCGGACGGGGCGCCGGATCACGTTCGAATACGCACTCATCGGGGGCGTCAACGACCGGCCGGAGCACGCGGAAGAGCTGGCCTCCGTGCTGAAGGGCATGCTGTGCCACGTCAATCTCATCCCCGTCAACTACGTGCCGGAGCGAAACTACGTGCGGACGCCCCGCGAAGACATTTTCCGGTTCCTGCGCATTTTGCGGAGAAACGGGATAAACGCCACGATCCGCAGGGAACAGGGGCACGACATCGCGGCGGCCTGCGGACAGCTCAGGGCCCAGTATCTGGAGGGAAATGCGAGGTGGGCAAAGTGAAAAGCGCGCTGCGCAGCCACGTCGGCCGCGTCCGGTCCGTCAACGAGGACTACGGCTGGGTGGGACAGCTGCAGGGAGGGCTCTCCGCCGCCATCGTCGCGGACGGCATGGGGGGCCATCTCGCGGGCGAGATCGCCAGCGGGCTGGCGGTGGAAAGCCTGGTGCAATCCCTTCGCGAATGGAGGGAAGACCTGTCGGCCAAGGAAAGCGAAGACCGGATGAGGGAAATGATCCGCAAGGCCAACGAGGTGGTGTTCAACACCGCTTCCCTCAACAAGCGCTACCGCAACATGGGGACCACCGTCGTGGTGGCCCTGCTGAACGAGAAGGAAGGTCTCATCGGCCATATCGGCGACAGCCGCGCCTACCGCATCCGGGGCGGACAGCTGTCGCTCATCACGGACGACCATACGCTGGTGAACGAACTGGCGAAAATGGGACAACTGACGCCGGAAGAAGCCCAGCACCACCCCCGCCGCAACGTGCTCACCCGGGCGCTCGGCACCGAACGCGACGTGGCCATCGACATCCGCCGGATCGACTGGATGCCGGGGGACCAGCTGCTGCTTTGCAGCGACGGCCTCAGCGGCATGGTGGACGACGAGACGCTGCTGTCCACCATGACCGATCCCAGCCTTGATCTGGAGCAGAAAGCCGAACGCCTGGTGGAACTGGCTTTGCAGGCCGGCGGCGAAGACAACGTCACCGTCGCCCTGGTCGGCTACGAACCGGAGGAAGCATCCGGCGGCGCAAACGGAAGCGCGAACGGCGGCGCAAATGGCAGTTCGGGCGACGGTGCGAACGGCGGCGCGGAGGGGATGCCGGCATGATCGGTCGCACCCTCGGCGGACGTTATGAAGTGATCCAGCGCGTGGGCGGCGGAGGAATGGCCCTGGTCTACAAGGCGCGCGATCTGCTTCTGGACCGTTTTGTCGCCCTCAAAGTCTTGCGGCCCCAGTTCGCGCACGACGAGGAGTTCGTACGGCGCTTCCGGCGGGAAGCCCGTTCCGCCGCGTCGCTTTCCCATCCCAACATCGTCGGCATCTACGACGTCGGGCAGGACGGCGACGACCATTACATCGTGATGGAGTACGTGGAAGGCCGCACCCTTAATGATCTGATCCGGGAACGCGCGCCGTTCCAGCCGGAAGAGGCCGTGCACATCGCCGTGCAGATCTGCGAGGCGCTGGAACACGCCCACCAGAACCAGATCATCCATCGCGACATCAAGCCGCACAACATCCTGATCGGAAAGAACGGCCGCGTCAAGGTCACCGATTTCGGCATCGCCCGGGCGGTCACGGCGGCGACGATCACCCAGACGGGATCGGTGGTCGGGTCGGTGCACTATTTTTCGCCCGAGCACGCCAAGGGCGTCGCCACGGGGGAAAAATCGGACATCTACTCCCTTGGCATCGTGCTCTATCAAATGGTCACCGGGCGGCTTCCCTTTCTCGGCGAAAGTCCCATCAGCGTGGCCCTGAAGCATCTGCAGGAGCCCTTTGAAACGCCGCGCCGGGTGAACCCGCACATTCCGCAGAGCCTGGAAAACATCATCGTCCGCGCGATGCGCAAGGATCCGCGGGAGCGGTACCAGTCGGCGCGCGAAATGCGCGAGGATCTGGAAACGTGCCTGCGGCCCGAGCGCCTGCACGAGGCGCCGCTGGAGTTCGCCGACGAAGAGGCGGAGACGACCCGGGTGATGCCGGCCATCCGTCCCGCCATGGCGGCGGTCGGCGCCGGCCGCGAGGCGTACGTCCCCTCGCGTCCCCCGCGAAGCGGATGGAGCGAACAGAAAGAGCCGGAACGCGGCGGAGACGGCCCGGGCGGGCCGAACGGAAGGAACGGTCCCGGCGGGCGGAACGGCCGAAGCGGCCCGCTCGCGGACGAACCGGAGGAGGATTTCGCCGAAGAGGAAGAGTATGAAGAACGGCGCCGGGGACGCTGGATCGTGCCGGTGGCGCTGACGATCATGGCGCTGGCGATGATCGGCGCCCTCGTGTGGGGCGTGATGGAACTTCGGCAGCAGCTCACGCCGCGGGACATCCAGGTGCCCGACGTCATCGGCAAAACCCTGGAAGAGGCCCGCGCCATCCTGACGGAGGCGGGGCTGCAGGTCGACGAACAGGTGGACCGGAGGCCGAGCGACGAATACGAAGAAGGCATCGTGATCGATCAGAGCAAACAGGGCATCGCCGTCAAGGAAGGTTCCCTTATCCGCCTCACGGTCAGTTCGGGGCCCGAGCCGGTGCCGATGCCGGATCTGCAGGGAATGACGGTGGAAGAAGCGAAGGAAGTGCTCGCTTCCCTCGGGGTGACGGAAGACCGCCTGCAGCTGTCGGAACGCCACGCAAACAGCGAGCCGGGCACGGTGGTGGAGTCCAGGCCCGCCGCCAGGGAAATGTTCCATCCGAAGAAAGACACGGTTTCGATCTACGTGAGCCTGGGTCCGGAGGAAGTCGCCATGCCTTCCCTGGTCGGGAGCACGCTGGAAGAGGCCCGCGCGAAAATCGAACAGGCCGGACTCGTGCTGCCCGAGCAGAACATTTTCGTCGAACCGAGCTTCAGCCCGAAAGGCACCGTCTTCAAGCAGTTCCCCGCGGAAGCCGGCGAGAAGGTGGCGGTGGGCACCGAGGTGCAGATCTGGGTGAGCGGCGGCTTCCCGGAAAACACGGTGCAGACCGATTACCCCGTCACCGTGTCGCCCGTGGAGGAAGGCAAACCCAGCGTCGTCCGCATCCTGGTTTCCGACGCCATGGGGGACAACCGGGAAGTGGAGAACAAGCGGATTTCGGCGAAAACGACGTTCTGGGTCCCGCTGGTGCTTTCGCCGGACCGGGGCGGCCAGATCGTGATCTACGTGGACAACCGGTTTTACGAAAGCTACGAGGTGCCGTATTCCGGCCAGCCGGCGGGAACGGCCCGGTCCGCGGAAGGCGCGGAGGGGACGGTTTCGGACGGACAGCCTTCCGGGGAACCGCGAGAAGAAACGAATCCATAGGGGGGAAAGCGCAGCTTAAAGCATGCCGGAGGGAATCATCGTCAAGGCGCTGAGCGGCTACTACTTTGTCCAGCCCGCGGACGGCGGCGAGATCCTTCGCTGCCGGGCCCGCGGCGTTTTCAAGCTGCGGGGGGTGTCGCCGCTGGTGGGCGACCGCGTCCGCTTCGAGGCGGCCGGAGGCGGGGAAGGCACGGTGCGGGAGATTCTGCCGCGTTCGTCGGAGCTGGTCCGGCCGCCGGTGGCCAACGTGGACCTGGCGGTGCTCGTGTTCTCGGTGGTGCGCCCGGAGCTGAACCTGACGCTGCTGGACAAGTTTCTGGTGCACGTGGAAGCCAAGCGGCTGGAGGCGCTCATCGTCTTTACCAAGATCGACGCCATCGATGAGGCGCCCGACCCGCGGCGCGTGCGCGAACAGCTGGAGCACGCCTGCCGGCTGTACGGCTCCATCGGCTATCCGGCCGTGCGGACCAGCGCGCTGAAGGGCGAAGGGATGGACGAGCTGCGCGGGCGGCTTGCCGGCAGGGTGGCCGTGCTGGCCGGCCAGTCCGGCGTCGGCAAGTCGACCCTGCTCAACGCCCTCGTGCCGGGTGTGGCGCTGGAGACGGGGGAAATCAGCGAGCGGCTCGGCCGCGGCCGCCACACGACGCGCCACGTGGAACTGATCCGTTTGCCCGGGGGCGGTCTGGTGGCGGATACGCCGGGATTCAGCCAGCTGGATTTCCGGGAGCTCGGCGTGGACGAAATCGGGATGCTTCCGGGAATTCCGCTCCCTCGCCGCCGGGTGCCGGTTC
>DATCLN010000068.1:0-19103 GCA_036563895.1 Paenibacillaceae bacterium
ACCTTGGCCCGTGCGTTTGCCTCCGGCTTCCTTCAGATCCCGCCTCGCGACAGGCACCCTTGCCTTTGGCTAATGGTAGGCGCTCGCCAGCCCCCATTCCGGACTTTCACCGTAGAGATGACGCCCATGCTGGGCGTACAATGAAACGCGCCGCCCCTGCGCGGGCGGCGCTTTCCGCTTCGGGCCCGGCGGCCGGCGCGACTATGGCCGCGTTTTGTCCGGCTGCCCGCCGCTCCCCGGTCTTTCCTGCTCCTCTTCCTCGTTCAACGCCTGCAAAATGCGTCTGGCCAGCTTTTCCCCGATGGACAGCGCCTTGAAATCCTCCACCGACGCCTCCCGGATCGCCTTGAGCGAGCCGAAATGGCTGAGCAGCTTCTTCCGCGTTTTCTCCCCGACGCCCGGAATGGCGTCCAGCCGGGAAGCCGTCATGGAGCGGGCGCGCTTTTGCCGGTGAAACTCGACGGCGAACCGGTGCACCTCCTCCTGGATGCGCTGCAGGAGGTAAAACTCCTTGCTGTCCCGCGGCAGCGGCACCGGCGCGGGAGGATCCCCCGCCAGAAGTTCCGCCGTCCGGTGGCGGTCATCCTTCGCCAGACCGCAGACGGGGATGTCCAGACCGAGCTCGTTTTCCAGCACGTCCCGCGCGGCGGCGATCTGCCCCCGCCCGCCGTCGACCACGATCAGGTCGGGCAGCGGCTCGTTTTCCTTGAGCGCCCGCTCGTACCGGCGGCGGATGACTTCCCGCATGGATTCGTAGTCGTCCGGTCCTTCCACGGTGCGCAGATTGTATTTGCGGTACTCCTTCTTTTCCGGCTTTCCGTCGATGAACACCACCATCGCCGCCACGGGATGGACGCCCTGTATATTGGAGTTGTCGAACGCCTCGATTCGGCGCGCGGACGGGATGCCCAGCCGGCGAGCCAGTCCTTCCGCGGCTTCCACGGACCGCTCGCGGTCCCGCTCAAGGAGGCGGAATTTTTCTTCCAGGGCCACCTTTGCGTTGCCGCAGGCCATGGCCACCAGCTGCCGTTTCGCCCCCCGTTTGGGGACAATCGCCTTCAAGCCCAACCACTCCCGCAGCTGGGCGGCAATGTCGCCGGTTTCCGGGCCGGTTTGCGGCGAAGTCCCACCCGTTGCATCCCCGTCATCCAATCCGTCCTTCGAAGCGGTACTCCCGGACGGAGAAGGGGAATCCGGAGCTTCGGACGGACCGGAGGGATCAGCCGCTTCGGGCGGACCAGGCAGGAGGACTTCCCGGGGCATGGCCGGATTGTCGCTGTAGTACTGGGTCACGAAGGAAATAAAGTCGTCGTACGGATCGCCATAGTGCGGAAACTGCGACATGTGGCGTTGGATGATTTTCCCCTGGCGCATGTACAGGATCTGCACGCACATCCAGCCCTTGTCCGCCGCGTAGCCGAAGATGTCCCGGTCCTGGGCGTCGGTCAGGGTGATGGACTGCTTCTCCATCACCTTCTCGATGGCGATAATCTGGTCGCGGTACTCCCTGGCCCGTTCGAACGCCAGCTCCGCCGCCGCCTCTTCCATTTTCCGCTTGAGCTCCCGCTTGATCTCGCCGTACCCGCCCTTGAGAAAACGGGTGATCTCCGCGATCATCGGTTCGTACACCGCGGGATCGACGGGAAATTCGCACGGCGCCAGACACTGTCCGAGATGGTAGTACAGGCACGCCTTGTCCGGCAGCGTGCGGCATTTGCGCAAGGGGTAAAGGCGGTCGAGGAGCTTGCGCGTTTCGTGGGCGGCAAAGGCGTTCGGATAGGGTCCGAAATATTTTCCCTTGTCCTTGAGCACGCGCCGGGTGACCTCTAGGCGGGGGTGTTCGTCGGCGGTGATCTTCAGGTAGGGAAACGACTTGTCGTCCCTCAGCAGCACGTTATAACGGGGGTGATGCTGCTTGATCAGGTTGCACTCGAGGATGAGCGCTTCCATCTCGTTGGCCGTGACCACGTATTCGAAATCGCGGATTTCCGAAATCATCCGCTGCGTCTTGGCGTCGTGCCCGCCCGTGAAATAGGAGCGCACGCGGTTGCGCAGCACCTTGGCCTTGCCGACGTAGATGATTTCGCCGGCCGCGTTCTTCATGAGGTAGCATCCGGGCCGTTCCGGCACCAGCGCAAGTTTGTTCCGGATTTGTTCCATATATGCGTCGCAAGTTTCGGCCGTCGCCAACGCGTTCCGCCTCCCCGCTCCGAAATCCCAGGCGTTTGTTTTTCGCGTGTCAACGTTATTGTACATGAAACCCCGGTTCCCCGCACCCCGCCGCCGGCGCCTTTCGGCCAAAGTTCCGAATTCCGCCACATCCTGCGCCTTTACAACGAAAAGCGAGGTTGGGTATACTAGGGGTATCGATCGGATCAGGAGGATTACCATGGAAAACGCGCGCGATCCGCGGCTGCACGTCAACGAAGAACCGCGCAACGACTTCGCCGATGTGGCGACCGGTTTCGCGGCCATGTTCACCTTTATGGTCGTGGCGTTTTTCGGCGCCGTGATCATCAAAGCCCTGATTTCCTGAACGCGACGGCATCCGCCTTCATGCGCGGATGCAGACACACAAGCCCCCGGGCCTTGCGTATTGTCAGGCAAGGTCCCGGGGGCTTTTCCCGTTTCGCGTGGATGTCCGGCTTCACGAAGACGCGTCGGGAGGAGACGCGGACGCCGCCTTCCGCCGCTTTTCCGCGACGGCGTCGTAACGGAAGCGTTCCGTCCGGTCGATCTGCACGATCCGTCCGTCGTGCACGACAATCTGCACGGTCCCGTACCGGAGTCCCTCCACCGCCTCCCGGATGCGCGCAATCCAATCATCGCCCGGCTGTGTCAACGGATTCGACATGCTCTCCCCTCCCGTTTGAGCCGTCCGTTCATTTTCCGGTGTGCATCCTCGACTCGATCCAGGCTTTCACGATCAGCGTGACGACGGCCAGCAGCATGAGCAGGGAAGCCACCGCGAAGGCGGCCGTGAACTGGTATTCGTTGTACAAAATCTCGATGTGCAGCGGCAGCGTGTTCGTCTCGCCTCGGATGTGGCCGGAGACGACGGAGACCGCGCCGAATTCCCCCATGGCCCTGGCGTTGCACAGCACGATGCCGTGCAGAAGACCCCATTTGATGTTGGGCAGCGTGACTTTCCAGAACGTCCGCAGCCCCCGCGCGCCCAGCGTGGCGGCCGCCTCTTCGTCCTGCACGCCCTGGCTTTCCATCAGCGGAATGAGCTCCCGCGCCACGAAGGGAAACGTCACGAAAATCGTGGCCAGCACGATGCCCGGCAAGGCGAACACAATCTTGATGTTGTGTTCCTGGAGCCACGGGCCGAGGAACCCCTGCGCGCCGAACAGCAGCATGAAAATCAGGCCCGAGATGACCGGAGACACGGAAAAAGGCAGGTCGATCAGGGTGATGAGGGCGTTCTTGCCGCGAAACCGGAACTTCGTGATCGCCCACGCGGCGCAGACCCCGAAAATGGTGTTGAGGGGCACGGCGATCAGCGCGGTGAAGAGCGTCAGGCGCAGCGCGGCCAGGGCGTCCGGGTCGCGCAGCGCGGCCGCGTAGGCCTCCCATCCCTTGCGGAACGCCTCGAAAATGACCGTGATCATCGGAAGCACGATCAGAATGACGACAAACGCCACAGCCGCCGTGATCAGCAGCCATTTGACGGCCGCCGGTTCCGTCAGGTGGCGGGGCCGGGCGACTTCTTGCCGTTTGGCCGCCGGGACCGCCCCGGCGTGAGGAGCTGCGGCGGGATGCATGCGTTCGTTCCCCCCCTCCTCAGGCGACCTGCCGGATGCCGCGGCTGGCAAACCGCTGCAGGGCATTGACGGCAAACAGAATCAGGAAGGAGATGAGGAGCAGCACGACGGCCACGACGGCGGCCTGGTCGTACTGGTATTGCTCCAGCTTGGTCACGATGAGCAGCGGCGCGATTTCCGTCTTCATCGGCATGTTGCCGGCGATGAACACCACCGATCCGTATTCGCCGATCCCGCGGGCGAAGGCCAGCGCAAACCCCGTCAGCAGCGGCGGAATCAGTTCGGGCAGAATGACCCTGCGGAAAATGCGCCAGCGCCGCGCGCCCAGCATCACCGCCGCCTCCTCCGTCTCCCGCTCCAGTTCCGCCAGCACGGGCTGAACGGTGCGGACGACAAAGGGAAGGCCGACAAACATGAGGGCGATGGTGATCCCAACGGGCGTGTAAGCCACCTTGACGCCCAGCGGCGCCAGAAGGGAGCCCAGCCAGCCGGTGGGCGCGTACAGCGTCGTCAGGGCGATGCCGGCCACGGCGGTGGGCAGCGCGAACGGCAGGTCGATCAGGCCGTCGATGATCCGTTGGCCGGGAAAACGGTACCGGACGAGCGCCCACGCCACCAGCAGCCCGAACACCATGTTGGCCGCCGCCGCCGCGAGGGACGTGACCAGGCTGACGCGGTAGGAAGCAAGGACGCGCGGGGCGGAGACGATCTCCCACCACTGCCGCGGGGAAAGTTCCGCCGATTTGAGCAGCAGCCCGGCGAGCGGAATGAGAACGATCAGGCTGAGGTACAGCATCGTGTACCCCAGCGTCAGACCAAATCCGGGCAGCGCCCTGCCCGTTTTCCTCCGCTTGATCCAGGCCATGCGCGCGTTCCTTCCTCCGTTCCTGCGTGTAAGCCCTTCATTATTGCGTGCAAATCCCGGCGTCATGCTCCGGGAGTGTAGATCTGGTCAAACAATCCGCCGTCGTTGAAATGCTTTTCCTGGGCCGCCTTCCAGCCGCCGAAATGTTCGTCGATGGTCAGCAGATTGAGCTCCTTGAAGACGTCCTTGTACTTCTCCGCGACCTCGGGCAGGCGGGGCCGGTAAAAATTCTTCGCCGCGATCTCCTGCCCCTCGGGGGTGTAAAGATACCGCAAATACGCCTCCGCCACTTCGCGGGTGCCCTTCCGGTCGACCACCTTGTCGACCACGGCCACCGGCGGCTCGGCCAGGATGCTTAAGGAAGGGGTGACGATTTCAAACTTGTCGCCGTATTCCTTCAGCGCCAGGTGCGCCTCGTTTTCCCAGGCCAGCAGGACGTCGCCGATTTCCCGTTCCACAAAGGTGGTCGTCGCTCCGCGCGCCCCCGAATCCAGCACCGGCACGTTCTGGTACAGCTTTTTCACGAATTCCTTGACTTTCTCCTCGTCGCCCCCGTACAACCGTTCGGCAAAACCCCAGGCGGCCAGGTAGTTCCAGCGCGCGCCGCCGGATGTCTTCGGATTCGGCGTGATCACCTGGATGCCGTCCCGGATCAGGTCATCCCAGTCGTCGATCCCTTTCGGGTTGCCTTTCCGCACCAGAAAGACGATGGTCGACGTGTAGGGAGAACTGTTGTGCTCAAATTGCTGCTGCCAGTCCGCCCGGAGCAGCCCGTACTCCGCGATGGCGTCGATGTCGTAGGCCAGGGCCAGCGTCACGACGTCGGCTTCCAGGCCGTCGATGACGGAACGGCTTTGCTTGCCGGAACCGCCGTGGGACTGCTTGATGGTGACGTCCTGTCCCGTCTCGGCTTTCCAATGGGCGGCGAACGCCTTGTTGAACTCTTCGTACAGTTCCCGCGTGGGGTCGTAGGACACGTTGAGCAATTCCACGGCCTTTTTCGCGCCCGTTCCGGAAGAACCGCCGGCCGCGGGATCCGTCGGGGGTCTGCTGCCGCAGGCGGCCAGCACCGCGCTGACAAGGACGACCGAAAGCACCGCAGGAAGCCATGCTCGCGTTTTTTTCATGGCGACAAACACCTCTCGGAACTTGGGATGAAGGCGTACCAGGCGGATTTGCCTTTGCTCCGGTGGTCCGGTCGTCAAAGTTGCATTATTCCTACCTGTTTAGTTGGTATTTTCATCTTAACCAACCGCCCCATCCGGTGTCAAGCAAAAAAATTCCGCCCCGGCCCATCATATGCCCGGGCGGATCGGCGGTGCACGGTTCACTCCGGCGGCCGGACCGCTTCCCGCTGGTTTTGGCCGCTGACGAGAATCACGTCGACGTAAGGCCGGATGCGATCCATCAAACGGCGACCCTTGTGGAGCTCTTCCCCCTCCTTGTGGGTGAAGCTGAAATGCCGTTCCAGCGCGTCCAGGTCGTGATTGGAGGTGTAAAACGTCGGCTTGCGGTTCATGCGGGCGTTCAGGATGGCGCCCAGCACGTGGTCCCGCACCCAGGGCGTCAGATTTTCCGCGCCGATGTCGTCAAACACCAGAATGTCCGTTTCCTTCATCAGCTCCAGGGTCTCTTTCAGCTTCTGCGGCTCCAGCATCAGCGCCTTGGCGTCCTCGACGAATTCCGGCATGTAGACGATGACGCCGGAAAAGCCGCTTTTGCTCAGCTCGCGCAGCAGGTAGACGGCCAGATGGGTTTTCCCCGTGCCGAAACCGCCCATGAGGTACAGCCCTTTTTTCTGCAGCCCGTCCTTCACCGTCCTGTCGATGTAGGCCAGCACCTGATGGACGGCGGGCCGGCGCTTCCGGTCGCGCTCGATCATTTCCACCGGGTCGAATTCACCAAACTGCTCCAGATTGGCGTAAAAGCTCGTGATGCGGCTGAGGATCTGCCGCTGCCGCTCGTAGGCTTCCCATTTGGCGCACGGCGTCTTCAGGTCGAACAGCTGCCACCCTCCGCCCTGCGGCGTGCAGGCGATGCGGGTGTAGTGGCCCGGAAGATCGTTGGGGCATTCCTGCAGGCCGGGGCATTCGCGGCAATTGCGGGATTCCCGTATGTACTGGTACAGCCGGTTCACGTTGCCGCGCAGCGTTTCGTCGTCCAGGCCGGGGTAACGCCGGCGCAGCTCGTCCACCAGCGGATCGGACAGCACCCGTTCCGCCAGCCTGCCGGCATCCCGGGGCAGCTCCGCTCCGGTCCAGCGGCGAAGCAGCTCGCCCATCGATTGCACACCGCTTCCCTCCCCGCTTGTCCGTCCCGTTCCGTTCACGGCACGCATCTTCCGGATGGCACCGGAATCGTTATCGGAATCGTGGGCGGAATTGTTTACGGCCCGTCAGCCCTGCTCCCGGGTCCGCTCCTTGAATTTTCGCGCCAGTTCGTACAGGTTCGCCAGCTCTTCGGGCGTCATTTCCCGCTCCGGTCCGTCATCCTCCACCACCGGCATGTCGGGCTTGCGGCCCGCGGACCTTCCCCGTCCTCCGGCGCGCTTGCCTTCGGCGCCCGCCCGCTCCCCGCGGACGGCCCCGTCACCGGTTCTGCGCTCCAACACCTCGCGCAGCTTTTCCTGCCCGCGGACGTAGGCCACTGCCTCTTCGTAGGTGGCGATCCCCTTGGCCAGCATGTTGGCGGCGATGGCGTCGATGAACGGCTCGGACAGCCGCTGCGTTTCGTCCATGCTCATCACGTAATGGATCAGAACGTTGATCACCGGTTCCGGCAGCCGGTAAGCCGCGTCGATTTTCTCGAAAATGCGCAAAAACGGGTCCGGCACCGCCCCCGGGAAAAAGAGCTTGAGCACCCGCGTCCACGGCTGATGGCGCAGCAGGTCGTTGTACGCCTGCTGCGAAATGGCGGAGGGAAACCGCTTCGGCACCTCCAGGCCCGGCTCCGCGGCCTCCGGGACGGCGGCGGTCTCCGCGCCTCCCGCGGCGGAGCCGTATTCCGCTTTCCCCGCGGCTTCCGGCAAGCCCGGTTCCTCCGCCGTATCCTCCACGGATTCCTTCTCCGCCGCGCTCAAACGGGCGAGCCGGATGGCGCGCTCCTTTTCCCGCTTGCGGTCCTGCCGGTACATCTCCCGGGCGCGGCGGTCGAGCAGGTCCCAATCCGGCCGCCCGTCCTCCCGGAAAGCGCCGTCCTCGTCCAGCAGGCGGCAGATTTCCGGCGCGTTGAGCTCGTATTTGTAGGCGAGGTAATTGATTCTGGCCATCGCTTCCGGCATGTGGCGGAGCCGCTCCACCCATTTTCGGTTCGCCGATCCGCGCGGAAAACGGAACAGGATGTCGGCGTGGCGGATCCGCTCCGGCACTTCCGGTCCGTCCTCCCGCGCGGCGGCCGCTTCCGCGAAGGGATCGGCGGCGTCCGGTTCCGGGCGTTCGCCCGCGCCCTTGCCCAGCCTGAACATTTCCGCGGGCGGCACGGACACGTCCTCCCGGCTCAAAAACCGGTCCAGATCGGCGGGCGGATCGGGTTCCAGAGCCTTGTGCAGCTCGAGATGCGCGTATCTACCAATACGGTCCCGCAGGAGCAGCGTGAGATACGGGTGGGCAAAAAAACGGTGGGGCGGCAGCGGGGGCCGAAGCTCGTATTCGTACAGCGTCTCTTCCGTCACCGGGTCGTAACGCCGGTAGACCCTGAGCAATCCCACGGCTTCCAGCCGGGACGACGCTTCGATCAGCCGCCGCCGGCCGTCCAGGCCCGGATCCAGGCCGAGGCCGAGAAACAGCCCGCGCTGCTGATCCGGCGGCGTATAGCCGATCTCGTCCTCGCCAAGCCGGTGGTACAGCAGCAGATAGAAAGACACGGCCAGCGATCCGGCCAGCGGCTGGTACAGCAGGGCGAGAACTTTGCGGTCCAGCGCGCTCAGGGCAAAATCGCGGTATGCGACAAACCGGTGGTTTTCCGTAAATTCCAGCACGTTCGACACGCGCACGGCGGCTTCGCCACTCTTCTCCCTTAAGCTCGTCCCCTATTGTAGCATAAAATCGGCCTACTGCGCGTAATCCCCGCGATAATTGACGAGCAACGCGTCCACCACCCCGTCGATGGCCGCCAGGTCGCCCAGAAACGCCGTGTTGTCGTCCCGAAGCTTCAGTTCCGCCGTCAGTTCGATGTAATCTTTTCGCACCGTTTTTCCCTTCAGCGTGTAGGGGAGCTTCGCGAGGCGCTCCCGCACGGCGTCCGCCGCTTCTTCCGTATAGCGGACGATGAGCAGGAACGGCTGGTGGCGGATTTTTTTGCGGGATACCCAGAAAAGGACGAGGCCGATGAAGGCGGAGCCGATCAGCGCGACCGGGTACAGCTTGGCCCCGGCGGTGATGCCGGCGGCGATGGCCCAGAACATGTAGACGATGTCCAGCGGGTCCTTGACCGCGGTGCGGAAACGGACGATGCTGAGCGCGCCGACCATGCCGAGGGAAAGCACAAGGTTGGAGCTGATCGTCATGATGACAAGCGCGGTGATGATCGTCATCAGCACGTAGGACACGTTGTAGTTGTAACTGTACACCACGCCTCGAAAGGTGAATCGGTACACCCAATGGATGAACAAGCCGATGCATAGCGAGCACAGCAGCACCAGCGCCATGTCGAAGTAGGACACGCTGCGGAAGGAATCGAGGGCGAGCTCGCCCTGCTTGAACAGATCAAGCAGATCCTGGAACGTAAAGACTTCCCCATGACCGGAAGGCACCTTTTCATGCACCCTTTCATGCAAAGGTATGGTGTCGCAAGAAATAGTCCCTGCAAATGGCGTATTTGGAGATGGCCGCGCGCCGCATGTCCGCCTGCACGAGCCGCCGCGCGAATTCCGGCAGATACGCGCCGTATTTGATTTCCATGATCGTCAGCGAATGCTCCAGGGTTTCCACGGTGACCATGCCGGGATCGAACAGGTCCGTCGTGTTGACCGCGGCGGACAGGCGCTTGTCGAAGGTGATGCGGGCCCCGCCCGGCTCGCAGAAATAGGCTTCCCGCACGTAATCGACGATGACGGAGGGCTTGTACCCTCTGCGGGCGATGGCGTCATAGAAATCGCGATACAGTTTCGGTCCCGTTTCCAGGAACAATCCGTCCCCGGCCAGGAGCCGGTCGTATTCCTCCCGCGTGAGCGGCGCCGATTCCTTGCTCACCCATTCGCCGTAGCGGCTTTTCCGCTCCAGCCGGATGAAGCGGTCGCAGCCGTTGTAGATGCGGATGCGGAATTTTTCCCGGCTGAAGATGCCGCTCTTCTTGTCGGACAGGGCGTGGTCGTGCGGCCCGTCGAAATAGAGGCTGCGGATCGAATACCCGTCGGCGCAGACGGAATGGGGATCCCGCGGAAACAGGACGGCGACCCGGCGGCGGAGGTCCGCGTAGGTGTGCGGATGAAGGTAATATTTCAACTCATGGCGCAATTTCCGGCCCATAAATTGCATGTTCCGTCACCCCGCTGTCACTCGTGCGCAAAAAATTCCCGAACCCCGTAATGGAGGCGCCCGTCCGCATCCTGGAAACGGTCGAACGGAATCTGCGAATGCCCGGCCGCATCGGTCACCACGACCTTCCAGAAATACACGCCGGGAGACAGCCCGTCCACAATGAGCGAAGTCTCCCGGATTCCCTGGACGCGGCGCACGGAGTCGGTGAATTGCGGGTCCCTGGCGAGGGACCATTCGTAGACCAGATCGTCCCCTTGCAAATCAAAGGACGGGTCCCAGAAAAATTGGTACGTCCCTTCTCCGAGCGGCTCCGGATCGCCGAGAAAGAAAGGCTTGGGGACCTCCAGATCAGCCTTGAAACGTTCCATGGCGCGCGACGGCACGCCCATAAGGAGCTCGAAAGCCTCCTCGAGGCGATCCGCCTCCACCGGCAGATAATACACGTCCGGCTCCCGCCGCAAAAACGGTTCCACCGTGCGCCGGTAAGCGGCCACGCGTTCCGCCACCGCGGTTTCGTTGATCGCCGAGGCGTACAGCTCCTCCATTTTTTCCTGCAAGAGCCGCACATGCTCCGTGCTGCGGAAGAACCGGTTGTGCAGCACGCTCCCCCAGTAATTGCTCAGTCCGCCCTCGTACGGGGCCGAATATTCGTAGGCGCGGGGCCATTCCCAGGCGGCGTCGTAATCCCAGGGCAGGAAATACCATTTGGTCTGGTTCAGCGGCGAATAAAGCAAAAAATTTTGCGCGGTCGTGTCCATGTTGTCCATGAGCAGGTTGGCCGCCATCCAGGTCAGGTAGTTGTCCAGATCGAAATGCCGCTCGATGACTTCCGCGATCGGGATCGACGGGTTGTTCACATCCTCCAGCATGGCGAGCAGCCGCCCGTGCTCTTCCCTCCCGCGGATTTCCAGGCGCGTCTCGAAAAGCGCCCGGTCGTAGTCCGGGTCGTTTTCGTCCTTGAGCTCGTCCGGATACCGCAAAAATTCGAAATCGGCCGCCTTGTACAGATACCCGTTCGGATCCAGCAGATGGTTGCGCAGAAACATGCGGTTCGGCTGCTCCACCTGCGTGTACAGGCCGTAGTCCTCAAACGGCGCGTCCTTTGCGCCCTCCGACAGGTCCCGGACAAAGAGGTGCACAAACTGCGTGCGCAGGCTGGCGATGTCCGGCATTTGTTCGAACAGGTCGAAGCTGAGCTTGTTGCGGATGCGGACGGGGTCGAAAATGTGCTTGTTCAGGTTGATCACCCGCTGGTCGTTCCATAGCCCGGCCTGCCTGTTCAGCTTGATCCTGTAATTGCGCTGGGGTTCGTATCGGGATGAGCCGCCCCTGAGTTCAATCCGCCCGTTGGCTTCGGTCGCGGCGAACCCGAACATCCCCGGCTTCGGCCCGCCGCCGCCCGGCTCGCCTTCCTGCAGGATGATGTCCAGCGCGCCTTCTTCCATGCGATCCCGGACCCGGTTCAGCTTATACCAGGTCAGCGGATCCGGGCCGCCGCGGCGGTCGGGCAGCACCGTCACGTACAGCGTGCGCACCGACTGGTCGTCGTCCCGTTCATACAGCCGTTTGTCTTCCTTCAGGCCCGCCGTCATGATGCCGGGCGGCGGCTCCGTCGCCTGCGCGGACGGGCCGGATTGGGACGAACAGCCGGCCGTAAGCAGCGCGCAAGCGGCAAGGACCATGAACATGCCCGACGCCGGGCCTCCCTTCCGCCGCCCTTTCCGCTGCGGACCCGGCCCGACCGGCTGGGAGCAGTAGGTGCGGTAATCGAGATGCCGGAGCAGGTGAATCAGGCGGACGAGAGCCGCCATCAGCGCCAGGAAAGCGGAGATGATCAGGCCCAGCCCGTCAAGCGCCCCATCCATCGACCACAGCGTCAGCCCCGCGTTGGCGGCGGCAAACCCCGCGGCGATCGTCAGCGCGCCCCTCCGGTCGTCGAAATAGAGCAGGATCATCACCAGCACAAACGCGATGATGTACAGGTAGTAGCCCAGCGCCAGCGTGATGAACAGATCCAGCTGCCGGGCGGTGAAACCGGTGAGCGGCAGGAGCTTCACGCCCAGCGCCAGCGCGAGCACCGTGAACATGAGCTGCACTTCCATCGCAAACCGGATCTCCCGCACGAGCGCCCTCTGCATGTCTTCCTTCGCCTTCGCGATGTCGCGGGGCGTGCCGCCGCCCAGCACGTTCCGGTAGTAGTCGCGGAATTTTTCGTAAAAGTGCGTCTCCACCGATACGACAAACGTCACAAGGGTGGGCACCACCGTCAGGAAGGCGTAAAACGAAGGCAGGTCGAAGAACGGCGACACGCGGAACGCGCCGGCGATCTCCCTCGCTTCCGGCCCCGACCAATACACGAACAGATGGACAAACGCGCCTCCGTAAAGGAACATCCCCGTCCAAAACAGCGAAGGCGTCCTCCGGAAATAGGCGAGAAAAGCCCCGTACCGGCTGCTGTCCGCCGGGGGAAAAGCTTTCCCGCAATACCGCGCGGTGAAGAGCAACACGATGAACATACCGGCGTCCATCGCGGCGATCGCGCCGGCCGCTCCGGTTTCCGGAGCCAGGACAAAAAGCGGCCAGGCGGCGGCCAGCGACGTGAGCGCGCCGGCCAACTGGTGCAGGGCGATTCTCCGGTACGCTTTGAGCACGGTCAAATGCACGTTTTGCACCCAGAGAACGGTGAGCTCCGCGAAAAGCAGATACGCGGCCGCCTTGTGCCAGAGGGTGGTCTCCGCCCGCCAGAGGAACAGCCATGCGGCGACGAACGCGGCGGCCAGGCCCAGCGCGGCGGCGCCGTGCCAGGAGGACGACAGATGGACGTAGTCCCGGTGAAACAGCCGGTCCGCCAAAAAGCGGGAAAGCACCATGGTCAGTCCGCCGGTCAACAGCAGCGAGAAAATGAACGCGTATATCGCCGTGGCCAGAAACAGCTCCCGCTCCATGAGAGACGCGCCGTTCACCGTCATGAGGGCGAGCAGGGCCAGGATCTGGGCCATAGCCAGCAGCATCGGCCCGACGGCCACCGAGATGGCATAGGCGTGCGCCCGGAGCTGGGCGAGAACCCCTTCCTTCCGGTACAGTCTTTTCAGTTCGAAGCCGATGCCCGCCATGCTTCCGCCTCCCCCAGCTCGGCATACAACCGGCGATATTCGTCGATGAAGCGTTCCCGCGTATACAGCCGCCGCACCCTCTCCCGGCCGCTGCGGCCCATTTCCGCCCGCAGCCGGGGGTCCCGGCCCAGCCGTATGGCCGCGTCGGCAATCCGCTCCACATGCATGACCGGCACGACGATGCCTGCCGGGCCCAGCCCGTCGCCGTTTCCTTCCACCAACCCGCGGCAATCGCCGACGTCCGTCACCACCCACGGCAGTCCGGCCGCCATCCCTTCCAGCACGGCGAGCGGCTGTCCTTCGCTGACGCTGTTCAGCATGAGCAGATCCATGCGGCCCAGCCACTCGCGGACATTCACCTGGCCGGTGAAATGCACATCCGAAAGGCCCAGGGATTCGACGAGCCGGCGGCATTCCTCCTCGTACCCGCCGCCTTCGTCCATCGGCCCCATGATGTAAAGTTCCGCTTCCGGCATTTCCCGTTTGATCAGCGCGAAGCTGAGAATCATCGTCTTGATGTCCTTGATCGGGACGACCCGCACGATGGCGCCGATGCGGAACCGGCCGTCCGGCGGCGCGGAGGGAAGGTTGTCGTACGCATCGACGTCGATGCCGTTCGGGACGATGGCGGTTTTTTCCGGCGGACAGCCGAGCTCGATTTCGATCTCGCGGTTCCGCTCAAACAGCGTCAGCACCCGGTCGGCGTACCGGTAGGCGCAGGCCGAAAGGCGGTAAAAGTGCTCGATCCACAGTTCCTTCAGATGTTCCCGCACCCAGTCCGCCTTGAGGATTTCTTCTTCCCGTTCCCGCGAATAGATCCCGTGCTCGGTCACCACGAGGGGCCTGCCGTACATATGGCTGGCCAGTCCCCCGAAAACGCCCGCGTAGCCCGTGGTGACGGCGTGGTACAGATCGGCCTTCGGGACGTGCTGCCGAAGCGTCAGGATGAGGGGAAGCAGCATGGACCGGACGGACCAGAACAGTTCGGTGAGCGGAATGTGGCCGTATCTTTCGGCGCCCGAAACGACCAGGAGATCGAGGAAATCCCGGCTGGCCAGAAAATCGGCGGGGTGGCGCAGGCGCCGCGAACGGAACAGGCCGAAGAGCGCCTCCCAATCCACCTCATCGACGGGCGTCGGGACGCCTTCCTCCGCCTGTTCCGGCCGGGTGCCGCCGCATCCGAGGAGGCCGGCCAGGGCCGCCTTCTCCCGTTCCGTCAGGCGGATCAGGCGTCCCCACCGCTTCCGGGAGAAGGAATGGGGGGCCAGAAACGTCTCGTGCACGGCGGCCAGATTGGCCGGAAGTTCGTACCGGAACTGCCCCCGCTGGGATTCGTGGGCGCCGATGGTATGAAGCACAAATTCGTGTTCCGGCATGCTGGTGACAAGGGTTTGGATCCAGTTGGACACTCCCCCGGTTACGTAGGGATAGGATCCTTCGGCGATCAGGCAGATGCGCATCCGTTCTACTCCTCCCATTCGATGGCAAACCGGGCGGACCCGGTCTGGATCAGATAGACCCCTTCGTCGATCCGGACGGCCGTCGCGCCTTCCGTCCGTTTGGGGGCCCGTCCGGTCCGCAGGATGAAATCCAGCGTTCCCGCGGGTTCCGGTTCCCACTCCGCCCGCAGGACCGGGCCCTCCCGTTTCAGGACGAGGCGTCCGGTCAGCGTCCGGACCATGTCCGCCGCCGCTTCCGCCGCGCCCACAGGCTTAAGCCAGGGATGGGTGCGCCGGACACGGGCCATGTCTTCCGCAAACAGCTCCCGGAGCCGGTCCCACGATTCCCCGAGGTTTCTTTCCGGATCAAGCACGTCGTCCGGATGGATGAAGTGGGAAAAGAAGCCGTGCAGCGTGATCACGTTCGCCTCCACCCACCGGAAATAATCGTTCTCCCCATAGCCGGTGGTGACGCGGGGCATCTCCACGATGCCGTCCGGAGCCACTTCGAATTCCTGCACGTAAGCGATGTCTTGGGCGTCTTCGACGTAAAGCGAAGCGATGACGGCCAGCTCCGGCCAGGCCTGTTTCAGCGCTTCCCGTCCGTCGGGACTCAGCACGTTGGACGGGGGCACGTACGTGAACGGCCGGTAATCCGGGAAAGCGCGCTGCAGATGGCGAAGCGCCTCCCCGATGGACTCCCGCATCGGTTCGATGCCGGGCCAGACATTGTAGTCGTACACGCTGCGGCGGTTTTCCAGCGACTGGTGATTGTAGCCGTGCAGGCCGATTTCCCCGCCGCCGCGCAGCACTTCCCTTCCGAATGTGGCCAGTCCCCGCACATCTTCGTCCACGGGCTCCTCGAACGGCGGTTCCACGCGGTTGTTGTAACTCTGAATCAGCACCGCGGTGTACACCAGATCGTGCTGCTGGGCGATCCGCAGCATGTCCGGCCACCAGATCTCCCGGATGAACGCCGGAATGTCACGCTTGTACAATCTGTAGATGTCCTCCGTGGTGCCGGGTCTCAGCGGCGCCGGAAAATCGTCGAGAAAGACGACCTTGCTGCCGAACACCGGATAGAGGAAATCGGGCACGAGCATGCTGACGGCGCCCGCCAGGAGTCCGCGGCTGGACTTGCTTTCCAGCATCGTGCCGTTGAACACCATCACTTTGCCCCGTCCGTAGGCGCGCTCCCACAGAAGCGGATTGCCGTCCGCCGACCGGACGAGCAGCCGGCTCTCCGGATCCAGCTCCACCTCCAGGGACCAGTTCGCGAACGTTTCTCCCGCGATGCGGAGGCCTGTCTCGCCGATCAGGACGTTTCCGGTCAGTTCCACGCCCGGTTTGGTGTCATACCGGCCGAAGTTGATGATTCCCAATTTCCTGTACCATTGGTAAAACGCGTCATTGATTTCCGGCGGCAGCGTAATCATGATGGATCCGCCGTTTTCCGCATAAGCCGCCAGCCGGATGGGATCGCCGAGCTGTTCAAGCTGCCGTACGCTGGCGATCACCGCCTCGCACCCCGCCGGGTCCAGCGGTTCCCGCAAGACGTCGATGGACCGGACCGGTTTTTTCATGTAGGCGAGCACGCGTTCCAGATGCTTCTGCACGTTTAGGCTCGGTTTTTCGTCGGACCGGTAGACCGCGCAGATGGGCGGACCTTCGGGTGCCGGAACATGTGCACCGTCGGCTTTCCAGGCGGAAAACTGCCGGAGGAGTTCCTCGTCATGCCGGAATGGGGACAACGCTCCGGAAGTGGCAATGCGAAAGGAGAAACCAAGGAGCAGGACGGCGAACAGGATGATGTACACTTCACTGCCGAGACGTAACGACCGGATCGTCCGCACCCCCCAGCCAGAAACGGACCGCCGCCAGCGCGTCGCCGGACAGGCGGACCGGGGCCCCGATCAGCCGGTTCAGGGCGTCACGGATGGCTTCCATCGACCGCCGCGCGTACCCCGTCTGGAGCAAAGCCAGGTAGGCCTCTTCCTTCTCCGGGAAGCGCCGGACGAATTCCTCCGCCAGCTCCGAGGCGCGTTCGTGGCGGCGCAGCGCAAGCTCGGTTTCGATCAGATCCGGATAGTAGCGACAGGCGTCCGGGTCCGTGTCAACCAACCGCTGAAGCACTTCCGCCAGCTTCAGCCGAAATTCCCGCCGGGAAACGGGATCCAGAAACCCGCCGGCGAGGATTTCCTTGAGCGCGGCGGCGTAGGCCCGCATCGCGCCGGGATCGGACGGGTCCGCCTCATACCGGGCGGACCATTCCTGCACCGCCAGGGTCCCCTTGCGCCGGCGCTCCAGAACAACGCTGACGGCGTAGTGCGACGTTTCCGTATCGTCGTTGCGCGCCGCAAGGGCGAGCAGATCCGGATCGATGGGCGTTTCGCGGCCGAGGAGGGACAGCAGCATGCGGCGCCGGATCGGCACGTCGGCGGCCAGAAGCGCCTCCTCCAGGGGCACCGCGTCCCTCGCGCGGGCGTTCTTCGCCCGGTCCAGATGGAAGCGGGTCTCGTCATCCGGCACCTTGAGATCGGCGGTCAAAAAAGCGTCCTCGGGAAGGGCAAGTCCACCCGGCGATTCTGCCCTCCCCCGCGAAACGGCTTTCCCGGGCGCCGCGTTTTTGCCCGCCGGACGGGGCCCGGCGATCAGCAAACCGGCGACCGGCAAAGCCGCGGCAAACACGAACCGGACCGCCCAAGCTTTTAAGTCCCGCCGGTAAAACCAGGCGAGCAACACGGCTGAGATTGCGACATATCCCCCATAACCGCTCAGCCACAAGAGAGGATCATCCGGCATGGCGCATCCCCTCTTCCGCGGGTGAGAGCCGGACACCCAAGGCCTCGATGCGGGCGATCAGGTCGGCGGTTTCCCGGGCGTCCAGGTCGGAGAGCAGCACCAGGAGCCGTCCCTGCCAATCGCACCCCAAGAAGTCGGTCTGGCGCAGGTGCGGGGCGATTTTCTGCGCCGTGCGGACCCATGCCGCGCTTCCCGTTCCGGCCGCGGCTTCTTCGGGAAGCTCCGCCTTCAGCAGCGCGTACCCCATGCCGTGCTTCTCGCGCAGATTCCGCCGATGCTCGAGAAGGGCCGCGAACGCCTGCGGCTTCAGCACATCGGTGCCCGCGACGCGCCGAAGTTCGCTTGTCGCCTCCTCATGGAGGACGGCGCGGCGCAAGGCGGAAGAAGCCAGATCCGCGGTCTGGGCCAACAGAAGCCGGTAATGAAGGGACATGCGCGCAAACGGCAGATCGAACACGGCGATCACCGCCCGAACCGTCCGGCCGTCCTCCACCGGAGCGGCCATCAGGGGGGCTTCGGGGTGCAGCTCGCGATTGACAAACACCAGGCGTTCTTCCAGCAACCGGCGAAGCCAGGGGGACGTCTCGGCCTGCAAAACGGGAGGAGCGTCACAGCCGGCGGACCGGGCCGCAAGGCGCAGCGGTTCGCCGAACCGGCCCGTTATGTAAACGGCTACACTTTCGGTGCGCAGGACGTTTTCGACGGCGCCGGCCAGGGAAGTGAGGATGACTTCCGGCTCCAGGCTTTCCAGCGCCCGTGTCGCCGCGCGGATCTTGCCGAAGCTTTCCCGGTGGTTCAGGATCTGTTCGTACAATTCGTCTTTCAGGACCCGGGTTTCGTCGTATACCTCCCGCAGCAGGCGGTACCGTTCCTCGAGCGCCGCGGCCTGCTCTTCCTGCTGTTTCAGCGCGCGTTTTTTCCGTTCGATGGCGTACCCGGTTACAAGACCGACGATCAGATAAGCTGCCAGCTGGAAGAAAAAGTTGGGATCGTGAACGAGCACGAGCAGATTCCGTCCCGAAACCAGCAGGTCATACACATGAAGTCCCCAGGACAGCGCGACGGCGACGGCGGCATGCGCCCAGCCGAGCAGGACGCCCATCAGCACGATGTACAGCAGCTTCAGATCGGGAAAGGCGGCCGCCCATGACGGCTGGGCAAGGATGAGCCAGGCGACAAGCGCGAACACTACGGCGTGTTCCAGAAACGGGGCGACCCTGCCGAAAAAGCGCCGAATCCGCACTCCAACTCCAACGCCTTTGGATTTCCCGGCGGCTCGGGACGATTTGCGCATCTGGTCCCGGAACCACTCGTACGTTTTGGCCAACCCTTCCTCAAGGGAATACCGCGGGGCCCAGTCCAGATCCCGGCGCAGCCGCGAGGAATCGAGGGCCGAACGCCGGATCTCCCCGAAACGGGGGTCCCGGTGGACCTTCGGAACCGGTACGCCGTGCAGATTGGCGATGGCATCCGCCAGGTCGTTCACGGAGGTTTCCGTTCCCGTGGAGAGGTTGTACACGCCGGACAGATCGGACAAGGCGGCCCGGTAGACGGCATCCGCCACGTCTCCCACGTAGATGAAATCGCGGGTCTGCTCGCCGTCGCCGTACACGATGAGTTCTTCGCCGGCCAGGACTCTC